>CAZFVV010000030.1:42567-46706 GCA_964522165.1 uncultured Calditrichaceae bacterium
TTTACGCCGTTACGGAAGCTTCCCGCTCATTTTTGATCCAGTCATACCCGTGCTCTTCTAAGTGCAGCGCCAGGTCTTTGCCGCCGGATTCCACGATGCGGCCATTTACCAGCACGTGCACCACGTCGGGCACGATATAATTCAGCAAGCGCTGGTAGTGGGTGATCACCAGGAAGGCGCGATCTTTGCCGCGCAGCTTGTTCACCCCATTGGCCACGATCTTCAGCGCGTCGATGTCCAAACCGGAATCGGTTTCATCCATAATCGCCAGGGACGGTTCTAAAACCGCCAATTGGAATATCTCGTTGCGCTTTTTCTCCCCGCCGGAGAATCCTTCGTTCACCGAGCGGTTCAATAATTTGGGGTCCATCTCCACTAACTGCATCCGCTCCTTCACCAGGGAGAGGAATTCCATGGCGTCTAACTTTTCCAGGCCGCGGTATTCGCGGATTTCGTTCAAAGCGGTTTTCAGGAAGTTGGCGTTGCTCACCCCGGGAATTTCCACCGGGTATTGAAACGCCAGGAACACTCCCTCGCGGGCGCGGTCTTCCGGGCTCATTTCCAACAGATTTTTTCCGCGGTAGAGCACCTCACCAGAATCTACCTGGTAATCTTCCCGCCCGGCCAGCGCGTTGGCCAGGGTGCTCTTGCCGGAACCGTTCGGCCCCATAATGGCGTGAACTTCACCGGCCTTTATCTCTAAGTTTACGCCTTTCAAAATCCGGTTACCTTCTACGCTTACTTGCAAATCTTTAATGGTCAGCATTTTATTTTCTCTCGTTTTTCAAGGTTCAACTTTTTCACTTCTCACCCTTCGACAAGCTCAGGCTTCGTCGTGAGCTCAGCCGAACGGGCAAGCTTTTTCACTTTGCACTTTGCATTTTTCACTTTGCACTTTTCACTTCTCACCCCACGCTGCCCTCCAGGCTGATGGCCAGCAGCTTTTGCGCTTCCACCGCAAATTCCATGGGCAGTTCCTTGAACACCTCTTTGCAATAGCCGTTCACCACCAGACCGATGGCGTCCTCGGTAGCGATCCCGCGCTGGTTGCAGTAGAAAATCTGGTCTTCCCCAATCTTGGAGGTGGTCGCCTCGTGCTCCACTTTGGCGGTTTTTTCCTGGATTTCTAAGTACGGGAAGGTGTGAGCGCCGCACTTATCGCCGATCAGCAGCGAATCGCATTGCGAAAAATTGCGGGCGTTGACCGCCCCTTTGTGCACTTTTACAAGTCCCCGATAGGAATTATTGCTCCGCCCGGCGGAAATGCCTTTCGAGATAATGGTGCTGCGGGTATTCTTGCCCACGTGGATCATCTTGGTGCCGGTGTCGGCTTGCTGGAGATTATTGGTCAGGGCCACGGAATAAAACTCGCCGGTAGAATTATCCCCCTGCAAAATGACGCTAGGATATTTCCAGGTAATCGCCGAGCCGGTTTCCACCTGGGTCCAACTGATTTTGGAATTCTCTTCTAAGCAAATCCCGCGCTTGGTCACGAAGTTGTAGATGCCGCCTTTACCCTGCTCATCGCCGGGATACCAGTTTTGCACCGTGGAATATTTGATCTGGGCGTTTTTGTGGGCGACCAGCTCCACCACCGCGGCGTGCAGTTGGTTTTCGTCGCGCATCGGCGCGGTGCAGCCTTCCAGATAACTGACGTAAGCGCCCTCTTCAGCCACGATGAGAGTGCGCTCGAACTGGCCAGTCTTAGCAGCGTTGATGCGGAAATAGGTAGAGAGTTCCATGGGGCAGCGCACCCCTTTGGGAACGAAACAGAAAGAGCCGTCGGTGAACACTGCCGAATTCAGGGCGGCGAAGAAATTATCGTTGGGGGGAACCACGAAGCCCATGTACTTTTTTACCAGCTCGGGGTGCTCTTGAATGGCTTCGGAGAAAGAGCAGAAAATAATTCCCAGTTTGCGCAGTTCGTCTTTGAAGGTGGTGGCCACGGAAACGCTGTCCATGACGGCATCCACCGCCACGCCGGCAAGCAGCTTTTGCTCCTCAAGGGAAATTCCTAACTTGTTGAAGGTGTCGATCAGCTTCGGATCGACTTCTTCTAAGCTCTCCGGGCGTTTTTCCTGTTTGGGAGCCGCATAATAATAGGCGTCCTGGTAGTCGATGGCGTCGTAGTGCACGTTCGGCCAGTGCGGCTCGGTCATCTTCAGCCAGTGGCGATAGGCTTTCAAGCGCCACTCCAGCATCCATTCCGGCTCGTTCTTCTTCGTGGAAATCATGCGAATAATATCTTCATTGAGGCCCCGGGGCGCCATCTCCATTTCGATGTCGGTGGTAAAACCCCACTTGTATTCGCTCTTGATCCGGCTCTCGATAATTTGTTGATCATTGCTTTGCTGATCGTTATTCATAATGTGCGATCCTCATATCTCGTTATATTCAATCTTTAAATCCCTTATCCTTTACCTTAATCCCGATTAATTAATCGAGCGGTCAATAAACCTTACCGGATGGCCGCCGGCGGCGCTTTTGCCAACGGTAATCTCCACCGGGAACTGGTTGGTCTGCAATTCCTTGAGCGAGATCGTATCCAGAAAGGCGAGCAGCTTCAGTTGCAGGGTTTCCATGGGATTGCGCATGTTGCAATATTTGATCTGCTCGCAACCGCAGTTTTCCGGATCATCTACGCAGTTCACCACCCTAACCGGGCCATCCACGGCGTAAATTACTTCCGGCAGTTTGATCTTTTCCGGCTCCATCGCCAACTGGTAGCCTCCCTTTACCCCCTGCACCGAGCTGATGAAACCCACCCGGGAAAGGCTCTGCAACACCTTGCCGACTAACTCCTGGGGAATATTAAACGATTCTGCCAGCTCCCGGGCGCTGATGAGCTGCCCTTTCTGCTGCTCCGCCATATAGAGCATGGAAATGAGAGCATACTCGACTTTTTTACTGAACTTTAACATGCTACAAACCCGACTGATTTAGTCTTATTTTTCGCCAAAAAAAATTCACCGGGCGGTAAATTTTTTTTATTGAACCTTAAACCCGACATTTTTTGTCGGGTTTCGTGAAAATATAAACGGCGAACCCTATTTAGTCAACAGGTAATTTTATTTTTAGGCGAACTCTCCGTTATCTTATCCGTTTGTTTTCCGAAATTGCGCCGCTAAATTGGTGCGCCGCTGCTGTTCGCAACAGAGGCGCCTTTTAAACCCTTTCTCGGAACGAATATTATGGCAAAAAATAAACTGCTCACCCTGGCGATAGTGGCTTTCCTCTGCACGGTTTGGGGAACCACCTGGATCGCCATCAAATACAGTCTGGAAGGCATTCCTCCCTTCCTGGGGGCCATGGCGCGTTTCTGCGTCGCCCTGGCCATACTGTTCGTTTTTGCCCGGCTCAAGGGCATTTCTTTGGCGTTGCCCGGCCGCCATTTCAAATACGTTTTCTGGTCTGCCCTGCTCCTCTACTTCTTCGACTATGGTCTGATTTACTGGGGCGAGCAATATCTCTACGCCGGGGTCACCGCGGTGTTTTTTGCTACTTTCCCGCTCTTTACCGGGCTGGTTTCCAACTTTATTTTCAAGAATGAAGCGTTCCGCTGGAGCAAATTTGCGGGATTGCTGCTGGCCTTTGCCGGCATCGCGGTGATTTTTTATGATCAACTGCTGGCGACCGATTTCAGCGGCATGGTCGCCTGGGCGTCGCTGGGGATCATCGCCGGGGCGTTTGGCGGCGCGGTTTCCCTGGTTATGGTCAAAAAATACCTCTCGAATGTGCAAAGCGTTTCGCTGACCCTGCACCAGATGGTCTGGGGGGTGATCATTTTGGGGATAACCGGGCTGCTGCGCGGGGAAGCGGCGAACATCCACCTGACCGTGCGATCCGGCCTGGCCGTGGTGTACTTAGGAGTGTTCGGCTCGGCGCTGGCGTTTGTGCTGTACTATTCGCTTCTGAAAAAGATGAGCGCCATTACCGTATCCAGCATTGTGTACGTGACGCCCGTGATCGCCATTCTGGTGGGATGGTTGCTGTTGGATGAAGCGATTACCCTGCGGATCGCCCTGGGGACCCTGGTCATATTTGGCGGAATTGCCATTTCCCAACTGCCGGAATATCGCAGGATGTTTCGCGGCAAAAAGCTGACGCCGGAATTAGAGGAGATACCGTGATAACTAACG
>CAZFVV010000031.1:0-36418 GCA_964522165.1 uncultured Calditrichaceae bacterium
TTCTTGGCCTGGCCCCTGCCCCTGCTCCTGCTCCTGCCCCTGCCCCCCCCTGCTCCTGCCCCTGCTTCCGCGCTCTGCGCTTGTATTCAACAGCGTCTTACCGTATATTTGCCCTTTCGCAGCCGCTGGCAGTTTGCAGGTTGTGGTTTATGATCGAGCTGAATCCATGGTTAAGGAGATTGCGGCATTATGGGCAAGAAAAGGATTGGCATTTTGACCGGCGGGGGCGACTGCCCGGGTTTGAACGCGGTGATTCGCGGGGTCACCAAGACTGCCATTGGTAAATATGGCATGGAAGTGATCGGGTTTTTCGACGGATTCGAAGGATTGATCGAGGAACGCTTCAAAATCCTTCGCCAGGAAGACGTATCCGGCATTTTGAACCAGGGGGGAACCATTTTAGGCACCAGCAACACGGCCAATCCTTTTGCCTGGGGAATCGGGCAGGGCGAGAAGCGCCAGTTGGTAGATGTATCCGATAAGTGTATGGCGCTCTACCAGGACCTGGGCCTGGATGCCCTGATCTGCGTGGGCGGCGACGGCACCATGACCATCGGGGGCAAGTTGACCGAAAAAGGAGCCAATATCGTCGGGGTTCCCAAAACCATCGATAACGATCTGATGGAAACCGAGTTGACCTTCGGTTTCGATTCCGCCCGGCTGGCCGCCACCGACGCGGTGGACCGCCTCCATACCACCGGGCAGTCCCATCACCGGGTAATGCTGGTGGAAGTGATGGGGCGTAACGCCGGCTGGCTGGCGCTGGAATCCGGCCTGGCCGGGGGCGGGGACGTCATTCTGCTGCCGGAAATTCCCTACGACATCGAAGAAGTGATCTCCGTGGTGCGCAAGCGCAGCCGCTTTGGCAAGCGCTTCAGCCTGATTGTGGTAGCTGAGGGCTGCAAACCCCGGGGCGGGGAACAGGTGGTCAAAAAAATGGTGAAAGATGCTTCCGAGCCCCGGCGGTTGGGCGGGATCAGCCACCAGATTGCCGCCCAGATCGAGGAGAGAACTAACATCGAATGCCGGGTGACCATTTTAGGGCACTTGCAGCGCGGGGGAACGCCGACGCCCTTCGACCGCCTGCTGGCCACCCAGTTTTCCGTGAAAGCCATGGAACTGGTGGAAGAGAACACCTTTAACCACATGGTGGCCTTACAGGGAAATCGCCTGGTAGCCGTGCCGGTGGAAAAAGTTATGGGCAAACAACGCACCGTGCCGCTGGATTCTCCCCTGATCAAAGCGGGGCTGGCGGTGGGGGCCAGTTTCGGGGTGAAGATGGATTAGCGTATTTTAGTGTTCAAGTATTTTGGTGTTATAGTGTTTTAGTGTTTTAGTGCAAAGATGCCAAACCTCAGAACGCCATAACACTATAACACCCGAACACTATAACACTGTTTTCCGCTACCCAAAAAATCACCTTGCGGCAGGGGAACATGAAACCCCGCAGGGGCATAGACTGAAGTGACGGCCAGTTGTTGGATAATCCGTATGGCCGGAACTGTAACGCGAAAAGAATTTACCATGCAACAGAAGTTCTCCAGGTATACCGTTTTTTGCTCGCTCAACGCTTTCAGAAGGGCAATTTTCGACGGTCGCTCCCCGGTTTTCCGGATGAGTATGTTGATAAGCGTGCTGCTGTTCGCCTCCTCCTGCGCTTACTATAATACCCTCTTCAACGCCAAAAAAAGCTTCAACCAGGGGATTAAGGTTATTCGGGAAAGCCCTGACCAGGAAAAGACCCCTCCAACCGCAAAAAAGCACTTCGAGACCACGGTGGATAAGTGCTGGAAGCTCATCGAAATCTACAGCGATAACAGCAAATATGCCGATGACGCCCTGATGTATATCGCGAAAAGCGAGTTTTACCTGGAAAAATATCCCCAGTCAAAACAGCACCTGGGGCAGTTCATGAAAAAATACCCCAACAGCAGCCTGCTTTCGGAAGCGCAGCTCTGGTATGCCAAAGTATTGTTAAAAGAGGAAGATTTGGAAAACGCCCAGGAATATTTCCTGCTGGTCATCAATACCGCCAAAGAGTCCCAGCTTCGCTCCCAGGCTAATTTCGAGTTAGGATTATACGCCTTCGAAAAAGAGGATTACCCCAGGAGCATCGAATACCTCCGCAGCGCTTTGAAAGAAAAAATCGACGATGAATATAAGGCATTGCTGCTCTACTACTTAGGCGAATCGTATTTCATTCAAAAAAATTATAAGGAAGCCATCGAGCAATATAAAAAAGTAGCGGATTTCTCTCCTGCGCTGGATATCGAATACAAATCGTTGCTGCATCTGGCAAAAGCGTACACCGAAACCGGGAAATACAAGGAATCGGAGCGGATTCTTCGGAAAATGCTCACCGCCCCGCGCTTCCAGAATTTCACCCCGGTAATCAAAGCCGTCCTGGGGGAAAACTACCAGCGCCAGGGGCGCCTGGAGGATGCAATCGATATTTACAAAGAGGTGGTTAGCGAACGCAAAAACAGCCCCGGCAGCGCCGAAGCCGCCTTTCAACTGGGTAAAATTTACGAACACACCTATAACGACATCGACTCCGCGGTAACGTATTACGGGAAAGTCGAACAGCTTTATTCCAAGTTCGACAGCGTGGAAGTCGCTAAAAACAAAAAGGGGGTTTTGAGCGAGTTTAAAGGAATCCGCGATAAGATCAGGACCGATGAAAACCTGGTCTATCGCCTCACCAATGATCCGGCGTTCCGCGATTCCCTTTTTCAGGCCCAGGAAGAGGATTCGCTGCGGCGCGCCCGGGGACTGCCGGAAGAAGAACCGCTGTCAGCTACCCAGTTTCCCGGCTCTTCGAGCACCGTGGCAGACTCTTTGAACCGGGCGCGCCAGGACTCCCTGGCGCAGGCCTTGCAGGATTCCCTGAACCAGACCCTGCCCGATTCCGTGCGGCAGAGGCTGGAAGAAGAGAACCTTTTTAGAGGATTTCGCGACCCGCAGGAAGACCTCCCGGATCCCGGAAATCCCCTCCCTCCCACCCAGCCCGAAACAAATCCTCCAAAACCCACGGAGCAAAAGAAGCCCCTGGAGAAACGCAAATTGCCCCGAATCGAATTTGACCTGATGAATAGTCGCTTTCAGTTGGCGGAATTTTATCTCCTGAAGGAGCAAAACTATGATTCCGCCGCTTACCATTATCACAAATTCCTGGATGCTTATGAGGATACCCTGCTCTCTCCCAAGGCGTTATACTCATTGATTTACATCTATAAACAACCCGGGCACGAAGATGCAGTGCAGTTGTATGAGCTGGAGAAGGAAATCCTCAGCCGGTACACCAACTCGGCCTTTGCCCTTGAGATTATGAAAATCAAGGGAATGCTGGTAGAAGAAAAGACCGACATTACTGTAGAAGACAAAGCCAACCAACTTTTTTTGGAAGGGGAAAGGGAATATTTCAAAGGAAACTTTAAAAGCGCGGTAGAGAAATACCGCCAGGCTGCAAACCTGGATACGACATTGGCAATCTGCGCCAAAGCGCAATACGCTATTGCCTGGGCTTACGAACACGATTTGAAGCAGCCGGAGTCGGCCCTGAACGCCTATAAAACCCTTATTGAGCGTTATCCATCCGCCGCCGATTACGTCCGGGCGGCGCGAAAAAAAACCACTCCTATTGCCCCGTCCCCCGGCTCGTCTTCACCGGACTCTACCCTGTTGGCGACTGTCCCCGGGGAGCCGTTGCCAGGAGAGGAACCGTCTTCGTTGCTGGCCGGGGGAGAAGGAAACGGCAAGATCGTATTGGAGGATATATTGAGTGAAAAAATTCGCTGGCGCATCCGGCGCGAACGCTCCCTGGAACGGTAATGCGGTATTGGCAAACCAGGAGCCAGGCTGCGAGCCGCTTATTTCTCGCACCCGGTCTCAATTTCAGGTAGAATTGTAACCCGGGACAGTTACGATGAATCTAACCCATCTTTGATGTATGGAGCGTAGTTCATAGATAACGGAAATGGAACCATTGATCTTCGGAGGAAAACATAATGCCAAAACCCATTGAATTTACCGATGTGAATTTCGATCAGGAAGTGGTTAAATCCGAGACCCCGGTACTGGTGGATTTCTGGGCGGAATGGTGCGGTCCCTGCAAAATGATTGCCCCGGTAGTATCGGAGTTAGCCAATGAATACGAAGGAAAGCTGAAGGTGGGCAAAGTGGATGTGGACTCCAACCAACAGGTCGCCATGCAATATGGCATCCGCGGAATTCCCACTCTGCTCATTTTTAAGGGCGGTAGAGTGGTGGACCAGATTGTCGGCGCGGTACCGAAGCCCCACATTGTCGATAAATTGAAGAGAGTTTTATAAGCAGCATTATCATTCAACGGAAAAGGAAGATTACCGGGCGGCAATCTTCCTTTTTTTGTTGCCATTGTACACCCAAAGCGTTTTTTCCCGGCGCCATGTTCAAAATCAAGAACGTTCAATACGTCAAAAGCATCCTCAGCGCCAAGGAACGGCCAACGCCGGCGCTCCCGGAAATCGCCTTCGTAGGCCGCTCCAATGTAGGCAAATCTTCCCTGATCAACTGCCTGATCAACATCAAAAACTTTGCCCGAGTTAGCAAACAGCCCGGAAAAACCCGCACCATCAACTATTTCTCGGTTGATAATCGCTTTTACCTGGTAGATTTGCCGGGGTATGGCTTTGCTAAAATATCGAAAAGCGCCCAGGTGGACTGGCAGAAGGTAATCGAAGCATATTTGTTAAACAATCAGCAGCTCCGGGGTATCCTGGTGCTCATCGACAGCAAGGTAGGCGCGAAAGAAAACGACCGGCAGCTCATCGAATGGCTGGAATTCAACCGGGCGCCTTACCGGGTGGTGGCCACCAAAGTTGATAAAATCTCCCGTTCCGAGCGGCCCTTTCAGGCAAGGAAAATCCGCGAGGCGCTGAATCAAGGCCACAAAGAGCCGCTTTTATTCTTTTCCGCAAAAGACCGCACCGGCAGGGAAGAGCTTCTGAAATATATCGGCGAGCTGCTGGAAGACGGCGAAAAATAAAGAACGATCCGAAGCCGTTCGAATCGTTTTGCTGATATTACGCCGTTTCCAGAATTAAAAAAGGGAAGTAAAAGATTGTGACCCCTCCCACGATGGAATCCCAATTATTTTCCGATTCTTCATACGAGCTTACTCATGATGACTCTCCTTCGTGGCAGGATTCCCCTCCTACCCCTGAACGTTCGAAAGCGTGGCGGGCAGGAGGGGATCTTGCCTATGGGGAAATCGAGAAATAGCTTACTGCATGCACTTTCCTCTCTAACAATTCTCTCTTTTCTGTATCCAGTTCAAAAAACGACCCGCAAACCCGGCTCACCATGAAATTGTGTAGAATTTTTGCACAGATAGAAAGCGCCTGTAAAATTTTTGCACAAACAAAGTGTGAACCTGGAAAAAATTCTCCCCCACCGGCCCGGCGGAAAAGCCCGCCAGCTATGGTATTGCAGATATTGCAGCGTCAAAATTATGCTGAATAAAGGGCAAACCTCGTGCCGCCCGACCGCCGGCGAACAATACCTTGACTTTTTCTGCGCCGTCTCATAACTTTTCCCGGTTTTCGCTAATATGCTTGTATCAGAAGCCTGGTTTTCCAGGTAGGTTCCTCCATACTGCTAAAAAACTTTAGCGGCCAGCGGTTGCAACTCTTCGGGATCACGCTCCGGCTCGAAAAGTCACCCTGAACAAAAATAAAAACTCCGAATTTCAACAATCCCGATCCTGGCGGTTATCATCAATGAGCTTTTCCCACCTCCTCCAACCCGTCCCTACCCGCGACTGGCTGATTATCCTGGGCTTGTTCGTGGGGATTGTCATCCTCATCGGTGTTTCCGAAATATTCCGCCGCATGATGAAGTGGTCCGAAGAATTCAACCGCAAGTTGGTGCACATCCTGGTCGGGCTGCTGATGTTTTTCATCCCCATCCTGCTGCAAACCTCCCTGCCCATGGCGCTCATCGCCGCCTTTTTTACACTTGCGAACCTGGTTGCCCTGCAAAAAGGTCTGCTGAAAGGCATGCACGGGGCGCGGCACAGTTACGGCACGGTGTTCTACCCCCTCTCTTTTTTGATCCTGGTGCTGCTCTGCTGGCCGGATCAGGTAGTAATTATCATCGCCTCCATGATGGTGCTAGCCTTAGGCGACGCCGCCGCCGCCATCATCGGCGAATCGCTTTCTCATCCCCATGAATACGTGCTCATTGCCGACCGCAAGTCCTGGGAAGGCTCCCTGGCCATGTTCCTGGTCGGCGGGGCGGTAATTTTTCTGATCCTGGAATTTTATCCCTTCCGGGATCACCAACTGGCCGCGCTCTCCCCCGCCGCCGCGCTATGGTTTGCCCTGCTGGTCGCTGCCATCACGACTGCCTCGGAAGCGTTGAGCAGCAAGGGCAGCGATAATCTCTCCGTACCGCTCTCGACTGCCCTGGTGCTCTACTTTTTACTGAATCACGATCTGGCGGCAATCCGGCAATTCACCCTGGGAACCGTTTTAGGCGGCTTCGCGGCGCTGATTTCTTACCGGCTGCGCTTTCTGAGCGCCAGCGGCGCGGTGGCAACCTTTTTGTTGGCGGCGGTGATCTTCGGATTCGGGGGATGGAAGTGGACCCTGCCCATCCTGACCTTTTTTCTGCTCTCCAGCCTTTTATCCAAAATTGGGAAGGCTGCGAAATCCCGCTACGACCTGGTATTCGAGAAAGGCAGCCGGCGGGATTACGCCCAGGTGCTGGCCAACGGCGGGGCAGCCGGGGCGTTGATGATTCTCCATATGTTCACTGAAAATCCCTATCTCTATTACTACTACCTGGCCGCCCTGGCCGCCGCCGCTGCCGACACCTGGGCTACCGAGATCGGTACCCTGGCGCGGCAGCAGCCCCGCCTGATTACCTCTTTGCGAACCGTGCCTGCGGGCACTTCCGGAGGTATCACTCCGGTGGGATTGTTGAGCGCCCTGGTCGGGGCGCTGGTGATCGGGCTGAGCGGCCAGGCCTTTTTCAATCCCCTCGATGCGCGGATTTTGCCAGTAATCGCCCTGAGCGGATGGCTGGCCAGCCTGGTGGACAGCTACCTGGGCGCAACCTTGCAGGCGCAATACCGCTGCCCGGTTTGTCAAAAAATTACCGAGAAAACCCGCCATTGCGATGGGAGTCCGACCGCCCGGGTCTCCGGCTGGCCCTGGATGAACAACGACATGGTTAATTTTTTGAATACCCTTAGCGGCTTGGGGTTCATGTATTGGGGGATGAAAGTTTTTTACTGATCAAGGAAGTTTTGTTTTCCTAAAAACAGATGCTTAGCGGAAGAAAAATCTCTATATTAAGCCGGTTTTGGGCCAGAGATCGTCTCCATCTAAAGAGTTACAATGGAAATCATTTCTCATTACCATATATTAAAAAAGCTGGGCAGCGGGGGGATGGGCGAGGTGTACCTGGCCGAGGATACCGGGCTGCGCCGCAAAGTAGCTCTTAAATTTTTTACCCCCCCGTCTCCCGGCGCCGCGGAAGCGAAGACCCGCTTCAAGCAGGAAGCGCAACTGGCCGCCTCCCTCAATCACCCCAACATTGTTACCATTTACGAAGTGGATGAATGGGAAGGCAAGCCCTACATCGCCATGGAGTACGTGGAGGGGAAAACCCTGCGGGAAGTGATCGAGGCCGCCGCCGGTTCCCCCCTGCCGATTGAGCGGGTGGTGGACATCGCCGCCCAGGTGTGCGAGGGCTTAAGAGAAGCACACCGCAACGGTATCACCCACCGGGATCTCAAACCGGACAATATCCTGATCGACAAGAACGGGCGGGTGAAAATCCTCGATTTCGGGCTGGCCAAGCTGAAAGGGGCGGTGAAAATCACTAAAGACTCCACCCGCATGGGCACCCCGGGGTATATGTCCCCCGAACAGATCACCGGCGCGGAGGTAGATCACCGCTCGGATATTTTTTCTTTCGGAATCATCCTCTACGAGCTGCTCAGCGGAAAACTCCCGTTTGCCGGAGAACGGGATATCTCGGTTTTTTACAGCATCCTCAACGAAGACCCCCGCCCGCTCTCCCAACACCGACCGGAAACCCCGGAATGGCTCTGCCAGATAGTGGAGCGCGCCTTACAGAAAAACGCCGCCCAGCGCTTCTCCGGCATCGATGAAATATTGGCCCGGTTGAGCAACGGCGTTGCTCGATCCCCAATTTCAAGCGCTTCGACGCCGCTTTCAAAACTCCCCGAAGCCCCTTTCCGCCGGCTATCGCGCGCCGGGATGGTTGCCGGGGCAGTGTTGTTGCTGACCCTCGCGGCGGCGGTTCCCTACTGGTATCGGACGAAGAAGCAGCCTCCCCAAACGGCCGGGCCAGCCGCCGCTTTTCAAAAAGAAATTGCGGTGATGCCCTTCTCCGTAAGCGGCGATGCAGAATACAACTACCTGGCCGAGGGGATGGCGCAGCTTCTCAGCACAAAATTAGACGGAACCGGGGAATTGCGCATCGTCAATCCCCGGGTAGTGCTGAACGCCATCAGCCGCGGCAAAACCGCCCTCCCTCCCCCGGAGCTGGGCGCCGCGGTTTCCAAACAATTGGGGGCGAATTATTTCATCTGGGGAACCTTGCTGGCCATTGAAGGCAAAATGTCCCTGGAGGCTTCCCTTTACGCGGCCAACGACCCCGCCGCCCCCCTTGCGCAGGTGCAGGCGGAAGCCCGCGCCGCGGAGTTGTTCGATATGGTGGACAACCTGGCCGCACGCCTGCTGGCCGGCCTGGTGAACGATCCCTACAATCGCACCAAACGGTTAGCGGCGATTACCACCCAATCCCTCCCGGCGCTTAAAGCCTTTTTAGTGGGAGAAATCCGTTTCCGCGCCGGGGATTACCAGGAAGCGCTGCAATCTTACGAGGAAGCGGTTTCACATGATCCCGGCTTTGCCCTGGCCTACTACCGCACCAGTTTGGCGGCAGACTGGCTTACCCGCCCGGACCTGGCCCGCGCCGCGGCGGAAAAAGCGGTTCAACACAGCGAACGTCTCTCCGAGAGCGACCGGCTGCTGTTAGAAGCCTTCCTGGCCTGGCAAAACGGGGCGGCCGCCCGGGCGGAGCGGCTCTACCGCACCATCGTGGGAACCAACCGGGATGATATCGAAGCCTGGTACCAATTAGGCGAGGTGCTTTTCCATTACGGGCCGCTGCAAGGGAAATCCATCTCCGAAGCCCGGCAGGCGTTCGAGCAGGTGATTTCCCTGGAGTCGCATCACATTCTGGCGCTCTGGCACCTGGCGCGCATCGCCGCGGTGGAGAATCGACCGGCGGAAGTCTCTTCGCTGGTAGATTTAATCATCAAGCTCCAACCCGCGGGGCAGCGGGAATTGGAAATCCAGGCGCTGCGGGCATTTTCCACCGGTGATCTGAAGTCGCAGGCGCAAATCATCAAAGAACTTAGAGAGGGGCAGGATTACGCCATTGTGCTGGCAGCCTGGAACGTGGCGGTTTACGCCCAAAAGCTGGGAGAGGCGGAGAAGCTGGCCGGCCTGCTGCTCGATCCGCTGCGCTCCCCGGAAGTGAAAGCGCTGGGGCATCTCATTCTGGCGCACCTGGCCCTGGCGCAGGGAAAATACCGGGCAGCGCAAAAAGAGCTTAACGCCGCCCGCCGGTTCGACCGCCTCTCCACCCTGGAATACCAGGCTTATTTTGCGACCCTTCCGTTTTATCCCGCCAATTCGGAAGAACGCCGAGAACTGCAAACGCAACTGGAAACTTTTACATCCGGCGAGGTTCCCCGGAACCTGACCCCGAGTATTTTTTTCACGGTTCACAACGATTTGCACCCGGGAATTATTACCTACCTTACCGGCATGATTAACGCCCTGGAGCAGAAAGCTGAGCAGGCCGGGCAGTCCTGCAATTTTTTGGAGCGTATCGCCGTGCAGCCGGAGGCAGTCGCCCTGGCAAAGGACCTCAGCCTGACCGTGCGGGCGCAAATTGTATTGCAGCAACACCAGACCATTCAGGCCCTGGCGCTGCTGCAGCAGCGGCGCCAGGAGACCTGGTACGGGCTTACCATCACTTCCCCTTTTTACTCCCAGGGATTGCCGCGCTTCATGGAAGCGGAATTGTTATTTTCCCTCAATCGCTTCGCGGAAGCGATCCCGCTCTATAATTCTTTTGCCGAATATTCCTTTTATGACCTGATTTTCGTTGCCCCTTCCCGGCGGCGGCTGGGGCAGATTTATGAACAGACCGGGCAACCGGAGCTGGCAATCGAGCACTACCGGCGCTTCTCGGAACTCTGGCGGGATTGCGAGCCGGAATTCCGCCCGCAGCTCGAAGAAGCGCAAAACCGCCTCGCTGTTTTGAAAGAGAAATAACGGTGTTCGGTGTTCGAGTCGGGTGAGCACCTGAGCACCTGTGCCGTAAGGCATCCCTTTGGGAAACACCTGCACACATTAAAACCTGAACACCCAAAAAACTCACAACCATGAATACCCCTGCTTCCCATGAAAAATCCCTGGCGCAGCTTCGGGCGCTGAACCGGCTGGCGGAAGTGATCAGCTCTACCCTGGAGGTGGAGAAGATGCTGCAAACCATCCTCCAGGAGGCCCTGAACCTCACCGCAGCCGGCGGGGGCGCCATTCTCTCCCTGTCCGAAGAAGAGCCGCGCCCCATGCATACCCTTTTCAAATCCGCCGATACCCGGAACGGGGCGCTCAATTCCGCTTTCAGCGACATGATCGGGGGGTGGATTTTGAAACACCAGACCCACTTGCTGGTGGAAAAGTTTGCCGAAGACCCCCGCTTCCGCCACGCCGCCAACTGGTTTCCCGGCATCCGGGCGGTGCTGGCGGTACCGATGAAAGTGCAAAATCGAATCACCGGCATCATTATTCTCACTAAAAAGGTTCCCTTTGCAAGGGATGAGTTGGAATTACTGGCCATCGTGGCGGTGCAGTGCGGGCAACTGTTAGAAAATGCCAAACATTTTGCGCAAGTGTACCAGGAAAATTTGTCCCTCCGCAAGGCGGTGGAACGGCAGTACGATTTCCGGGGGATCATCGGCGGCAGCCCCGGCATGGTGCGGGTGTTCGATTTGCTGGAGCGCATCATCCCCGGGGAAGCGCGGGTATTGATCCAGGGAGAAAGCGGAACCGGCAAGGAACTGATCGCCAAAATTATCCATTATAACGGTCCCCGCAAGCAGAAACCCTTCATCGCGGTGGATTGCGGGGCGCTGCCGGAGAATCTTTTGGAGAGCGAATTCTTCGGCCATGTAAAGGGCGCGTTTACCGGGGCGATTAACGACAAAAAAGGGGTGTTCGAGATAGCCCACCAGGGCACTCTGTTTTTGGACGAGATCGCCAATACCACCCCCAATTTTCAGGCCAGGCTGCTGCGCGCTATCCAGGAAGGAGAAATCAAACCGGTGGGCGCTGCCGCCGCCCGCAAGGTGGACGTGCGAATCATCGCGGCCACCAGCACCCGGCTGCCGGAGCGGGTGGCCGCCGGGGAATTCCGCGAAGACCTCTACTACCGCCTGAACGTGATCGCCGTGGATTTGCCGCCCTTACGGGAGCGCCGGGAAGATATTTCCCTGTTAGCGGATCATTTTCTGAAAAAATTTAACGAAAAGAACAAGAAAAACTGCCGGGGCTTCGACGCCGCAGCCATGCGCCTGTTAGAAAGCCATGACTGGCCGGGAAACATCCGGGAACTGGAAAACGTGGTGGAACGGGCGGTGGCGCTGGCCGGCCCGGGGGAGCAATTCCTCTCCCCGGCGCTTTTGCCGGACGCGCTGACCCGCGCCGGCGGCGCGCTGGCCGACGCGCGGCAACAAAGCCACGGAAAACTCCCCGAAACCGTGGAGTTGCTGGAACGCCGTATGATTGCCGAGGCGCTGAATGCCCACGCCGGCAACCGCACCACAACTGCGGAGGCCCTGGGCATCACCCGCCAGACTTTGATTGCGAAGATAAAAAAATACGGGTTGGATTAAAAGGAGTGCAAAACTGGAATTTTGCTCCAAAGGAGCCGCCTCGTGGCACTCCCACGCTTACCGCTTATCTGCTAGCATTTCTTTTTCATCTAACTCTACGATCTTCGGTGGCCGGGTCGGAATAAATACCGGCCTGCCGGTAAGCAGTCCCTCGCTGCTGATATGCTCATCCACCTCCGGCCAGTGAATACCGAAGCCTGCGTCAATTACTCTCCAATTGGCGCGTTGCTGCACCGTTGCATTCAACAGCCGGGGAAACCACCACAACGGCGCGGAAATACTCCGGCCATCCATCAATTCAACAATTAGTTTCTCATCGTCGATCGTTAATTCCTTAACGCGCAGATCAATTTTAAAATTTTTGATTTTATCAATTGCCCGGGAAGTATTCATTCCATCTCTCCAATAAAAATTCTCGATACCTGATCGTAATTCCCCGGATTTTATTCAATTCTACCGGTTTAAACCCGTAGTTCCGAGCCACGGACACTTCCGGGGTAACCAGAATTTAGCGGAAAAATTATCTCGTTCTACATGAATGTGCTCTCGTTCATCGGCGTCAATGCTATAAAATCTGAACTGATAAGGACCTACTATCAATACCGTGGGCATTTTTACCCCTGTTATGGCCAAGGTTCGTTTGCGGGTAAATGAAGTTAGGCGAGAGCATCGTCGAATTCAAAGGAAAAGACTAATTTGCGACTCTTTTGCTGTCAAATCGTTTAACAATCGAACCGTCAAATTCTTTGACAGTTTTAACAGATTATATTCCAGAAACTTACCTCATCTCTCTTCCTCTCCTGCTGATAGACTTTTAACACCTCCCCTCCCCAACTCCAGGGCAGAATCGCCATCTCCGAGTCAAAAGCCACGCACATTAGGTCAATAAAACTAATGAATTAACGCTTCCACGCTGCATTTCCCCATTTCCTGGCATTCTGTTTGTCAAATAGCCCGGCAGCCTGTAACGGCGAATAAAGATCGGATTAACCGGTCTCGTTTCGGAGCGCGCCCGAATGGATCGCCGAATAGATTTCAAATTTAACTCAATAAAGGAGTCAGCATGAAGAAGTTCAGTTTTTTGACAGTAGCCATGCTGGGGGTGTTGATGTTCCTGGCCCTTCCTGCGCCGCTGCCGGCCAGCAGCCACCGGGAAGCGCCCCTCATCAGCGCCGATCCCCTGGCAGACAATACCGATTTGTATGCCTTCCGCGCCCCCGATGATCCGAACATGGTTGTCATCGTGGCCAACTATATTCCCCTGGAACTGCCGGAGGGCGGCCCCAACTACGCCACTTTCGGCGAGGGGATTCGCTACGAGATTCATATCAAGAACCAGACCAGCGTCGGCGCCCTGGGAACCGCGAAGGATGACATTACCTACCGGTTCATCTTCACCCAGGTGAATGAAGACCCTACCACCTTCTTCAACATCCGGCTGGGGATGCAAAACCTGAAGACCACCTACACCGCGGAGAAGAGCACCGACGGCGGGGCTACCTTCTACCCCATCGTCAGCAACGGAGTGGTGCCGCCCAATAATATCGGGCCGCGCTCCATCGAAGGCGGGGCGGGAATGAATACTTCCTACTCCTCGCTGGTGCAGAACGCCATCGCCACGGCTTCCAGCGGGGAAATCATTTTCTGCGGCCCGCGCGACGACGTTTTCTTTGTGGACCTCGGCGGGGTGTTCGACCTGGGGCAAACCCGCAGCGCTTTCGGAACCGATCCTTCCAACCCCAACAACGCCCGCGACGCGGTAGCCGGCTTCAATACCCACTCCATCGTTATGAAGATTCCCATCAGCAATTTGCAGAAGGACGGCCTGCCGGTGAGCCAGGCCAGCAGCATTCTCGATCCCAATTTCGTGGTCGGGGTGTGGGCTTCCGCCAGCCGCCAGCAGCTGCGGGTTCTCTCCCCGATGGGCGGGCCTCCCATCAACAGCGGGCCCTGGATTCAGGTCTCCCGGCTGGGCATGCCCCTGGCCAACGAAGCGGTGATTCCCATCGGCGAAAAAGATTACTGGAACGCGGTTAGCCCCTACAGCGTCGACGAGCAGAACTTCGTGTCCTACTACGCCAACCCGGAAATCGGCCTGTACATGGATGACAGCAAGTTCGGCGGGGCGGTTCCGGCGCTGGCGGCGCTGCGGATTCAATCCGCGTCTTATCCCGCTATCGGGGTGATTCCCGGCTACAGCACCCCCGGTTTTGATTTCCGCAACGGAAAAGACGGCGCGTTTGCCGCAGCCTTCATCCCCGGCATTAATTTTAGCGGAACCGCCATTGCCGTGCCCACCGGCCCGGCCGCGCCCGGAATGCCGATCCAAACCGCCCTGGTAGCGCCCGGGGAACCGCGCCGGGCGGATATCTTCCCGATTTTCTACTTCGGGGTGCCGGCGCTGAAACCCTACGAGTTAGCCACCGGCAAAACCGGCGGGCCGCTTAGCAAAGGCAAGCCCTTCATCCACAATTTCCTGCCCATCACCAGCGATAACGGGGTTCTCTACGGCGGGGACATGCTGCGCCTCAACATGGCGACCCCGGTGACCGACCGCGGCAGCACGGAATTTCAACAGAACGCCCGCATGGGCCTGATCCGCGCCGCGGTGATCGGGCTGACCGACCCGGCCTACGCCGATACCACTCTCCAGGCCATTGCGCACATGGACGGTTTCCCCAATGGCCGGCGCCTGGAAGACGACGTCACCACCATCGCTTTGCAGGCCTTAGGCGGGCTGGTGCTGGCCGCGGTGGGATTTCCTTTCGATGACGCGATTGCGCCGGATTATTCCGACCTCGCTTCCCCGATGCTGGTCGCGGAGCTGACTTACAACGCCGGGCCGACCGCCAACGATCTGCCGATCCTGGCCAGCTTCCCCTACCTGCCGGATCCCCATCGCGGCTACGATTACGTGAAGCAGTTGACCGCGATGCCCCCCGCGGGCACGGTAGGCATCTCTTCTCCCATGGGCTTGAGCGTGCCGAAAGGATTCATTTTGGAGCAAAATTATCCCAATCCTTTCAACCCTTCCACGACCATCAAATACCAGATTTCCAAAGCGGATCTGGTGCGCCTGCGGGTGTTCGATACCCTGGGGCGGGAAGTAGCCACCCTGGTGAACGAGCGCCAGCCGGCCGGGATTCACACCATTAACTGGGAAGCCCGGGGACTGGCCAGCGGAACCTATTTCTACCGCCTGGAAGTGGGCGATCAATTCGTTAGCAAAAAATCGGTGCTGGTGCGGTAATAGCGGAATTTTCGGTGGGACAGCGAATGCCGGATGCCGGATTACGAGAATGATCCGGCATCGGCATCGCCTTCGGCAACTCTGTAAAGTAGATTTGAATTGGAGATATAATGCGAACGTACAAACTGCTCATCATTGGATTTATCGGGTTGCTCGCGGTGGGGATCGCGCTTTACCTGGCGCTGGACCGTTCGGAATCGGCGCAGCAGATTCCAACCCTCTCTCCCCGTTCCGCAGCGTTTCAGAATTCCGCTGAGTTCGCAAGCCTGTTAAAAAATGCGGAGAATTACCGCAGCGAGATTCGCAGACACCCGGAAATCGTCCGAAATTACGTGGAGTTAAGCTGGATTTTTTTGCAGGAATCGCGCATCACCGGCAATCACCACGAATACATCCCGAAAGCGCAATGGCTCATCGACGAAGCGCTGCGCCGCGATCCGCAAAATTTTGAAGCCGCGGTTACGAAAGCGTCGATTTTGCTGACCCTGCACCTTTTTGCGGAAGCGCGCGATCTGGCGGAGAGGGCTGTTTCGATCAATTCCCACAGCGCTTTTGCTTACGGTGTGCTCACCGACGCGTACGTGGAGTCCGGAGAATACGAAAAAGCGGTGCAGGCCTGCGACAAAATGCTGAGCATCCGGCCGGATTTGCGTTCCTACGCCCGGGCTTCCTATTTGCGGGAGCTGCACGGGCAGCGGGATGCGGCCATCCAGGCCATGAAGCTGGCCGCGGACGCCGGGGTTTCCGGCCAGGAGGAGCGCGCCTGGGCGCTCTATCAATTAGGCAATCTGTACCTCAACCGCGGGGCGCTGGATACCGCAGCGTTCATCTTCCGGGGCATTCTCGGAGAACGGCCGGATTACCCCTGGGCGCTCAGCGGGGAGGCGGCGGTAAAAGCGGCCAGCAAGGATTATCCCGCGGCCATCGAATTGCTGGTGCAGGCCATGCAAATCAGCCCGGAACATGCTTTCGTGGAGCAGTTGGCCGGAATCTACCGCGCCATGGGACACGGCGAGGGCGAGCAGGAGATGGTTAAGAAGGCGCTGGAGGCGTTTGCGCAGCATGAGAAAGACGGCTGGAATATCGACCTGGAGTACGCCCGCTTCTGCCTGGAGCACCAGACCAATTTAACGGAGACGCTGCGGCGGGCGGAACGGGAATACCGGCGCCGCCCGGAAAACATCGACGCGCTGGAAGTGTACGCCTGGGCGCTGCACCAGAACGGGAAAAGCAGCGAAGCCCTCCCCCTGGTTCACAAAGCAATGCGCCTGAATACCCCCCGGGCGGAATTGTATTACCGCGCCGGGATGATTTACCACGCCGCGGGGAAAAACGAGCTATCGCGAGGCTACCTGGAACGGGCTTTAACAGAAAATCCTTTTCTAAGCGGAGGGTATGCGCAGCAGGCCCGGGCGGTTATCGCTTCCCTGCCGAAAATGACCTCAGTGCACTGAGCAGAGGAGAAAATTGATAATGGATTGCCACGCTTCAGCGTAAGCGAAAAATCTTTGCCGGTTGTGAAAACCCATTTTCATCCGGCTAAAACCAGGCAATCAGAATGTTCTAAAAAGGTACAGATTCATGCGATTGCTCAAACATTGCGGATTTATTCTGGCGCTGCTGGCCGGTTCACTGCCCCTGGCGGCGCACGATATCCATATCAGCTACGGGGAGGCGCGGATCGGCGCGGGCGAGCTCAACGGCAGGGTTTCGTTTTATAAAGATGACTTTCTGAAAGCCCTGGCAAATTGGCGCGGCGGCGGCCGGGGAGAGGATTTTGCTCAACTTGCCCGGGTGTATTTGCAGGAGCATTTTACCGTGAGGGCCAACCGCAACGGGCAATTAAGCCTCACCATCACCGAATTCGGCGAGGATGGGGCGTCTGTCTGGTTCCGGTTCAAATTTTCCTGCGGAGAGAAAATCGCTTCGCTAACCATCCGGCATACCGCGCTGTCAGAAGAATTCGGCGACCAGATGAATCTCTTGACAGTTCACAGCGGCGAAGATTCGCGGAGTCTTATTTTCAGCAAAGCTTCCCCGGAAAAAGCTCTTGATTTTTAATTCAGCGAGGTGGATCATCGAAACGCTTACCCTCTTTCTTGAATTAGGATTCCGGCATATCCTGGAAGGCTACGACCACCTGCTCTTCCTGGCCGGGCTGATCGTGGTAACCCGGAATTGGAAATCGCTGTTGGGAGTGATCAGCGCTTTTACCGCGGCGCACTCCGCCACCCTTTTCCTGAGCGCGCTGGAAATTCTTTCCCTCAACCCGGCGCTTACGGAGACCCTCATTGCTGCGTCTATTGCTTACGTGGGAGTGGAAAACGTGGTGCGGAGGGAGCATTCCTATCGCTGGCTGGTGGCGGGGGGATTTGGGTTGATCCACGGGGCGGGATTTTCCGGGCACCTCACCGCGCTGTTAAAGAGCGTGATGGGGGCGGGCAACATCTGGCCGCCTTTGATCGGTTTCAACCTGGGCATCGAGGCGGGGCAGCTCGCAGTAATCGCCGCGGCGCTCCCGGCGCTGTGGCTGCTGAAAAAATCTGCCCGGTTAGAAGCGGTTCTGCCGGAAGTATCGCGCATGATCGCCGCAGTGGGCTTGTTCCTGGTGGTTTCGCGGATTTGGGGAGTTTAGTTTACCGGCTTTAATGAATATTGATAACGAGGAGATTGAAAATGAGCGCGCATTTAAAAATCGTATCGGCCATTTACGACGCCTTTGGCCGGGGAGATATTCCCGGCATCCTGGAACACCTTTCCGCCGATGTGCGCTGGGAAGAGTGGGCGGATAATACCGCCCAAAAAGCCGGGGTTCCCTGGCTGCAGCCCCGCAACGGGAAAATGGATGTGCCGGAATTTTTCAAAATTATCCGCGGCTTCAAATTAACGGATTTCCGGGTGCTTTCCTTGATGTCCGGAGGTAACCAGGTGGCTGCGGAAATTATCATCGAAGTAGAAATACCGGAAACCGGCCAGCGACTCCGTGATGAAGAAATGCACCTCTGGACCTTTGACGAGCGCGGCAAAGTGATCCGCCTGAGGCACTACACCGATACCGCCAAACACATGGCGGCGGCGGGGAAAGCATAACAAAATTTCCCGGATAACGGAGGTATAAAATGAGAAAATCAGCAACGGTTACCCTTTGGCTGTTCATCAGCATTATTGGGGGATTTCAAGCAATGCCGGCGTTTTTGATGGCGCAAAGCAATCCTGAGTATAAAACCGGAAGCATTCACGCCAACGGACTGAATTTCGCTTTCCTGGAATCCGGCAGCGGGCCGCTGGTGCTGGCATTTCACGGTTTCCCGGACCTGCCGCGCACCTTTCGCTATCAAATGCGCGCCCTGGCAGATGCCGGCTACCGCGTGGTTGCGCCCTACATGCGCGGCTACGCGCCGACGGATGTTCCGCCCGAGGGCCCTTATGCCGGCGCCGTGCTGGTGCAAGACGTTCTGGCCTTGATCGATGCGTTCGGAGAGAAACCGGTTATTTTAATGGGACACGATTGGGGCGCCTCCGCGGTGTATGGCGCAGCCACCATGGCCCCCGAAAAAGTGAGCAAGCTGATTGCCATTGGGGTGCCGCGCGGCCCGACAGCGAACAACTCTTTCATAGAGAATCCCGCGCAGCAGCGGCGTTCCTGGTACATCTTCTTCTTTCAAATGCCCTGGGCGGAAGAGGCGGTGGTTTACGATAATTTTGCTTTCCTCGAGAGACTATGGCAGGATTGGTCTCCCGGTTGGCAATTTCCGGCTGCGGAGATGGATTCCGTTAAAGCAACCTTTCGCAAACCCGGCGTGCTCACGGCAGCGCTTAATTATTATCGCCACACATTTGGCGATTTCCAACCGGACTCCGCCCTGGCGATCATCAATTCTCGCCGTTGGAGCGAGCCTGTTCCGATTCCAACGCTGTACCTGCATGGCGCCAATGACGGGGGGCTGGGAGTGGAGTTGACCGAGGGGATGGAAGAGGCTTTTGCCAGCGGTTTGGAGAAAAGAATCATAGCGGATGCCGGGCATTTTGTGCATCAGGAGAAGTTTGAGGAAGTGAATCGGTTGATACTTGCGTTTTTAAAAAAGTGAAAAGATCAGGCTACGGGCAAAGCCGCCCGCCCCGACAAGACTTGTCGGGGTGGGCTAAGAGATGAAAGAGCGATAAATCACCCTTCTTTAGTCTGCTTTAGCAGGCTTCCATGTCTTAGCCTGGCGATTCATCGCCAGGTGGCGAATTACCGAATGCTCTCACAAATATAACTTTGAGAAGACCTATGATAACCGAAACTCTTATTTCCATAAAAACAGGAGATATGTTATGAGAACGATGATTATCATTGCTATTGTTAGTTTGTTTTGCGGTGCCGCAATGGAGACCGTGCAGGCGCAGTGGCAACTCCAGACGACCCTTAGCGGTAATCCCCCGCTGGTAAGCGTCAAAGCTGTGAGCAGAGATGTCGCATGGGTTGCTGGCTTTAACGGAACTGTTTATCGTACCACCGACGGCGGTCAGAATTGGATTCCGACGGCAGGTGTAATCAGCGCCGAAGCCCTCGCCTGCATCGAAGCCCTCGATGCAACGACCGCGTTTGTGGGCGGCGGCGGGCCAGGCTGGGGCGGCGGAAACGTAAAGATTTACCGCACCACGAATGGCGGGCAGAGTTGGGGAACCGTTTACACCGCTCCCGGCGGCAGTTCGTTCTGGAACTGGATTCGCTTCTTCGACGCCCAAAATGGTATTGCGCAGAGCGACCCGCCCATTCCGGGGGGAAGTTTCCTGATCATCAAAACCAGCGACGGAGGAACCACCTGGACGCCGATCGCCAACCCGCCTGATGCCAATAATAATGAATTCGGTGTTTTTAACGGTTCTCATTTCTATGATAATCTGAACGGCTGGTTTGGCACCGGCCACCCGCCCTTTGTGCCCGGCGGCAATGCCGGGCGGGTGTTTCGCACCACTGATGGCGGAAATACCTGGACGGCTTTTGCATCCGGAAACGGAGACAACGTGAATGCGATAAGATTCGTTTCTCCTACGGCAGGCATTCGCACTTCCGATTCTCCTCCGTATCTGGCGCGCTCTGTGGATGGCGGCCAAACCTGGGCGGAGGTGAGTAATCTTCCGGTTGCAAACATACTATATCTTACCGCGGCTACCGGTGTGGTTACTGCAAGCCTGAATCAGCTTTGGGTCTATGGGGAGGCGAGTTCGCCTTTCATCCTGACCAGCATCGATGACGGCGCAACCTGGCAGGAGCAAGCGATTTCGGGCACGGTGCAGAATTCTATCTGGCACCTGTCGGCGGTGAGCTTCGGGGCTTTGAGCGACAGCGTGCAAGCCTTTGGGATTACCTTTGATATTGCTTCGCTCGGCAGCGGCGGGCAGATTTTCAACTACCGAAATCCTCTTGGGCTGGTAACCGGTATAGGAGAGCAAACCACCGTTCCCATAGAATACGAACTTTCGCAAAACTATCCCAATCCGTTCAACCCGCAAACTACCGTCGTATTTTCATTGCCTGAACGCGGCAGAGTGGCGCTGACCATCTACAACACGCTGGGCCAGGAAGTTGAGAAACTGGTGGAAGGGGAAATGCCGGCAGGGTTTCATGAAGCAGTGTGGGACGCCAGCAATCATGCTTCCGGCGTATATTTCTACCGCCTCACGGCGAAGAATGTCAACCAGATCAAAAAGATGGTGTTGCTGCGATAAGGATAACGTAACTACTGTGACAAACACTAAGTTCTTGCACCCCTTTGTCATGCCCGAATGTCTTTATCGGGCATCCACAGGCCTGAAACTTATAGATTCCCGATAGGAACATTCGGGAATGACCAGGAGAAAGGGTTCAACAACTTAGTGCGCGATGCACTACATAGTCTTGGCAGGTCTAAATATCGGCGGGCAGACCTGCCAGGTCTTTTGACAAGGAGTAAATGAAAGAGTATTGCCTTGCATAGACCTGGCAGGTCTAAATTTCTAACACTAACAACAATTAATAGAGAGCTTACCATGAATCGTTTTTCTTCTATTACACTCCTAACCGCTTTGCTGCTCTGGGGAGGATCGCTGAGCGCCCAGGTAACTTTCATCAAACACCCGGTTGACGAGAATTTTGACGGCGCCTGGGCGGCTTACGGGGTGGACCTCGACCGCGATAACGATATGGATATCCTGGCCTCGGCATTGGACGGCAACGACATCGCCTGGTACGAAAACGACGGTCATCAGAATTTCACAAAGCACCTCATCGATGGAAATTTTGCCCTGGCTTCTTATTTATCTGTGATTGACCTGGATGAAGACGAAGATCTCGGCTTTTTTGCCGGTTCCGAATATACTAACAATGTTTCCGGCGACCTGGCCTGGTTTGAGAATGACGGCAGCCAAAATTTTACCAAACACGTCATCGATAGTAATCGCAGCGGCGCTAATTCCGTATTTGCCATTGACCTGGATGGCGATGCGGATATTGACGTTGTCTCTGATGAGATCGAAACGGACGACCTGCTTTGGTATGAAAATGACGGCAGCCAAAATTTCACCAAACATTTGATCGATGGGAATTATAATAACGTTTTTTATGTTTACGCCATCGATCTGGATCAGGATAACGACGCGGATGTTCTGGCGGCTGCAACAGACGCCGGAGAACTGGCGTGGTGGGAAAACGATGGCAGTGAGAATTTCACCAAGCATCTCATTGTGGCAGGTTTTTCCGGTTCTACCTACGTGGATGTAAAAGACGTTGACGGCGACACGGATTGGGATGTTATGGGCGCGGCGTTCTTCAATAATCCTTCCGGAAATGAAGTGGCCTGGTTCGAGAACGATGGCAGCCAGAATTTTGCCCGCCACACCATCGATGATAATTTCACCGGGGCCAATTCCTTCGATGCGGTGGATCTGGATGGCGACGGCGACCGGGATTTCATAGGCGTGGCATTCTTTGCCAATGACGTTGCCTGGTGGGAAAATGACGGAAACCTCAACTTCACCAAGCATTTGATTGATGACAACTTTACCCAGGCCAACCTGGCGACTATCGCCGATATTGACGGCGATGGCGATGTGGATATCATTGGCGCGGCATACGCCGCCGATAATGTGGTCTGGTGGGAGAATACCTTGATCACCGGGATTGCGGGTGCAAATAACTTACTGCCGGGGGATTTCCGGCTGCTTCAGAATTATCCCAATCCTTTCAATCCCTCGACAACCATCCGCTTCTCGCTGGCAAAAACTACCCAGGTTAAGCTGACCGTTTACAATACCCTCGGCCAGCAAGTCGCAGTTCTGGCGAATGATAATTTCAAAGCAGGCGATCACGAGGTGGTCTGGAGTCCAGCGGGTTTGCCCGGCGGGGTATTCTACTGCCGCTTGCAGGCAGGGTCATTTGTCGAAGCCCGCAAAATGATTTTATTGAAATGAGCTTTAAGGCAATTAGAGCAAAAAAATCAAGGGAACAATAAGATGAAACAGATAACACACATTCTAATCGTTTTGGGATCGATCGCCGCCTTCGCAGCCGATTATCCCGACTCAGCAGCCGCAAAACAATCTTCAGCGGGTTTGCTGCTAACAAATGCCTATGATGCATTCGGCTCCCAGGCGGAAGGACTGACGCAGGATTTCGGTTTTTCTGCGGTGGTGCAATATAAAGGAAAGATCATCCTGTTTGACGCCGGAACCACTGCCGAAATCTTCCAACGCAATCTCGAAGCGCTGGGGATCGATCCGAAAAAGGTCGAGATTGCCATCGCCTCCCACGGGCACTATGACCACCTGGGCGGTTTTGATTACCTGTTGAGCGTAAATCCGGCCGTTAAGATCTACCTGCCCAATGATTTCTTCTCCTTTGGCGCGCCTATGGGCTTTCCTTTCCGCGGCCCCGAACCCGGCATCGCGGAGCAGTTGCCCAGGGAACAGCGCTACTACGGCGGCGAACGCGAGATTGGCGAAGTGAGTTCATCGGGCCGCTTCTGGAAGGCTGATGTGGAATACGTAAGCGCAGCTAAAGAAATTTTGCCCGGCGTGACGTTAATTCCCACCACTTCCGACCTGATGGGCACTTTCGTTAAATATCCCCCCTTTGGCGAGCAGCCTAAATTGATCGGCATGCCGGAGCTATCCGCTTCCTTTGCCACCGAGGAAGGCGAGGTTCTCATTGCCGGCTGTTCCCACAGCACTATCGAAGCGATTATTCAGGAAACCCAAAAAATTTTGAAACGCAAAATTTACCTGGCCGCGGGCGGATTTCACCTGATCCCTTATGACCGGGAGTACATCGAGAGCCTGGCGCAGCGCATGAAAAATGAATATGGGGTCGAATCGGTGGCGCCGGCGCACTGCACCGGCCATTTGGCTTTTGCGATTTTTCGGAAGACCTTCGGTGAAGAGTACCGCTTTTGGGGGCTCGGAGAAAGTTTGCAGGTAAAATAGCTTACAGGTTCGGTTCAAACGGAGCATTTTAGTTTAACCCAAAACCAGCAGGAGATAAATATGAGAAAGGGTCTCGCAATATTTTTCGGGGCAGCTTTTTTGGTTCTTAGCGCCTGTATCCAAAAGCCGAAAGTAGATTTGGAAGCGGAGAAAGCCCAGGCCAAAAAAGTAGTGGATCAAATAGCACAAGCGATGGAGGCGGAAGACGTGGAGTTGATCTCCACCCTGGTCGCCCACGACGCCGATATGGTAAATTTCGGCACCGACGCCACGGAACGCTGGGTAGGCTGGGATGCTTTGCAAGCCTCGATCGAACAGCAATTTGCCGCTTTCGATAACCAGCAAGTGAGCGTCCGGGACCAGGTTATTAAAGTCGGGGCAAGCGGCACAACGGCCTGGTATTCCCAAATTATGGACTGGAACCTGGAAGCCGGGGGAGAAATGGTAAGCCTGGAAGGAATGCGGGCCAGCGGGGTTCTGGAAAAGCGCAACGGTAATTGGCTTACCGTGCAAATGCACTTTTCCATCGGTGTGGCGGGACAGGCGGCGGAGTATTAGTTTTATGGTTCCATAATTTCGACCCAATCGACTCGTTTAAAATGTTTGGCGTCATAAGTGTAAATGCGGGTTAGGCCCATTCCGGACATGAAAAAGGCATTGTAGGCGTCAATAAAATCGATGTTTTGGGTAACATATAGATCCAGCGCCTGAATGATTAAATTTTCTTCAGGTATTTCAATAAAGGGGGTATTGATTACTTTTAAAAGCATCTGCTCAATAATCGGAGGTGATATTTTATAATAGGATTCCAGAGTCCATACCAATTCCGCTATAACCAGGTGGCTGCTGACCAGAACGAACTTTCGCTTTTCCGCTTCCTCGAACAACTTTTCAATACGGTCCGCTTTTGCCGGGTCATCATTGGTGAAATAGCGCAGGAAAACATTAGTATCAACAAAATAGGATTTCATTGCCGCTCTCAATCCGTTTTTTGAGCAATTGACTCTTTTACCTGTTTGCGGATTTTCTCGAACACTTCCGGTTTGGTTTGGGTTTTCAGCACGCCTCTTAAATCTTTAATTGTCCCCTTCAGGGGTTTTAGTATAATCTCATCTCCCCTGAAAATGAGGGCTACTTTGTCGTTCGCTTTTACCCCCAGGCGTTTCCGAATTCCAACCGGGAGAGTGATTTGGCCTTTTGCAGAAATAGTTGCCGTATACATAATTCCCCTTACTTTTGTTATATTTTCAGCAAATTCAAAATAATCGGAAATATTTAAAAAATCAAGAATTCTTATGATAAATACTGCCCCAGTTCATCATTCCATTTTCATCACCGGGGGAACCGGTTACATGGGCCGGCGGTTGATTCCCCGCCTGCTCGAAGCAGGCTACACGGTGCGGGCGCTGGCGCGCCCGGAATCGCTCCCCAAATTGCCCGGGGGATGCGTTGCCATCGCCGGCAACGCCCTCGATGAGCGCAGCTACCGGGATCAAATCGCCCCGGCAGAAACTTTCGTGCACCTGGTGGGGGTTTCGCATCCCGGCCCCGGCAAGGCGGAATTGTTCCGCACCGTGGACCTCGCCTCCACGGAGGCGGCGGTGAAGGCGGCGCTTCACGCCCGCATCAAGCACTTTGTATATGTCAGCGTGGCCCACCCCGCCCCGGTGATGAAAGCCTACATCGAGGCGCGGAAGGCCTGCGAAGCGCTCATCCGCAATAGCGGATTGAAAGCCACCATTCTGCGCCCCTGGTACGTGCTGGGACCCGGCCACCGCTGGCCCTACCTGCTGCTTCCTTTCTATAAAATATGTGAAAAAATCCCCGCCACGGCGGAATCCGCCGCCCGGCTGGCACTGGTAACCTTGCCCGAGATGCTGGCAGCGCTGCAAAACGCCGTTGAAAACCCCGGGCAGGGCATCCGAATTGTGGAAGCGCCGGAAATGCGGGGAGCGAAGGGGGAAACATTGAAAATTATGGCAGAAGAAGCAATGCGTGGAGCGTAGAGCGGGAAGCGTAATGCCGCGCATAGCCGTGGGAATGCGCAATAGCCAATGGTTACGCTTTCCGCTCCACACTTTGACGGTAAAAACGGCGGCAACCCCATCACATAAACCCACTAAGGAGATACACCATGAGATATTATCGCGTTTTAAATCGAATACTATTTGCCCTGGTTCTGTTGTGGATGGCCGGAACGGCGCTCATTGCCGGGGATCACCATGAATCGCAGCAAAGCCTCTACAAACGGTTAGGCGGTTACGACGCCATCGCCGCGGTGGTGGACGATTTCGTGCAGCGGCTGGCTACCGATCCGCAAATAGGGCGTTTTTTCCAGGGGCACAGCCAATCTTCCCTCAAAAAAATCCGCCAACTGGTGGTGGATCAACTCTGCGAAGCTACCGGCGGTCCCTGCTATTACACCGGTCGGGATATGAAAACCGCCCATGCCGGCATGGGCATCAGCGAAAGCGAATGGGACGCCAGTGTGAAGCACCTGGTGGCAACCCTGGATAAATTCAAAGTGCCGGAAAAGGAAAAAAACGAAGTATTGGGGGCTATCTCTACCATGAAAGATCAGATCGTGGAAAAAACCGCGCCCATGGGCGAGAAATCGAAGTAAATTGTCTGATCGACATCAACTGCCGCCGTTTTTTCCTGTTTTCTTCAAGATGCCGGTTGCCGACGCTGGCAACCGGTATCGTTCTATTGGTATTGCCGGCTGAGCTCTTCGATCTGAACGAAGAGTCGAACAGGTCGAAGAGCCTGGTGGAACGCTTACCTCGAAGCCGGGTATGCGAAGCCTGTCCAATCCTGCCCAATCCCCCCGCAAAAGTTCCATTTGTATCCGCGAAAAGCAGGTGTTATCTTGAGAGCGTTATCAAGACAATCCATTTCTCGAGTTTTTCAGGAGGTTGAATATGGGCGAAGTAAGACAACGGAGGAAATGCAATCATGGCAACTCTCAAAATTCAGATTGAAGAGGAATTAGTAGGCGCATTAGAGGAAATGGCCGAAAACAAACTCACGACCGTAGAAGCCTTAATCAAAGAAGCTTTGCTGAATTACCTGAAGATGCCTTCATCCCGCTCAAAGAAATATTCATTTATCGGCATCGGCAATAGCGGAAAAAGAAATATTTCGACCCAGGTAGAAGAAACCCTGAAAAAAGCAGCCGACCGGCGAGAGGGATGGAGCCTTACAGAATGAGCGCCCTGTTAGATACCGGTTTTTTGTTAGCTGTTCTGGATGCAAACGATGAATTTCATGAATCTTGTTCAAAAACTCTTTTAGAGGAGCCCAATCCCCTTTTGCCTGATATGATATTGCCCGACCTTGCCTATATGGTTCTGAGAGAGTTGGGCTACTCCGTATTGATTCGCTTTTTGAAATCCCTTCATAAAGGCGAGTTGACACTCGAAAGGCTAAATAGGAATGATCTTAGCCGGATTACTGAAATATTAAAAAAATATTCGGATAGCGGTGTTGACTTTGTGGATTGTGCTATTGTGGCCATGTCAGAACGATTGAATATTCAACGCATAATGACCTTAGATCAGCGCCACTTCCGCTTATTTCGCCCCAAACACTGTAGCCATTTCATTATCATTCCCTGAATCAAATCCCAACCGCAGTAAAAACGTTCCAAAGCTCTTAGCATAGACATCAACCAAGGAGGAGACCATGCCCGATTCATCCCGCCCCTTTACCATCCTGTGCATTGCCAGTTTTTTCAAAGGACCGGATTTCATGCGCGAGTGCAAACGCCAGGGCTGCCGGGTGTTTTTGCTCACTTCCCGCAGCCTGGAGCATGAGGATTGGCCCCGGGAAAGCTTAGACGACATTTTTTTCGTGGATGAGCCCACCTACGAGTGGAATCTCGACCATTTGATCAAAGCGGTCAGCTACCTGGCGCGCAAAGAGCGGTTCGACCGCATCGTGCCCTTAGATGACTTCGACCTGGAAAAAGCCGCCGCCCTGCGCGAGCACCTGCGGGTACCGGGCATGGGCGATACCCGCACCCGCTACTTCCGCGACAAGCTCTCTATGCGCATGCAGGCGCAGGAAGCCGGTATCCTGGTGCCGGAATTCGTGCACGTACTCAACCATCCCCAAATCCACGAATTCACCCAACGGGTCAGCCCGCCCTGGGCGCTGAAACCGCGCATGCAGGCCTCCGCCATCGGGATTCGCAAAATTCACTCCGCGGAACAGCTCTGGCAGGTGATCGAGCAGCTGGGCGACCAGCAATCTTATTACCTGTTAGAGCAGTTCGTGCCCGGCAGCGTGTACCATGCGGATTCCATTGTGTTCGAGCGGGAAGTGGTGTTTGTGCGGGTACACCAGTACATGTCCACTCCCTGGGAGATCATGCACGAAGGCGGGGTTTTCCGTTCCCACACCGTGCCGTACGGCTCCGCGGACGAGGTGGAGCTGCGCCGCATGAATAAAGAACTGCTGAGCGCCTTAGGATTGATCCGCGGGGTTTCCCATACCGAATTCATCAAGGCGAACGAGGACGGGCGTTTTTACTTTCTGGAAACCTCCGCTCGGGTGGGCGGGGCGCACTTAGCCGATATGGTGGAGGCTTCCAGCGGGGTCAACCTGTGGCGGGAGTGGGCGAAAATCGAGAGCCTGCCGGGAGGTAAATCTTATACCCAGCCGGAAGCGCGCCATGAGTATTCCGGCATCATTATTTCCCTGGCGCGGCAGGAGGATCCGGATACCTCCGCATACGCCGACCCGGAAATCGTCTGGCGCTTGAAACGCCGCCACCACGCCGGGATGATCGTGCGCTCGCCTCGCCTGGAACGGGTAACCGAGTTGCTGAACCAATACCTGGAGCGTTTCAAAACCGATTTCTTTGCCAGCGTGCCGGCGCCGGAAAAACCGACCGCCTGAGCAGGGAGAAAGACATTTAAATTATGAAGCATGATCGTGGTGTTGAGGATATCCGGGGTATGAAATTCAGGCGGGATCAGGCTAATATCAAACTATCATAAATTTTACCATTTTAGCGCTTTTAAAAATACGGAATACGGGGTATATATTGCGTATTTCGTGATTACTTGGTTTTCGGAGAATTAAAAATGGAAAAATATATCAAAACCACCACCTGCACCATGGACTGCCCGGATACCTGCGCGCTGGAGGTGACGGTGGTCGATGGCAAAATCGAAAAGATCGCCGGGGCGCGGAACGGGCACCCCACCACCGGGGGATTTATTTGCAGCAAAATTTCCCGCTTTGCGGAGCGGGTGTATCACGGGGAGCGGTTGCTGTATCCTTTGCAGCGCAGCGGCCCCAAAGGGAGCGGAAAATTTTCCCGCATCTCCTGGGAAGAAGCTATTGGGGAAATTACCCGCCGCTTCCGGGATATTATCAACGAATGGGGCGGGGAGGCGATTATGCCCTACCACTACGGCGGCTCCAACGGGCTGTTAGGGGATGCGTTTTTGGATCACTATTATTTCGCTAAATTAGGCGCTTCCCGCTGCCAGCGCACCCTCTGCGCCGCTCCCGCCACCGCCGTGGCTACCGGGATGTACGGCAAAATGCCTGGCGTGGCGTATGAGGATTACCCCCAGGCAGAATTCATCCTCATCTGGGGCGCAAATCCCAAAGTTTCTAACATTCACATAATGCCGTTTCTGAAAAAGGCAAAGCGCAACGGCGCTTTTATCGCGGTGATCGATCCGAAACTGAATTTTTCTTCCGGGGAGATCGATCTGCATCTCCCGGTTTTTCCCGGCGCGGATTTGCCCTTGGCGCTGGGGATGATCCATTACTGGCAGGCCAACGATTTATTGGACACCGGATTTTTATCTCAACATGCCGTAGGGGTGGAAATTTTGCTGGCCGCGGCAGAAGAATGGCCGGTCGAGCGGGCGGCAGCGGCGGCGAAGGTGAATGCGGAAGATATCGCCAGGCTGGCGCGAAAATATGCGGAATCCGCTCCCGCGGTGCTGCGCTGCGGCTGGGGCGTGGAGCGCAACCGCAACGGCGGGCAAGCCCTGGCGGCGATTTTGGCGATGCCGGCGCTGCTGGGGAAATTCGGCCTGCCCGGCGGGGGATACACCCTCAGCAACAGCGGCGCGGCAATGCTGGATCAATCCAAAATTTTCGGGAATTATAGCTGGAACACCCGCCAGATCAACCAGTCCCAATTGGGGCAGGCGCTGAATAATACCCATTTGCAGCCGCCGCTGAAGGCGCTGTTTGTTTATAACTGCAACCCGGTCGCCAGCGCGCCGGATCAAAATGCTATCATTCAGGGAATGCTGCGGGAGGATTTGCTTACGGTGGTGTTCGAGCAGGTCAAAACCGACACCGCCCTCTACGCCGACATTCTGCTGCCGGCGGTAACCTTCCTGGAGCAGCGGGAAATCAAAAAAGGCTACGGCAGTTACGTGGTGGGCGGGGTGCAACCGGTTATTCCTCCCCGGGGCGAGGCGAAACCTAACGAGGAAGTGTTTGCCATGCTGGGCCGGGCCATGGGCTGGCCGGATGAACCGTTTTATTGGGACACCGAGACCTGCATGCGAAAAACCGCTGATGCCTTATCCCTGAACGGCGATTCCGCAAATCCGTCTATATTTTGGGAAGGTAAAGCGCAGCAGTATGATTTCCCGGGAACCACCCCGGTGCAATTCAAAACCGTTTTCCCCCGCACCGCTGGTGGGAAAATCCACTTAGCGCCGGCGGCGCTGGGAAAGAATCCTTTTCAATATCATCCGGTGGCAGATGAAGAGTATCCCTTAGCGTTGATCAGTCCCTCCAATTCAAAAATGATTTCCAGTACCATGGGAGAATATAATTACCCGGAGCTTTTCATAACCATCCATCCGCAGGATGCGGCGCAGCGGGGTATTGAGGAGGGCAATACGGTGCGGGTGTTTAATGAGCTGGGCGAAGTGATCTGCCGGGTGAAAGTGCGGGAAAACGTGCGCCCGGGGGTGGTCTCCATGCCCAAAGGCGCCTGGCAAAAATCCTCTCGGAACGGGCGAACCGCTACCGCCTTATGTCCCGCAACGGCAAACGAAGTGGCCGGGGGCGCCTGCTACAATGACGCCCGGGTGGAAGTGGAAAAAATCGCGTGGCTGGCGGGAAATTTCGTATAGGAAAGTGTTTTGAAATCCGCCACTAAGCCACAAAGTCGTAAAGAAATCACAAAGAGAACTTTAAAAACTTTGTGAAACTTGGTGTCTTTGAGTCTTTGTGGCATAAAACTATTTTCCACATACGCTCTAATTCCCAGGCAAAAAACTTCGGAATTGAAATCGCGATCAAAAATAAAAACTCCCCTGCAAAAACAGGGAGTTGCCGTAATACCAATATTCGGTAAACTCTTCGCCCCAGGTGAGTTGGGTTCCCACACTGAGTTCTAAATTGACTATTAAGGAATATAACAGCTGCAAGGTAACAAAACCGCTTTGATCGTCTAAGTTGGCGTTGTAAGCGAGGGTGGTATTCAGTAAGGGGTTCAACTGGTAGGCGGCGTTTACAAACAGGTAGTTCCTTGCCAGGTTGATGATTTCCCCATTAATCAACGCTGTTAAATCATATTCATCCGTATTGCGGGCGCCCAGCCCGTTGTACTGGTATTCCAGCAGGGTATATAATTTGGCGGTGAACTGGTAGTCGATGCCGAGGATGTATTTCACGTAATTGGAAGAGAGATTATCTTTGTTGGCAGAGACAATCCCCTCCCCGCGCAGGCCGGCGGTGAATAAATTTCCCGCAAAATCCCCCCCGATCACGTAGCGTTCGTCAAAATATCCTCCCACCAGCGCCAGGTCGTAGGTTTCGTAGTTGCTACGGAAACGGAAACCGGCATTGTCATCGCGGCCCTTATCCAGTGGATTATAGACCAGGGTAAAATCAGTAAAACTGCCCAGGTAAAACTGGGCGGTAGCCAGGTCCGCCCCGTCTTTTTCAATTTTAAAGAAGGAAGCAGGGTTGATGGGATTAAACAGGTCCGTCGGATTCCAGATTCGCCCGGTTCCCCAGGCCACCCGCTGGCGCCCGATCACGAAGTTACCGAACCTGAAATCATGCCGAAAATAGAGCCGGTCGATAAAATGGGTGACGGTGATATGGTCTTCCAACACCGGGTACCAGCGCCACTCGAAGAACTGGCGGTTGGTTTTACCGGGGGGTCCGATGGTAAACAAATTGGCGGCGTTTTGCAGAACCACATCCCCCTCCCATTCCAGGGCCAGGCGGGAATTGTTCCCGAAATAGAGGGTGGGGCGCAGCCGCAGCCGGGTGAGGTTCAAAAAAATTTCTTCCTCAAAACCGGGAAATTGAAGATTGCTTCTCTGGTACACCGGCAGGTCTAATATGTAACCGGAAAATTCGCTTTCGAACTGCGCGTATGCAAGGTTGAGGAAGAGCAGGAGAAAAAGATAGGTTCGATGCATTTTATAATTTTTTTTGACACTCCCGATTTTTCATTCTTCAATGGTTTTATCTTCCACAATCTTCCCATCTTTTAAGGTCAGCAACCGCCTCGCCCGTTTAATCACCTGCTGATCGTGGGAAGAGAACACAAAGGTAATATTTCGCTCCCGGTTCATCTGCTCCATCAGGTCTAAGAGGTCCGAGCCGGTGGCGGTATCTAAGTTGGCGGTCGGTTCGTCGGCCAGTACGATGGAGGGATTGTTGACAATCGCCCGCGCCACCGCCACCCGCTGCTGCTGGCCGCCGCTCATCTCGTTAGGGCGTTTATCCGCCAGCATGTCAATGCCCAGCTCTTTCATGATCGCCAGCGCGCGCTCTTTACGTTCGTCTTCGGGAATACCTTTTAGCATCATGGTGAATTCAATATTTTCCACCGCGCTGAGCACCGGAATCAGGTTAAACGCCTGGAACACAAACCCGATTTTATTCAGGCGCAGCTCACCCAATTTATTGCGGTTGAATTGGCTGATATCTTCCCCTTCCAAAAAAACCTTGCCCTCGGTGGGTCTGTCCAGCGCTCCAATCAAATTCAACAGAGTGGTTTTTCCGGAACCGGAGGGCCCGGCAATAACAGTGTATTCGCCCTTCTTTATGGTTAAAGAAATGCCTTTCAAAGCGTGCACTGGCACCCCGTTATCCTGGTAAATTTTCTCAAGATCGATGGTTTTGATAATTTCCATGGTCACTCCTGTTATACATAGCGAATCGCGCTCATCGGTTCCAGGCGCACCGCTTTAAAGGCGGGGTACGCCGCACCCAACATGGCGATAAAGGGAATTACCAATAAAGCGCTGACGATGCTTTCCACGGTCAACACCGGGTAAATGGTGGTGCCGGCGCCAAAAGAGGTCAAACTGTCGGAAAAGGCGCTGAGGTCGATGCCGGACCTGGACAACGGCAGATAGAGCAGGTAACTGATCACAAAACCAATTCCCGTTCCCAGGGTCCCCAAAAAGAAGGCTTCCAGGAGAATCATCCAGAACAGGCGGCGGTTTTTCATTCCCACCGCCATCAGCACCCCGAATTCCTGAATGCGTTCAAAAACCGACATTAACATGGTGTTGATGATGCCGAAAATCATGGCGACGGCAATAATCGCGTAAAAAATGAAAATTGATTCCTGGTACACTTCTACCTGCATTACCAGCAACGGCAGCAGTTCTTTGTAGGTAAGAACTTCGTAATTGTCGTTTAACGCCGCGGTTAACTGCGATTTGATTTTCTGCTGTTGATCGAGATCGTCAATAATGATGGCAAATTCCGAGAGGTTGTTTCCCAATTCCAGCATTTCCCGGGCACCAGGCAGGTTGACATAGATATGGATTTTATCAAATTCGGAACTGAAGGTGCGGTAAATGCCCACCACCCGGAACATGTCGGAGCCGATCTTTCCGCTTAAGGCGGAGGCCATTGCCACCACTTTATCGCCGACGCCCACCTCCAATTTCTCCGCCAGTTGTTCCCCGATGACGATTTCATGCGCTTTGCCGCTCAGGTAATTGCCTTCGATAATCGATTCTTTGATTTTGGTGACGTGTTCTTCTTTATCGGGATCGATCCCGATCAATGAAATCCCGGAAGAACTGTAGGCGCTGCTGACAATCCCGAAGGTAATCACCCGTTTGCTGTAATACTGAATATGAGGGGTATTTTGAATCGCCGCTTCCACTTTTTCAGGATCGGGAATGTAATTCTGAATGATTTTATTATCGCTGAACCCTTTTTTATGAATCTGGATGTGGGAAACGTGCGCGCCGATCTGGTTGTCCAGCATTTGCCGGATCATGCCAACGGAGAGGCTGTCGTAGAGCACAATCGCCGCCAGCCCCACAATCACGGAGAGCAGGATAATCATCGAACGCCGAGCGTTTCGCCAGATGTTCCGCCAGGCAAGTTTCAGAAGCATGGTATTTGCACCGGATTTTGGTATGATTGAATTTCCAAATACATTTTTCAATTTTCAATTTGCATTCTGCAATTATGTATAACGTATTCCTTTTAACGGTTCCAGGCGGTACACTTTAAATAAAGGGTATAGACTGGCGAAAATGGAAATGATAAAGGTCGCCAGGGATGAATTCCAGAAAATATGCGCCTTCAGGGTCGATTCCAGACGGGGCAGGAACCCGTATTCGGCGTAGAGTTCCGCGAATTCCCCCCCAAATACAATGGGATTTTGCACGATGTAGTAATTGATCCCCGTCGCCAGAATATTACCGATCACAATTCCGATCAGGGCGATGAACAGGGTTTCCAGCAACACTTGCAGCACCAGTTTTCGCTGCGGCATCCCGATGGAAAGGGTCACCCCGAATTCCCAGAAGCGTTCCGTTACCGACATCAGCACCGTATTCATAATTCCGAAAGCCACCACGATCACCAGGATACCTAAAAACAATATCCCCCCGATATTATCCAGTTGAATGGTCTGTTCAAAATCGGGCATGATTTCGTTCCACTTCAGGGCGGTTAATTCGCTGTTTTGCAGAACGCGGTTTAAATAATTTTGAACTTCCGGAATATCGTCCAGATCGTTTAAAGAAATGGCGATTATGTTAACCCGCCCGTACATGGCCAATAAATTTTGAGCGGTGGAGAGTCCCATAAACACCGCCCCGGCGTCAAATTCCCGGGAGCCGGTTTTAACCGCGCCGGCGATTTTAAACAGCAAATTCCCCAGGGAGCCGTCGTATCCCTGGGCCAGCACCACCACCGTGTCGCCGATCTCCGCTTTTAAGTTAGATAAAAGCGTGTAGCCGACCACGATTTCGTTGCTGCTGTCGCTTTGAAAGAAGCGCCCGGCATTTACCTTGCTCATAATGTCGCAAACGGTTTTTTCGGTTTCCGGCGCAATCCCCAGGATTGCCGCGCCAGCGGAGTTGTCTTTAAAACTGATCAACCCGTCTCCCATCACCCGGGGAGTGTATCCTGTGATCAAGGGTTCATTTTGCAGCATTTCCCGGAGCCCCCGGTCGAAGGAAAAACTTTTTTGCAGGGAGGGATTTTTCTGGTAGCCGATTTTTTGAATTTGCAGGTAGCCGGGAAACATGTTGACCACGGTTTCGATGTTGACTTCATAGGTTCCCAACTGCAAACCGCGCATGGCGATGGAGAGCATCACCGCAAAGGTCACCGCTAAAATGGTGATGATCGAGCGGCGCTTGTTGCGCCAAATATTTCTCCAGGCAAGTTTCAGCAGCATAGCAGGTCTTCCTATATTTACAATGCACTGGCAGGTTTTAACTTGTTACACGGATTAGAAGACTATAAACATAGCAGGTTTTGACTGCCTCCGTCCCTCTCTCTTGATTCTTGTCCTCTTGTCATCTTGCCATCTTGAAATCCTCACTCTCATAAAACTGCCCCTGCCAACTGCTCCTGCCCCTTTTGAATTTACACAAAATTTTGAGCTTCGCCGGTTTTAATCTCCCCGCTCCAGTTCCCGGAAGGAGAAAATCCGTTCCGGAATATTCACATCGAAATCCATTTCGATGATCTTGAATTCCGTATGGCGCCCTTCTTTTACGTTGTTAACCATAACCCAGCGGGCCGGTATGGTGCGCTTTCCCACCTCTTTGTAATCGGAAAAGGTGAGGTAGCGGATCAGGACTCCCTTTTCGTCATAGTAATCCACCCGCGCGGGCCGGTAATCTTTTTTCCGCACCCAATAGAAGAGTTTTCCCCACACCACCGGCGCTTCCGGGCGGGGAGTCAACTCAATTTTCCAGCACATTTCCTCGTCGATGGTTTCTTCCCCGGCAATAGATTGAAAATAGTCCTTTGCCAGATTCGATTCTCGCACCAGATCGTCATTGGTAAAATCGGACCCGTTCCACGATTGCAGCATCATCGAAGGGGGAATTTTGATGGTGGTTTCGGTGTTCTTCAGATAATTCCACATTTCGTTTCCGATTTTCAGCCACTTATTGCCGCCTTCTTTTTTGGGGGAGTGAATAACGATCAGGGCTTTTTCATTGCCCTCCCACCAGCTTTCCATTTTCATGGTGCGGGTATAATCCGGGGTCGCCACGGTCATTTCCACAATGCCGTGGGCGCTCTCGCCCTTGATGGAATCTTCCGCTTTTCGGATAATTTCTTCCGCGGTTTGGGAATAGAGCGGCAAGCAAAAAGTTAACAGCGCTAAAATAAATATCCGCTGGCGCATTGTTTTATCCTTCCGTTTGCGTTCTGCAGGGCTTTTTCAACATAACACATCGCCGTTAAGATGTCAATTCATCATAATATTATGGCTACTTTAAGACTTTGTGGGTAAT
>CAZFVV010000031.1:36518-46414 GCA_964522165.1 uncultured Calditrichaceae bacterium
AGGATGATGAAAAGATGATAATTTGTTTTATTTATAATGCAAGCGGGCATAAATTGCGCTTTTTTGAATGATGCTCGACATTGGATGCTGGATTAATTTAGTTTATTCCAAAGGGATGGCTTCGCCACGAGCATCCCCGAAGGGGCAGGCCAGCATCAGTGAAATACGCAATTTATGGCGGGCGCAGCACAAATTGCACAAGGAGCGGAATTAATGAATAGCCCCGCACTTCTCCCGAAGGGATTCCTTCGGAAAGTGCGGGGGGGGGGGCCAAAAGCCCCAAATCTTCTTTGGGGATTTGCCGAAGGCACTATTTATTTTTCTTCGGATTTTCTTTTCCCCGCGCTAAAGCGCGGGGCTATTCATCTATACATTACATTTAGAGAAAATACCCATGAAACCCCTTCAAGATAAAATTGCCGTAGTCGCCGGCGCCACCCGCGGCGCCGGGCGGGGCATCGCCGGCATGTTGGGCGAGGCCGGCGCCACGGTGTACTGCACCGGGCGCAGCATTCGCGGAAAACCTGCCTCCGGCAGCAAGCGCCCGGAAACCATCGAAGAAACCGCGGAAATGGTAACCGCTTACGGCGGGTTGGGCATTCCCGCGCAGGTGGATCATACCGTAGAAGCGCAGGTAGAAGCGCTTTTTGAGCGCGTCAAACAGGAGCAGGGGCGGTTGGACCTACTGGTGAACGACGTCTGGGGCGGCGACGCGCTGACCGAGTGGGGCAAACCCTTCTGGGAACTCTCCCTGGAAAAAGGGCTGACCATGCTGCAACGCGCCCTGCACTCCCACATTATCACCAGCCGCCACGGCGCGCCCTTGATGGTGGAACGCCGCCAGGGGCTGATCGTGGAAATCACCGACGGGGATTTTTTCGGGTATCGCGGCAATCTCTTCTATGATCTGGTAAAAACCTCGGTTATCCGCCTCGCTTTTGCCATGGCCAAAGAGTTGGGCAAGCATGGCGTCGCCTCCCTGGCGGTTACGCCCGGCTTTTTGCGCTCGGAAGCGATGCTCGAGCATTTCGGAGTGACGGAAGCGAACTGGCCGGAAGGGGCGCAGAAAGACCCCCATTTCATCGCTTCGGAGACGCCCTTCTTCGTGGGCCGGGCGGTGGCGGCGCTGGCCGCCGATCCTCACGTGCTCAAAAAAACCGGGCGGGTTTTCAGCTCCTGGGATTTGTCGGATGAATACGGCTTCAGCGACATCGACGGGCGAAAACCCCACTGGGGGCGCTATTTCGAGCAGACCTTCGGCAAGAAAATCAATAAATGCGATGAAACTTTCTATCAATACTGGTTTGAAGGGCCGGTGGATTGGGCGATGGAGTGATGGGGGGATGGAGTTCTGGAGTAATGGATGAATGGAACCTGATTTCTTCTCATTCCCGCCCAAAAACCTGATAAAAGTCATCTTTTAAGCTGACCAAAGTCCTTCTTTTCGCCGGTTTCTCCTGGTACGTTTATGCTGCCGTGAGTAAAACCCAGAGTGAAACCAAAAGGAGAAGCAACAAATGCCTGCATATAAATTCCCGGACTTCCAAATCGCCCGCCATTTCGTCTGGCTGTGGATTTTAGCATTTCTCATCACCATCGCCTCGGCGGTGTACCAGCGCATGACCGGCCCCACCTACCCGGTGCGCGGCAAAGCGGAGATTGGCGGCGGCGCGGTCTCCTACAAACTGCTGCGCAGCGAAACCGTCGCCAGCGACGCGCCGGTGGTTTTACACGCGCCGGATAGCAGCATCAGCGGCTACGTGCTCTTCCGCCGCTACAACTCCCACGATCCCTGGAGCGGCATGACCTTGTGGCGGGAGAACGATAAACTGCTGGCCCGCCTTCCCCGCCAACCGGCCGCGGGCAAACTGATGTATTACGTCTATCTCACCGGGGGCAGCCAGCCGGCCCTCTCGCTCACCGGCAATCAACCGGTGGTGCTGCGTTACAAGGGGGAGGTTCCCCAGGCCATCCTCATTCCCCATATTTTCATCATGTTCTTAGCGATGCTGATTTCCAACCGCGCCGGCCTGGAGGCGCTGGATTCCCGGGGCACCGCCCGCCGCTATATCCCCTGGATCACCGGATTGATCTTCATCGGCGGGTTTGTCCTGGGGCCGCTGATGCAGAAATTCGCTTTCGGAGAATTATGGACCGGGGTTCCCTTCGGCTATGATCTCACCGATAACAAAACCCTGCTGGCGATGTTGGGCTGGCTGTGGGCCTGGGTGAAAAATCGCGGCGGCAAGAACGGGCGCGGCTGGATCGTCTTCGCCGCACTGCTGATGCTGGCGGTGTACCTGATCCCCCACAGCGTGTTGGGATCGGAATTAGATTATACCCGGGGGGAATTGAAGTGACTAAAGTGCCTAAAATGAGCTAAAGTGCCTAAAGTTAAAAACGATTAAGCATCAAAGCCATTTCAGGCGCTCAGGCATTTTAGCCACTTTAGTCACTTTAGCTCACTTTAGACACTTTATTAACTTGCTAACTACGGAGAACCTCATGGACATCGGCAATTTATTGATCATATTGGCGCTGCTGGCCACCCTCTTTTCCGGGGGAAGCTATTTGGGCGCCGTTCTAAGCGGTAAAAAGACCGGGGCAAAGGCGAAAAAGGGAAACAAATCCTCCGGCACGTTGGGGGCGGCCCGCTTAGGCTTTTATCTCATGGCCGGGCTGGCAACCCTGGCCTCCGCCTACCTGATGTATATGATCCTCAGCCACCAGTTCCAGGTTGCCTACGTGTACCGTTACTCCTCCCGCGACCTGCCCCTGGGCTACCTGCTTTCATCGTTCTGGGCCGGGCAGGAAGGCTCTTTTCTTCTGTGGGCCTTCCTGATTGCGCTGATGGGCATTGTCTTCATCAAAACGGCGAAGGAATTCGAGATTCCCGGAATGTTAGCGGTTAATTTAGTGCAAGCCTTCTTTTTGGTGATCCTGGTAAAAGCCAGCCCCTTCGAGACCTATCCCCAGGTTCCCGCAGACGGCGCGGGATTGAATCCGCTGCTGCAAAATCCCTGGATGGTGGTTCACCCCCCGGTTTTGTTCATCGGCTACGCCGCCGCCACCTTTGTGTTCGCCCTTGCTTTCGCGGGGTTGCTGCGCCGGGAGTATAAGCAGTGGGTTTCCAAAGCGCTGCCCTGGGCGCTGTTCGTCTCCCTCACCCTGGGAGCGGGCATTATCATCGGCGGATACTGGGCCTACGAGGTGTTAGGCTGGGGCGGTTACTGGGGCTGGGACCCGGTGGAAAATTCCTCCCTGGTTCCCTGGCTCACCACCCTGGCGCTGTTGCACGGGTTGATCGTGCAAAAGCGCACCGGCGCGCTGCCGAAAACCAACTTTTTCCTGGCGATCGTCTCCCTGGTGCTGGTGCTCTACGCCACCTTTTTGACCCGCAGCGGGGTTCTGGCGGATTTTTCGGTGCACTCATTCCAGGATTTGGGCATCAATCGCTACCTGATCCTGTTCATGGCCGCTACCTTAGGGCTGGGTTTGGGAACGTTCTTTTGGCGCGGGCGGGAAATTCCCCACGCCGGGGTGAATTACACTGCCCTCAACCGGGAGAACATCCTCCTGGCCAGCTTATTCGTGTTCGGCGCTTCTGCGCTGTTAGTGTTCTTCGGAACGTCCTCCCCGATCATTACCGGGCTGTTGGGCAACGCTTCCGCGGCGACGGTTTCTTATTATAATACCACCCACCTGCCCATCGGCATCCTCATCGCGCTGCTGTTAGGGGTTGCGCCGTTCTTGCGCTGGCGGGAAGAGGGATTCGCCGCGCTGTGGAAGAACCTCCTCCCCTCTCTGCTGCTCAGCGCGGCCACGGCGGCCATTCCGGTCTGGTTAGGGATGTCGCAGCCCACCCTTATTATTTTTGTGTTCTTCGCCGCGGCGGCATTCTGGAGCAATTTGATCGCGGCGATTCGCTTCCTGAAAATCAACTGGCTGAACGCCTCCGCCCCCATCGCCCACGTGGGCGTGGGCTTGCTGCTGACGGGAATTATAATCTCCGCGGTATTTGAAAAGAGCCAAAAAGTGGTGCTGGAAAAAGACGTTCCCGCGGAAGCCCTGAATTACCGGCTGGTGTACCGCGGCCTCACCCCCGCTTCCAACGGAAAAGACGTTTTGAACATCGAAGTTTCCCGCGATCAAACCGCTTACACGGCAAGGCCGCGCTTCTATTTCAGCCGCTCCAACCAGGGGCAGATGCGGGAGCCGGACGTGAAATCCAACCTGATCTACGACCTCTACATCTCTCCCCTGGAGCGCCGCAGCACCGCCGGGCACACCCACACCGGCAACACCCTGGTGCTGAAAAAAGGGGAGAAGAAATCCTTCGGCGATTACCAGGTCTCCTTTGTCAGCTTCGACATGGGCGGCCACTCCGAGGAAGGGGTGCTGCGAGTGGGCGCGAATATCACCATCAGCAATGAGCGGGAGAGTTATTCCGTGGTTCCCGCGGTTCTCTACAGCCAGGGCGGCGCCCGCCCGGAAGCAGCTACTTTTCCGCTGCGCTCCGGGGAAAAATCCGCCAACGCCACGGTGACCATCCAGCGCATCGACGCAGATCAAAAATTAGTAGAACTGGAGCTTACCGGCTTAGGCGAGCAGCCCGGGGAAAGCGTCGCGCCTAAAGAGATGATCATGGTAGAGGTGAGCCGCAAGCCGTTTATGAGCGTGCTCTGGTTAGGCGCGATTTTAATGACCGCGGGAACCCTGATCGGCATCAAGCGGCGGCTGACCCCGGCAGGAGAGGGGCAGTAGCCACCGCTGCGGAATGCGGCCGCCTGCGAATTAAAATAGAAGTGTAACTGATGTTACGCACACATTCATTGGTAAGGGGCTGAAGCCCAATGTCACTAACTTTTCCTGATTCTCAGTCCCGTCAGGGACGTTCGAGTATAGCCCACCAGTTTACTGGTGGGAAAAAGGGGCGCACCCAGGTTAAAACAGTCCCGCCAGGGACGTTTGAAAACCGCAGGTCTTTCAGTCGTCCCTGACGGGACTCATAGAGGATCAGGAATTTCCCATCCCGCCAATGAATTGGCGGGCTATTATCTTTCGTCCCTGCCGGGACTAAAAAGTTAGTGACATTGGGCTTTAGCCCCTTCCCCGCTTAATGCGTAACATCAGATTGTAAAATGAATTTCATTAAGGTATGAACATGGACGCTATTTACCTGATCGCATTTTTGATCGCCTGGGTGGTTTTGCAGCGCTGGATTCTCCCCCGCCTGGGCATCAACACTTGAATGGCGAGCGCCTGCCCGCCTGAAAAGGCTAACCGGCAGACCCGCTCGGTCGAGCAAAAGAGTGAAACTGAAAATGATGAGGTATAGGGTATAAGGGAAACAATCCCCTACTCCCCCTGCCTTATGCCCTATACCCTATACCTTACACCCTGTACCTCACACCCCCAAGAAAGGGAACCCCAATGGAAGGCCACGCTCGCCATAGCAAAATCGGAAAAACGTTTGGCATCGGAATTATCGGGCTGGGGGAAGGCAAAGGACTGGTCAAGGGTCTGGAAGGCCACCCGGAGTTGCAGGTGGTAGCGGTATGCGATACCAATCCGGAACTGCTGGAGAAAATCCGCCGGGTTTATGATGTTCCCCACGCTTACAGCGACCTCGCCGAAATGGTTCGACGCCAGGATATCGACATCATCGCCATTTACACCCCCGATCAGTTGCACATTGAACATATCACCGCCGCTTTTCAGGCCGGGAAACACGTTATCTGCACCAAACCGCTGGTAAATTCCCTGGGGGAAGCGCGGGAAGTGATCCGCCTGACCGAACAGTACCCCCAAACCCGCCTGATGGTGGGGCAGAGTTCCCGGTTCTTCGGCCCCATGCAGCAACAGCGCAACGCCTACGAATCGGGAAAGTTGGGCAAACTCAGCTTTGCGGAGGCCCATTACGTGCACGACATGCGCTGGTTCTACGGCAATCGCCCCTGGGCGCGGGAAGGGGGCTTCGATCTGCTGTTCGCCTGCTGCTCCCACCCGGTGGACCTGCTGCGCTGGTACTCAGGCGACGTGGAGGAAGTATTCGCTTATGCGGACCAGTCCTTCGTCGCTAAAGAGGCCGGGTTCCACGGCAACGATACCTTCATCATCAACCTGAAATTCGCCGGGGGGCGGATCGGGCGGGTGTTAGGTTTTTACGGATTGGAGCAGCCCCACCAGCACCGCCCCTGGATCGAAGTGGCGCTCTACGGAACCGCCGGCACCTTCATCGCCAGCTATCCGCAGCTGCAATCCCTGCAAAAATTCACCGGGGAGCATGAACGGCTGGAGACCTATTTCGAGGATATATATCACTATTTCCAGTTCGAGGGCATCAACCACCACGCCGGGGAGTTCGTGAACTACCTGGAATACTTCGCCCGCTGCCTAGCTCGCGGTGAAACGGCGCTGCCCGACGCCCTGGACGGCTTCAAAACCATCGCCGCGTTAGAGGCCATCCGGGAGTCGATCCGCAGCGGCCAGCCCGCTAAAGTGGAAGCGTTGTAAGCTCCCGGAATCAAAAATAAATTGATTGAAATCCTTTCCTGAAAGTGCTACTTTTACTCTCGCCACTGGATTCCCGGTTCTCGATTCTCAATGCTGGATGCTGGATGCTGGATGCTCGGCACTCGATGCGCGATGCTCGATTTTCGATTCTTGATGTTCGATTCTTGATGTTCGATTCTTGACTCGCGATGCTTGATTTTCGATGTCCGATGCCAGTCTGGCTGATTTATCGAGCATCGAATATCGAGAATCCAGCATCGAGAAAAATCCGTTCTCAAAGTTAGGAGGATCGCCGATGAAAATCCTCGCTAAGTTTACCGCGCTGATTCTGCTTCCCTTAATTTTGATGGTTTGCTTCGTAATCGCCAAAGAACGCCCGCCGGGCCGGGGCAACGCCAATTTCCGCTCCACCGCGCTTCCCCAAACCCAAACCCTCTGGAACATCAACAATATTGCCGGGTGGATTCGCAACGACGGGTATTCCGCCAATAATCCCTACACCGAGAACTCGGGAGTCTGGTATCCCCGGGGAACCGCGGGGGTGATTTATCAAGACGGCATTGTCTGGGGCGGGAGGGTATTCCAGTCGCACTGGCCCCAGCCCGAAGGCAGCTACCGGGTGGGTGGGCAGACTTATAATATTTGCACCCAACCGGGACGCGTCGCCATAGCAGGAACTCCTGCCGACCCGCCGGTCGCATCCGACCCGCTCTCCGCCTACATTTACCGCATCCGCGCGGACTGGGAGGAACTGACCGTCAACGATCCGGAAGTGATTCAGGACGCCGCGGAACTGAATAATGTGGACACCTCCCAGGTGACCCCGGCCATGGCCCAGGCGGTGTTGGATGATTACCAATGGGCCTGGAACAACTGGCCGGCAGATTTGGGCGCGCCGTTTTACGACCTGAACGGCAACGGCGTCTATGAACCGGCCCTTGGAGAAACCCCCGGCCTGCAAAACGCCGATCAGGTGGTCTGGTTCGTCTTCAACGACCTGGACCCCGCGTTAACCAACGAATTTTTTGGCTGCCAGCCCATCGGCCTGGAGGCGCAAGTTACGATATGGGGCTACAAAACCAACGGCGTACCCGGCCAGGCAATCTACCAGCGCTACCGGTTGATCAACAAATCCGGCTTTCCGGTGGACTCCATGTTTATCGGCGCGAAATGGGCGGATCCGGACGTCGGCGTTTATACCGATGATCTGGCCGGCTGCGATTCTCTCCTGGACCTGGGGTTCTGCTACAACGGCTACCCGATCGATAACGAATTCCAGGGATTCGGCCTGCCCCCGGCGGCCATCGGCTACGCGCTCTTGCAAGGCCCCCTGGTTTCCTCCCCGGGGGACACCGCCTGGTTCGACTTCCGCAAAATTCCCGGTTACAAAAACCGCCCCATGACCGCTTCCCCCTACCGTCCTACCGTTACAAGTATCGATCCGATTTTCGGCGAATACGAATATGCCCTGGCACATTATAACCTGCTGAACGGTTATCTGGGAATTGGAGATACGCTGAATCCCTCTCCTTTTATACACGGTTCCGGGCCGTACCTCGGCCAGCCGACCAAATTTCCCATCAATGGCGATCCCGTTACCGGCATCGGCGACGTTGACGGGCAGGGAGAAAATCTGCTTCCGGGCGACCGGCGCCTGATGGTTTGCAGCGGGCCGTTTTCGATGCAGAACGGGGATACCCAGGAGGTGGTGTTTGCCGTGGTGGGCGGCATCGATCCCGCGGGCGACCACCTCTCCGCCGTCGCGAAGCTGAAAGAGAACGTGCAGATGATCCGCGCTGCTTACCCGCAGGGGCCAGCTTTTCCGAAAGTTTCCTACCGCCTCACCCATCCTACCGGCGCCGCCACCATGCTGCGGGTGCAGGCGGATTTGCGCGAATTTGCCGGGGTTACCGGCGGAGAGATCCAATTTTCCCCGGAAACCGGCGGCGAGCCGGGCTTCGCCATGCCGCTTTATGACGACGGGCTGCACCACGACAGCCTGCCGGGAGACAATATCTGGGGAAACGCCGCCGGGCTGAACAACCGCAAATTCCCCTTCAAAGGCGACCTGGCCGTGCAAACCCTCTCCGGGCAGCACGATTTCGAGGGAATTTTCTCCCGCCTGCGCCTGCGCCCCCTGCCGGATTTCAGCAACTGGCGGGTAATCTGGGAAAACGGGCAGCAGGATTCCAGCATCAACCATTTCGAGAAGGTGCGCCTGGCCTTCGATCTTCACAACCGCGACCAGTTGAACGCTATCGACAACATTACCCTCTTCAACTTCGAACCGCTCTCCAACAACCAGACCATCCAGTTCAGCCAGACCATTCCCCCCGGCGGGACCGCTTCCCATCCCGATTTCAATTTTGTGTTAGTCGGCCCTGCGCAGGGTGATTCGCTGCGCTTCTCCTTCCGGCTCCAATTCGATTATAACTCGCAGGTTCTCTCTTCTACCCAGCCTTTAACGGCCTGGAATCCCGGGCCTTCCTGGGGCGACACGCTGAAGGTTTCTTCCGTAACCGGCTCCATCCACAATGTGCTCCCCATCGTCGCGGATGCCAACCTGCTGAACGGGCACACCTATGCGGTAACCTTCCGGGACGTTTCCGGGGAGCTGCGCTGGCGGCTGCGCGACCTCACCGCCGGGGCGATCAAGCTGGATGAGATGCCCATCAGCAACTCCCCCACCTTCCCGCACCCGGTGGTGGACGGCGTTCTCTACCTGGTTAGCGATCCGGCCCTGAATCCCGATTTCGCGGATTTCCAGACCGTGGCCAACGCCGCCGGCCCCCTGATTCCCCCGGAAGGCGCGGCCGCGGACTGGGCGGGCTTTCCCGGCCTGGGCCGGCCCACGGAGCGCCAGCAGGTCGGGGAGGGCGAATGGCTGATCCACACCGGCATGACGAGCTTCCCCAATAGCGGTTCTTATACATATTTCCGCACCCGGGTAACTATGTCGAGCGCCCGCTGGCCTTTGATCATACCTCATGAATGGGAAATCCGCTTTACCGCCGGGCCGAACTGGGGCTTTCAACCGGACGCCTTTGTGACCGGCGCTCAAACAGGCGGCGTTCCCATCCCGGTTCCTTTCGAGCTGTGGAACATCGGGAGCAATACCCCCGATGATCCCACGGATGATTACCGCCTCTTTCCCTATCTCATCGACAGCGATGCGAACGGGGAGTTCGACCTCGCCGCCATCGACCATGCGGTCTCCGACGGGAGCGACGACCCGGAGACGGACTGGTTCTACTGGGTCATCCCCGCGGATCAAAGCCCCGGGCAGGCCGGTTACCAGGCGATTGCCAACGAGATTACCGCCAATCCCGCCGCCCACGAGTATTTAGGCCCCCTCACCGCCGGCACCGACGCCATGCGCC
>CAZFVV010000032.1:0-45224 GCA_964522165.1 uncultured Calditrichaceae bacterium
GGCAGGAGCAGGGGCAGGTGGCAGGAGCAGGGGCAGGTGGCAGGAGCAGGGGCAGAAACAGTTCTCCTCTCGCCCCTATTCCTACCCTCACTCCTGCCCCGCCCCCTGCTCCTGCTCCTGTCCCTCTGCCCCTGCCACCTGCTCCTGCCCCTGTCTTCCGAATCCTTTGCATTTCTGATTGCTGATTAATAAATTTTATCGCCCTGCCGAATATTGATCAGCGGCGGCGTTGGGAGTTGATCGAAACTTAGAAACATATCCGCCGAGACATCATTGAATTACAGGGATTGTGGAAAATTTAAACCGGAGAGGAAGAGATGAAACGGATTTTAGTAACCGGCGGCGCGGGATTTATCGGGTCGTTTTTGTGTGAAAAATTGTTGGAGCAGGGCCACGAGGTCATTTGTTTAGATAATTTTTTTACCGGCTCCAAGCGGAACGTGATGCACTTGATGGATAATCATCGCTTCGAGCTGATTCGCCACGACATTACCCTGCCGATTTACCTGGAAATTGACCAGATTTATCACTTTGCCTGCCCCGCTTCCCCGGTGCATTACCAGTATAATCCTGTGAAAACCGTTAAAACCAACGTGATGGGAACCATCAATATGTTAGGGGTTGCCAAACGGGTGAGAGCGCGGTTTCTATTGGCTTCTACCTCGGAGGTATATGGCGACCCCCAGGTTCATCCCCAGCCGGAAACTTACTGGGGGCACGTGAATCCCATCGGAACGCGCAGTTGTTATGACGAAGGGAAGCGCGTGGCGGAAACCCTCACCATGGATTACCACCGCAAGAGCAAGGTGGATATCAAAATTATTCGCATTTTCAATACCTATGGTCCCCGCATGGCGTTGAATGACGGGCGAGTGGTGAGCAATTTCATTACCCAGGCTTTAAAAAACCAGGATATTACTATTTATGGGGACGGCTCCCAAACCCGCTCATTCTGCTACGTGGACGACCTGGTAGAAGGGGCGATACGAATGATGGCCGCGGAGAATTTTATGGGGCCGGTAAACTTAGGCAATCCCAACGAGTTTACCATGTTGGAATTGGCCGAAACGGTCATTCGCCTGACCGGTTCCCGTTCTCAAATTCGCTACCTGCCGCTGCCGGAAGACGATCCCAGCCAGCGCCAGCCGGATATTCGCCTGGCGCGGGAGAAATTGGACTGGGAACCGAAAATCGAGTTGGACGAGGGTTTGAAAAAGACCATCCTCTACTTCGATGAGATGCTCTCCGAGGCAACCGAGGAAGCGTCGCGCTACTTTCGGGTATAATCCCCGGCTTTCCCCAAAACCGGGGTGCAAAGCTTCAGCTTTGCACTCCCGGCTTAAAAAATCACCCTGAACGAATATAATTTAAGACAGCGTTTTCGCAGCCTCCGCGCTCTTCAGGGAATCCGCTCCATGCCGGAACTTGCGGGCGCGGGGAAGGGGAAACTCTTCCTCGAAAAAGAAATGCTTCTTTCCGAAGGCCGGCTGCAAATCGTCTAACCAGATCGCCTCCGGGTCATATTGCGCGAAAAAGGGCCGGTTGACCCAGGCAGGATTCCTTCCCTGGAGCATTCTCAGCACCATCACCTTTTCCTCATGCACCTCGCTGACGCCTAACACCTGCACTTTGCCGGGGCCGCAGGACATGCTGGGCCCCCGCGCCGTGCGGGAAATTCCGCTAACCATCTGGTAAGCTTTGCGGAAAATGTGCCAGGCCTCCACCAGGGGCACTCCGAAGTAGTGCTGCGCCCCGGTGTCGCGCACTACGAACATGTAATATGGAATGCAGCCTAACCGCACCTGTTCCTTCCACATTCTTGCCCACGTCTGCGCGTCGGCGTTGATGTGCCGCAGCACCGGGGACTGGGTGCGAATTTCCGCCCCGGTCTGCTTGATCTTGCGGATCGCCTTTTTTACCGCCGGGGTGGACAGCTCCCGGTAGTGGGAAAAGTGCGCCATGATGGCCAGGTGCTTGCCGGAGCGGGCGATTTTCTCGAACAGGGAGAGAAGCTGCTCCGCCCCGGGATCGGCAAAAAACTTGTACGGCCAGTAACCCAGCGCCTTGGTGCCCAGGCGGATATTTTGCAGGTGCGGCAAATCCGCCTCTAACAGCGCCTCCAGGTACCCCGCCAGCAGCCGGGGGCTCATAATCAGGGGATCGCCGCCGGTGAAGAGCACGTCGCTCACTTCCGGGTGGCGGCGCAGGTATTCCACTAACAGATCCGTCTCCTTCATGGCAAATTTCCACTCGTCGATGCCCACAAATTGCGGCCAGCGGAAACAGAAAGTGCAATAAGCGTGGCAGGTTTGCCCCTGGTTTGGGAAGAACAGCACCGTCTCGCGGTATTTGTGCTGGATGCCGGTCAGTTTCTGGCCGTCTAACTCCGGCACGTTGTGCTCCATCTGCCCGGCGGGATGGGGATTCAATTGGGCGCGAATGCGGTTGGCGGCCCGGTTGATTTTTTCGGAATCTGCCCCGCTGCGGAGAATTTTCGCCATTTCCCGGTAATGGTGCGGCTGCAGCATCTCTTTTTGAGGAAAGGTGAGCACGAAGATAGGATCATGGGGTACCTCATCCCAGTTGATCAGTTCATCCACCACGTAATTATTGGTTTTGAAGGGGAACACGTTCCCGACTACTTCGATGTCGAAAATCTGCTCCTCGCTCAACCTTTTTAGCTGCGGTATCTTCTTGAAATTGTGCAGCGAATACGCCTGGTAGCGGGGATGCTCGCTGCCGGTTGCAGGGAGTGCGGCTGAAAAAGCTTGCTTTTTCATGGGGCCTCCTTTCATGGTGAAGGTTGGAGTTAGTGAGCAAACCGGGCGCTCTTGACCCCGGTTCATATTGCAGTCGCGAATTTTTGAACCGGTGAACCGGCGAGGGGACAAAGCCGCCGCTTCATCGGCCCCGATGGAGGATGGCTGCCTGCGGAATTCCGCTCAAGCGATCCTCCTCTCTGCCGCGCCGGGAAAATGTTTGCGCAGCGATGCGACTGCCCGGGTCGCCGGCAAACTCGGTAGTGATGGCGCGGTATTGCCCGGAAAAACCCCGGGTATATAAAACCGATTCCGATTCAGGAACGCGGATGAAATTTCTCGCAGAAGCGTGATCCGGAAATGTGGAACGAGCAGGAGGGGAATTGATCTCGCCGCCGGGTTAGTTATTTCCGGACCCGGAGAGCAAAACTTCAGTTTTGCACTCCCGTCGTGATCTACCGGTCAATATAAAAATTTATCCGGGCGAGGCAAGCAAAACTTTTCCGGGGGGAGATTTTTTTCTGATCGATTTGGAGAGTAAAAAAACTTGCACAGGGTTTTCGAAGCAAAAATCCATTTGCCCTACTAACCCTGTGCATTTGATGGAGCTATTCATCGCCTTTTACGGCGAATGGGACATCAATCTGTTCAGCGGCAGTCCTCCGACTTTACCCATGAGCTACGGGACGAACACCAGGCGGAAGCCAACGTTGTTGTTGCGGTTGCCGGGGTTAGCGTTGTTGCGATTCGCGGAGCGGCAATTCTGCGCGTTGTTGTTCCAGCTGCCGCCGCGCAACACACGGTTCGAACCCACGATTGATGCCCTTCTTGAGCTAAAAATTTTCCATCACCATATAGCGAACATAAGTCGGTATTTTCAAGTTTTCAACCTCGTTCAACCTCGTTCCCAAACTCCTGTTTGGGAACGCGATAACTCTGAAACTCTGTTTCCGAATTGCTGCGCTTCCCAATATCCATCATATCAGCCGGTAAATCTCAATGATCGAATGATCGTCCCTAAAATAGTTCCTCGCCGAGCTATACCGCCAGTGCTCCGGTAGATCGACAAGACCACGCTTTACCGGGTTATTGTGAATATACTCGATCTTCTGTCTTAGTATCTTCTCGGATAAGATCAATTGCGGATGCGATCCTTCCTGCCACAATTGGTACTGGCTGTTGATCTTATACTTTTTCTTGTAAAACGCCAGTTCCGTTAACAGCCACTCTTTATTGTGCTCTGTTAAGGTATCGATAATTTGTCGTGCGGTAAATTTTTTGAGAGAGGCGATTGTGGCGGATAATTCCGGAGCGTATGCGATCAGGTGAAAGTGGTTGTCCAGGCCAACATAAGCATACAGCTCTAACCCTTTTTGTTTCTGGCAGAATTTGAGAGAATCGATTACAATATCAAAATATATTTGTTCGGTAAAGACAGGTAGCCATTCTATGGTGGTAAAGGTGAGAAAGTAAATGCCTTCTTTTTCGATGAATTTGTACCTGCTTCTCATTAAATCTCCTGCGGAAACAGAGTTTCGAAGTTAGTGCGTTCCCAAACAGGAGTTTGGGAACGAGATTGAACGAGATTGATCGCCCCACTTTATTATCGCCAATGCCCTTTACGGTAAGTGTGCGCTTAATCGTGGTCGAAAACAAGTTCGCGAAACCTCGTTCCCAAACTCCTGTTTGGGAACGCAATAGCATGTGAAACTCCAGTTTCGCGTGCAAATTCTGCGCTTTTTGTGGCTGGAAACAGAGTCCCCCCGCAGGAAGCGGTTCATCTCCTCCTGCGCCGCCCCGCTGTCTCCGATGGGTATGGTGAATAATTTGATCTGCATGACTTCACTTTTTAAAAAAAATTTTTGGGGGCTTCGCCCCAAACCCCAGGGCAAAAAAATTCTTAACCCCCGTTACTCGTTGTTCTCACTCCATTCTCTCGGCGCTGCGTCCCTTGCGCCTCGTTCATTCCGTTCCAACAACTCGTTTGCTCATAGGTAAAGCCGGAAGAACTGCCAACTGACTACGGGACGAACACCAGGCGGAAGCCAACGTTGCCGGTGCGGTAGCCGGGGCTAGCGAGGTTGCGAAACGCGGAGCGGCAATTCTGCGCGCCGCTGCGCCAGCCGCCGCCGCGCAACACACGGTACGAACCGGTATCCGGCCCCCGCGGGTTTTCTTTTACCCCTTGCTGCTTACACGTCTCGTAGTACTCGCTGCCATACCAATCGTGGCACCACTCCCAAACGTTGCCGTGCATATCATAAAGCCCCCAGGCATTGGGCGGGTAGCTGCCCACCGGCGTGGTACCTTCTAAATATACGCCTTCTGGATTATCACGATAAGGATAATTTCCATTATAGTTTGCCTGATCGGTGGTCAGGTTGTTGCCCGTATGGAACGGGGTGGTGGTACCGGCGCGGCAGGCGTATTCCCATTCAGCTTCCGTGGGCAACCGGAAACCCTTCGCCAGGGAGTCGCAGCTCCCGTCCTCTAAATTGTAGCATGGCTTATACCCCTTACCCTTACGCTCGCTCATAAAATTACAAAACGCCGCCGCCCCTAACCAGCTAACAGTTACAACCGGATGGTCTCGTTTGGATTCATCCGGCACCACAAATTTACCTCCGATATAACGAATTTCATAAGTCAAATAGAGCCACTTATCCTCATCCTCCAATTTGACTTTTAAGGAGTCATCCGGCTGCAAAGAATTCAAAAAATCACAATACTGCTGGTTGGTAATTTCATACCTGCTGATTTGAAAGCTATCAAGTTTTACCGGATGCACCGGCAGCTCATTATCGCCGCCCTCTTCCTGGAAATCGCCCATTTCAAAAATCCCCTCTTTAACCTTTACCAATTGCGCTTCCACGCTTTGGAGGCGCCGGTTTCTTTGCGAGGGTTCGATAACCTTGTTGTTGAAGGGTTGCCACAACAGCAGGGCCAGCAAGATGAACCCGCCCAGGGCGATATTCACGGAACGCTTTTTCCGGCTTTTACGGATGTATTGCCCCAATTCCGGGTTTATGTCATCCTTGAAGTGGCTGCGGTATTTCAGCACCTCGCGCAAATCTTTGCCGCTCAGCAGGAATCTCCGCCGCCGGGCATTCGACCAGGTGCGAAAACGCTCCTTCAACAACTGCCGGGCCTCGGCGGCTGCAGTGAGCAATTCTCCCGATAGCGACTCCAACGCCGGAATCAGCCGTTCATGCGCCAGGCGGTACATTGCCCCGGGGACGGCCGGCGATGCCAGGAAATGCAGGTTGTGCTCCATGCGGTTTAGAGGCAGTTGGGCGGTTTTGGCCAATTCCGGCGCGGATTTCCCCTGGGATAACCGTTGATGCGATATATCCGGATCGATCATATCCAGCAAGGCTGATTGCATGGGCGAATGCTCGTGCTCCGGCATACCCTCGTCAAGTTTGCCTTTAATATAGGCGCGCAGCAACCCGGCGACTCCCCCGGCGTCCTGGAATTTCCCCAGGCTCACCTCGCTGCCCGGCCCGCGATACAATTCGCAAAGCACCATCATGCCGATGCCGATTTCCACCGGTGATACTTTTCCCCCGTCGGACATGGCGTTGACCATTTCATTCAGCACTGCGGCATCCGGCGCCAAACCGCTCACCCGGGCCAAAACCGCCATGATGTTGCGGGCCTGCGCTTCGCTAAACGTTTTTAGAGAGTGCTTGGGGGGATGGAAATCGGGGATGGTGGTTTCAAAATCGAACCAGGTGGAGGCATACTCTTCCCGGAAGGCGATGATCCAGGTGCTTGCGTAAGGCGGTTTCCGGGCGACGATCTTTCTGAACGCTTCGAACAATTCGCCCTGTTTTGCCGGCGACAACTGCTCCGCCTGGTCGATGATGATCCCTTTTTTCGTGGCGGAATCCTTTTCGACCACGTCATCGAGCTTCCGCAGGCGATCCTTCTCTTCCGGGCAGGCCAGGCGGATGGCGCGCAACAGCTCTTCGGCGGGATTCTCCGGGCTGGCCTCCCAATAGATGGGGGTAACGCCGTATTTTTCTTTTTCCCGGAGCAGGGTGTAAACCAGGCCGGCCCGCAGGAGGGAGGTCTTGCCGGCGCCGGATTCGCCTTTTAGCGCCGTAAAGCAGATTTGCGAATCCAGTACCCAGCCGAGCAGTTTGCTCAAATCCGTTTCCCGGCCTAATTGCGAGAATATCTCGCCGTCCATTTCCCCAAAAGCGAAGGGACCCTTAATGGCGCTGGGTTTGGCCGCAGCGGTGAGGTCGATTTTGGGGGGAATGGCCTTCTTCCATACCCGCACAATTCCCCATATAAACGGTACAATGGCGACCACGTTTAGCCACGGCAAAACATCCTTCTGTAAAAAGTCCGTCAGCAGAATGTTGGTTAAGACATCCGGCAAAAGAAAGCGAAAATTAGCCAGGCCAACACACAAAAAAAACGCCATAAAGAGCACTTGCTCCCGCCTGCCGTGTTTGATGATCCTGAAAATGTTTTCAACTTGTTCGGAAAATCTGGTAGCCTGCTCCGGGATGTTTGGCATTTTTAAATACTCCGCTCTCAATTACAGGGTGATGGGTTGCCGGTTAAATTACTATCCAACCATTTAGCCATTTAACCATCCAACAATCCTTTACTCCTCTCTAAAACTCCAAAACCTTTTCCTTAAAACGATATTCTCTACCCTGCGATGTGCGGAGAAAATTTAGCCATTCTGTTGGTATGTTTCAATGTAAAATTTTTGGCCGGCCGGACGATATTACCCTCATCATAGACATGAAATAAATCTTTTCACTCCCGAAACCCAAACCACCCCACCTCCGCCCCCTTCAGCGCCTTCGCTATCAGGGTTTTCCAATCCAGCTTACTTTCCGCTTCGACCACCATCCCTGGCAACGCCGCGGTGGCCGGGTGCGCCGGAACGAAGAGGGAGCAGCAATCTTCATACGGTTCCGTGGAAATCTCGAAGGTGCCGATCTGCCGCGCCAGCGCGATGATTTCTTCCTTGCTGCTGCCGGAAAGAGGGCGCAGCACCGGCAGCGCGGCCGCTTCGTTGATCACCCGCAGGTTCGCCAGGGTCTGGGAGGCCACCTGCCCGATGCTCTCCCCGGTCACTAAGGCCTGGGCTTTCTCCTTTTTGGCAATTTTTTCCGCGATGCGCAGCATGGCCCGGCGGTAGAGCACCACCCGGTACTCCACCGGGGCGCTCAGCAGAATGGCCTGCTGGATTTCCAGGAAGGGAACGCAGTAGAGTTTGGCGGAAAGCTGGTATTGCGCCAGGCGCTCCATCAATCGTTTGGCGTTGCTCACCGAGGCCGGGCTGGTGTAGGGAATGCTGTGAAAGTGCACGAAAATCAGTTTAACCCCCCGGGTGATGATCTTGTAAGAAGCTACCGGCGAATCGATCCCGGCGGAGAGCAGGCTGACCGCCTTGCCGCTACCGCCCACCGGCAGCCCGCGCAGGCCGGGGAGTTTCTCGCGGTACACTAAAGCAAAATTATCCACGATTTCGATGAAGCAGACCGCTTCCGGGTGATCCAAATCCACTGTTGCCCCGCTTTGCCGGCGGATCGCTTCCCCTGCCTTTGCGGAGAGGGCGTCGGAAGTCAGCGGAAACGATTTCTGGATGCGCCGGGTGGTCACCCGGAAGGTGGAAAATTTTTGCCCTTGCATCTGCCGGCAGGCGGTTTCCACAATCCGCTCCGCGTCCTGCTCAACCATCTCCGCTAAAGCGAAGTTCGCCAGCCCCACCACTTTCTGCAAGCGGGCGGAAATGGCCGGCCAGTCGAAATCTCCCGCTAAAGGGATCACAAAACGCCCGAACACTCGCTGAACCCGGGCCGGCAAGAGATCTCCCAGGATCGCGCGGATATTCTTTGCCAGCTGGTTCTCAAAAAATTTCCGGTTCCCGCCCTTTACGCCGATCTCGGAGTAATGGAGAACGATACAAGCTTTTGCCGCCGGATTCATGCGTTCATTCCTTCGAATTGCGTATCAAGAAAAATGAACCAGGTATCCATTGTTAAAGGGTTTCAGTGTTTTATTGTTATGATTCGATTACTACAACACTTTAACACCAAAACACTTTAACACCATCAAACCCTCCCGACAAGGGAATTTACACTTTGCATTGTTCCTTTTGTTTTGCGGGGAAAATGCTGTAAATTCATCCCCTCGTTTGGCCGAACCTCCGGGAGGTTCGTATCCGCTACATGGTTTTTCGGGGAGTGCGTGCATGTCCAAACCCTTTCAAAGCTTCATGGAAAAGCTGATCGACTACGCGGGATTATTTCCCCCGGCCCAACTGCCCATGGAGAAGGCGATCCAGCAGTACGCGGAATACCGCAAAAGCCCCGACGCCGGGATGCTCTCCCGCTTCATTTGCCCCGCCGCGCGGCTGCGGGAGCTGCAGCCCTACCAGGACAGCCTCTTTCAGGAGGGAGAGCCTTTCCGGTTTTCGGTTTTGGGAAGGAGCGGGAAAACTAAAGAGGAATTCCTGGCCGGCCTGGAAAAAGATTTGGAAGCGATCCGGGAGTTCCTGGAATACCACCGCGGCCGGGCGGCGGCGGAGGTGCTGGAAGTGCGCCTTCCCGGGGACGCGCTGCAATCGCCGGGCGCATCCGCCATTTCGCAATTGTTGAACGGTCTTGCTGCGGCGCTGGAAAAAAACGGCCCCCCGGAGATCGCCGCCTACTTCGAGGCGGATTTTATCAGCTCTGGAAGAGAGTGGAAAAAAGTATTGAACGCCGCGGTGAGGGGAATCGCCGAACACAACCGCTACCTGCAGCGCGGGAACAAGTTCACCCGCTACAAAAGCGCGGGATTCAAACTGCGCTGCGGCGGGGTGGAGCCGCAAATGTATCCTTCCCCGGAACAGGTGGCCGCGGCGGTCAGCGCCTGCATCGACCAGCGCGTGCCCCTGAAAGCCACCGCCGGGCTGCACCACCCGGTGCGCCATTTCAACCGCGCCGCGAAGGTTAAAATGAACGGTTTTTTGAACGTCTTTGGCGCGGCGGTGCTGGCGGAGGCGCATAATCTTTCCGCGGAGCAGATTCAGGAAATCATCGAAGACGAAGACGCCAGCAATTTCATCTTCACCCGACGGGCGTTTGCCTGGAAGAACCTGCGCGCCTCGCTGGACGAAATCACCCGGGCGCGCCAGAATTACGCCATTTCCTTCGGAAGTTGCAGCTTCGACGAGCCGCGTGAGGATTTGCGGGGGTTGAAACTTTTGTAGGAGTTAATATGAAAACGCTTACCGAGATCCGGGAAATTCTCCGGCAGCAGAAACCCTATCTCTCAAATAAGTACGGGGTGGTGAAATTAGAGATTTTTGGCTCGTTTGTTCGCGAAGAACAAAAAGAGGGAAGCGATCTGGATATTCTGGTCAAACTGAAAAAACCATTCTCGATAGATTTAATTGCCTTTATTGAAATGGAAAACTATTTGAGTGATTTGCTGGGGATTAAAGTTGACCTGGTGATGAAGGAAGATCTGAAACCCCGAATCGGCAAACATATCTTAAACGAAGCTGTCGAGATATGAAAGAAGAATCTGTGAAAACATCCGCGCCCGGTTTACGCTCTTTTATTCCGGTATCATCCGAGTCCCATTTCCCCATCCAAAACCTGCCCTACGGCGCGTTTCGCCGGAAATCCGGCGGTAATACCCGCATCGGGGTAGCCATCGGCGATTACGTGCTGGACTTATCGGTGTTAGAAGACGCGGGATTTTTCAACACCCCCCACCTGAAGGGTAAAGCCTGTTTTGCCCGGCCGACCCTGAATGCGTTCATGGCCGCGGGACGCCCGGCCTGGCGGGAAGCGCGGGAAACCATCACCCGCCTGCTGCGCCATGACGTGGCGGATTTGCGCGACCATCAGAAATTACGCGACGCCGCGCTGATCCCGATGAGCCAGGTGGAACCGCAGCTGCCGGCAGAGATCGGCGACTACACCGATTTCTACTCCTCGAAATATCATGCTGCCAACGTCGGTTCCATGTTCCGCGATCCCCAAAACGCCCTGCTGCCCAACTGGCTGTGGGTGCCGATTGCCTACCACGGGCGGGCCAGCTCCATTGTCATCAGCGGAACGGATATTCACCGCCCGCTGGGGCAGAGCAAAGCGGATGACGCCGAAAAACCCGCTTTCGGCCCCTCCCGGCTGCTGGATTTCGAGCTGGAGATGGGATTTTTCATCGGGCCGGGCAGCGAGCTGGGCAAGCCGGTTGCGGTGGAGAGAGCGTCGGAACATATCTTCGGAATGGCGCTGGTGAACGACTGGAGCGCCCGCGACGTTCAGAAATGGGAATACCAGCCCCTGGGGCCGTTTCTCTCGAAAAATTTCGCCACCACCCTTTCCCCCTGGATCGTCACCCTCGACGCGCTGGAACCGTTCCGCTGCGCCGGGCCGGGGCAGGACCCCGCGCCGCTGCCCTATTTGCAATGCGAGAATACCTGGTCCTACGACGTCCAGTTGGAGGTGCATTTGCAGAGCGAGAAAATGGAGGCCCCGGCGCGGATTTGCCGCTCCAACTTCCGCCACCTTTACTGGAACATCTGCCAGCAGGCGGCGCATCATACCATTACCGGCTGCAACCTGCGCCCCGGGGATCTGCTGGCCTCCGGCACCATCAGCGGGCCGGAGCCGGATTCTTACGGCAGCCTGTTAGAGCTGGCCTGGCGGGGAACCAAGCCGCTGCAAATTTCTCCCACGGAGCAGCGCAGCTTTCTGCAAGACGGCGACACGGTAATTCTAACCGGCTGGTGCGAAGGCAAAGACTACCGGGTAGGATTTGGGGAGGCGCGGGGCAAGGTGCTGCCGGCGCCGGAGTGGAACGCGGGGAAATGACAAAAGGCGCAGCAGCGGTCGTTATAATCATTGTGTTCACGTGTTCATGGGGTTCGGGCAACCTGAACACTTGAATACTTGAACACTCGAACACATGAACAACGGAACACAAAAAAACAATTGAAAGGTAAAAGCACTTGGCCCCTCTCAAAATCTGTTTCGTCTCCTCGGAAGTGGTTCCCTTCGTGAAAGCCGGCGGGCTGGGGGACGTCTCCGGCGCGCTGGGAAAATACCTCAGCCGCAAAGGCCACGATATCCGCGTGTTCATGCCCTATTATTCCACCATTGATACCCGCAGCCTGCCGGTTCACGTGGTGGAGTTTCTGCAAAACGTGCCGGTGCACTTCGGCGGGTTCACCCTGTACTTTACCGCCCTCACCGCAAAATTGCCGGATTCCGAGTGCGAGGTCTATTTCATCCACTGCGAGGGACTTTACAATCGCAGTAAGATATACACCGATGAGGGCGACGAATACCTGCGCTTTGCCCTGCTCTCCCGCGCCGCCATTGAGTGCTGCCAGCGCATGGGCTGGGGGCCGGATATTTTCCACTGCAACGACTGGCAAACCGCGCTCATCCCGCTGTACCTGAAAACTATTTATCAATGGGACGGCCTGTTCAAGCAATCCAAAACCATGCTGACCATCCACAATATCGGCTACCAGGGCGTTTTTTCTTCCGACGCAGTGGATAAGCTGATGTTCGGCGGTTACCGCCACATGCTGCCCGCGGAGGATTTGGGGGCGGGTATGATCAATTATATGAAACTGGGCATCATCTACACCGACCTGATCACCACCGTCAGTCCCACCTACGCGCAGGAGATCCAGACCGAGGAGTACGGCTCCGGATTGCAGCAGATGCTGGAATACCGTAAATATCGTCTGGTGGGCATTCTGAACGGGGTGGATTATCATGAATGGAGCCCGGAAAACGACCCCTACATTCCCTACAAATATTCGATTGAGGATCTTTCCGGCAAGGAGAAGAACAAAAAAGCCCTGTTAGAGCGGATGGATTTGCCCTACGATCCCAACGCGCCGGTGTACGGGATTATTTCCCGCCTGACCTGGCAAAAAGGATTCGAGCTTCTCTACGAAGTGTTGGAGGATGTTCTATCCAATTACGACCTGCGCTTCGTGGTGTTAGGCAGCGGGGAATGGAAGTACACCCAGTTTTTCCAAAACGCCCGGGACCGGTTTCCCGGCAAGCTGGCGTTTTATGACGGTTACCACGTCGAGCTTTCCCACTGGATCGAGGCCGGCAGCGACATGTTCGTGATGCCCTCCCGCTACGAACCCTGCGGCCTGAACCAGATTTACAGCCTGAAATACGGAACCGTGCCCATCGTGCGCAAAACCGGTGGTTTAGCCGATACGGTGCAGCTGTACGACTGGGTGACCCAGGCCGGCACCGGCTTCGTGTTCGAATACTTCAACGACGACAGCCTGCGCTGGGCGATTGACTACGCCTTCAACACTTTTCACAATAGAGAGGCCTGGCAGAAGATCATGCACAACGGCATGAAGCTGAATTTTTCCTGGGAGGTACAAGTGGAGAAGTATATCGAGTTGTACGAGAAGTTGAAGGGGGGGGTGGTAATAGCGGCAGGGGCAGGGGCGGGATAAAATTGCCAATTGTCAATTGCCAATTTATAGGAGCAGGGCTTTTATAGCCAATCGTTCAATCGCCAAATCGCCAATCGCTCAACAGGGGCAGGGGCGGGGCAAAAGGGTAAGCGACTGCCACGCTTCAGCGCGCCGGATGGCAGGAGCGCCAAGAATCAACCGAATACTTCCGCCAGTTTCACCGTCAAACCCGCCAGCAGCTTAGAGGATACCTCTTTCTTCTGTTCCACAGTATCCTCCGCCAATGCTCCGTGCGCGAACAATTCGTAGGCGCCTTTTTCGTTCGGGGCCAGCACGGTAATGCTTTTCATGTAGGGATCGGCGATCCAGTATTCCGCCACCCGGTTTTTCTCATAAATCGCTTTTTTAACCACCGTATCGCGGTACTGAGTGGAGGGAGAGATAATCTCCACGATCAAATCCGGCGCCCCGAAAATTCCCCGCGCTTTGATAATTTGCCCATTGGCGCTGGCGATGAAAAGAATATCCGGCTGCACGGTTTCTTCTTTCGCGGTTCCTTCGTTGAACACCACGTCGATGGGCGCGTAACAGATTTTCCCTGATGATTTCCTCCGCACGTACTGGCCGAGTATAAATCCCAAATTCTCTGCTACAATCTGATGCACTGAACTGGGCGCGGGCGACATAATCAACTCTCCTCCGATGACTTCGTAACGGTTATTGTCGTCTAACCGGCGATACTCCTCATAAGTCCAAACTTTTTTTCTGGCCGAGGCTTCCATGGCATTGCTCCATAAGTTGGCTCGGCAAGATTTTATAAAAATATCGGAATGATGGCAAGTTAATATTTAGTTCGCATGAAGCGGTGGGAAAAAGAGGGAGTAGAGGCGATTTCTGCCCAAAACCGCCTCTACCCGTGGGGGGAGGAGGGAATTAGAATTGAAGATTGAACATTGAAGATTGTTAAGGTCTCAATCCGCCTGAGCCACATTTTCCGCGTTGATCCCAAAGGGCTGAATCACCCCATCGCCATTTACCCCGGGGGGAGGAGACGGCCTCACGGGGAGGCCGCCCCTGCCCGGGGGGAGGAGAGGAGATTTTCTAAATTGCGGAATTCAGATCGCCGATTGCGGATTTGAAAACCGGAAGTTTTCATCCCGATTTATGAACAGGGATGTTCATGTTTTTGTCGGGATGGAATTTCTGGCCACACACCCGATTTTATCGAATCAACAGCATCCGCTTTGTTTCCGCAAAGGGGCCGGAAACCAGGCGGTAAAAATAGATCCCGCTGCCTACCGGAACGCCGGCCTCGCTGCGGCCATCCCACACGATGGAATGGGCACCCGCGGCGCGGTTGTCATCCACCAGCACTCGCACTTTTTGACCTAACAGGTTGAACACTTCCAGGCGCACCCTGCCGTCATTCGGAAGGTGGAACCGGATGGTGGTGCCGGGATTGAAGGGATTGGGATAGTTCTGCTCCAGGGTGAATTTCGAAGGAACGCTCTCGTTTTCGGGAATCAACTGCGGATTCAGCCCCGCCCCGGTCTCCTTCAGCCAGAGCTGCGAAACCACGGCGGAGCCGCCGTTGCGATTTACAACATGAATGGTAACCTGCCCATCGGGGTACGATTCCTTCGGCAAATTCAGGTAGCCGGTTTGCAGTGGTTTTTCACTCACCCGGACCTGGCCCAGGGAAATATTCCCCGCAGCAAGAATCTCCTGGTTGCGCGCCACCCCGTCCCCGGCACAGCATTCCAGCGCCAATTGATATTCGCTTGCGGGATTTAATCCGCCAAAGCGGTAGATCACCGCCTCCGGGTGCTCCGCCGCGGTTTGGGTAGGATTGTCGCCCCATTTCACCGGCACGCCCTGCACCCGGAAAGCGTCATCCGCTTTCACCGCGCTGCCGCAATCCTGCCAGTAATACAAGGGCAGGTACAGTTGTGCCGCCAGGGTAACCGCTTCGTCCCGATAGGGGGATTTGGCGATAACTTCCCAACGATATTTGCCCGGGGGCGTTTGTTCCCCGGCATTGTTCCGGCGCTGCCAGGTTCTGGTTTTGGCGCCGGAAGTGAGCCACTCCGCGGGAAGCTCCGCGACCAGGTGATTCCGCTCATCTAAAATTTGCACGCGAACTTCGGCGAAATCGGTGAGGGTAAAATTCGCGCGAATTTCGCTGACATCTTCATCGGTTTGGAAAACCGCATCCCGAATCGCAGCTCCTAAAGTGCGCCGCTGCGCCCCGCTGTGCGGGCTCCAGCGCTCCAGGGTGAACAATTGATCGAAACCGGCCCAGTAGGTTCCTTCGCCCTCCACGATGATCTTTCCGAAGCCGATATCCAGGTTGGCCAGGCCGTCGAAGGTTTCCTTTCCGCCCTCGGCGTCTAACAGTTCCAGGCCGGCGGTGTATTTCGTGAGTTGGGAATTGATGTTATCCACTAAATAAATATTTCCAAAATGATCGGTTTTGACGGCGCTGAAATATTGCCCGGGATATCCTTTTATCTCCCGCAAGATGGTTAGCAAAGCGCCTTCATCTTCCAACAGTTGCAGGCGCCGCCCGGTCTGGTCGATGACGTAAATAAAATCCGTGTTAGCTCCATTCCATTTCCCGGCCAGCACCGCGGTGGGGGCGTCGAAGCCCTCGAACGCGGCCGTCAGTATTGCGCCGCCGGATTGCAGACTGTATTTGAGGATTTTGTTTTGCACCGGGTCGGCGACGTAGAGGAAATCATCGCTGATATCCAACGGGGTGCCGTTATCATCCGTGGCCAGGTCCGCGGGGTGCGCAATGCCGGAAATCTCGAACCGGTATTCCAGCCGGGTATCCTCTTCCTGCGGGCGCAGTTGCAGCGCCAGCACCCGCTTCCGCCCGGTCTCGCCCACGAACACCCGCCCCTCCGCATCCACCGCGACGGCGGAAGGCCCTTGAACGTCCTCGTAGGATTTGATCCAGCGTCCCAAACTGCCGTAGAGAATGCGGTTCCAGGCCGGGTCGGTCACCAACTGGATGTAGGTAGCAGTGACGAAAGGCGCGCTGCCGCCGTAGCGGGCAAAATAGTAGGAAGCGGTCTTTTCCGGCGCACCGAAGAGCGAGCGGTCTAAATTCGCTTGCGTGACGTTGCGGGTCAGCCGCGTGATGCCGTGCTCCCGGCTGACGGGCGTGGGAATAAAGGTTTGCCCGGCGGAGAAGGTAGGAGTTGCCAGTTGCGAGTTGCGGGTTGCGAGTTGTGATTTGTTAGTTGCCGGTTGTGTGTTAGAGGCAGCCGGTAAGTGAGGGGTTGCTTTCTGCCCCCGTGTGGTTTGGCGGGGGAGTTCTCCGTTTTCAACCCGCCATTGCTGATGCTCCTTTTTTAAGGCCAGCCGTTCGCCGTTGGGAAATTCCACCAGGGCGCTTTCCCCCTCGATGGAGATTTCCGGGGAAACGCCGGGAGAGTTAGAAAATTGCGCAGTGCGAGATTCCCCCGTTTTTTTTGCCGGAAGCGCCGGCGCAGCCTGAAAACGTTTTTGCAGCATCAGCATTTTGGCAGGATTCTCCGCCGCGCTGCGCATTTCATCAAGCAGCAATTCAATTTGCGCCCGGTCGGATAGCCTGGCCGGGTGGGCGTTCACCTGTTCCGGCGCTTGCGAGTGCTGCGCCAGCGCCAATCCCGCCCAAACCGTTATCACTAATATGATCAACAACATCCTTGCGTTCATGATTCCCTCTTCTATAGTTATGCCACTATTCTGCGGCTATGTAGCCATTTAACCATCTAACCATCCAACCATATCCCTCACAATCCAAAGTTCACATTCAGTTGCAAAATATTCGCCGAGAAGTCCAGGGTATTGAAATAGCGGAAATAGCGCGCCTCGATGGAGGTTTTCTCTAAGAACTGTAAATCCGGGTTGGATTCGGCCAACCGCCGGAACAGCAGGGCCAGGCTGAAGCCGAAATTGTTGGAGTTGAAGGAGCGTAGCTTGTAATCTGCGGTGCGATAGGCTTCATCCAGGTATTCCGCGCCGACGTACTTCTCCTGGTAAAAGGAAGCCCCGGTTTGGGTGTAATAGCGGTAATTGAACTTCACGATCAGGTCGTTGAAGACGTATTTGTTGAACTGCACCTCCGCGGTGTGGGAAGACACCTGCCAGTCGTCGAAATAAAAACGGTAACTGCCTGACAGCGAGGCGCGCACCTCCGGGATCATCTGGCTCAGCTTTCCGGTAACGGCGTGGCGGGTGCGCATCGCGGGGTGTTTTTCCTGCGCCAGCGTGAACGCATTGTTGGCGTCGAATACTTTTACCTGGCGATAGGGATCGCTCAAAAAGCCCTCGTGGTAGAGCACGTCGTAGCCCAGGTCGAACACCGTGGTGGGGGAGAGAATCTGGCTGAGATTGGCCACCGCCCAGATAGAATTTTTATCCTGCTTCTCGATGTCGCCGTTGTCTAAAATTTTCCCCACCTCATCCACCAAATACTGCCCCCGCAGGGTGAGCACGGTGTTCTTCTGGTTCAGCTCCCGGGTGAGGGTGAGGATGGCGGAGCTGGAATTGTAGTCCACCTCCTGGCTGCGGTAGAGATTGAGCGCCATTGCGCCGTTGGCCCCCAGCCCCTGCTCCAGGCCCAGGATGGCCTGCCCGCGGGTTTTCTCGAACGGTTTGGCGCTCTGGCGTTTGGGACGGGTGGCCCCGGTGGTGGCGGTCACCGGGGGCACGTACACGTTATCCACCTCCAGGTCTAACAGGAACACGGTGCGGCTTAAAATTTTCTTGGCCAGGTTGAAAGCCGTGGTGGTGACGCTGTTCCCGCCGCTGTCGGAGAAATAATAAGTGGTAAATCCCATCCCCTCGCCCTGGGCATACGCCGGGGCGAAATTCAGGCCGGTAATGAGGGGCAAGAGTAACAAGACAATTTTTTTGTTATATTTTCTCAACATTTGGGAATTTCGAGTTTTGGGTTCCGAGTTTCGGGTTTTGAGTTTCCGCATTCATTCTCCGATACGCTAACCATCACACCATAATACCATAACACTTGAACACTAAATCACTTCAACACTGAAATACTATTTCGCGCACCCGCATCCCCCGCCAATGCCAATGTCCCCCCCGATGCTGCCTTCCCGGGTGGAGAAGAACTTTTCATCTAACTTCTGCTTGGCGAACTGGTTTTTCGGCTCCATGATCGGGTCGGCTAATTTTTCGCGCTGGTAGGCCTTGACGGTAACGCACCCGCTCAAAACCGTGCTCGCCAGCGCGAGTATTAATATTTTCCAAAACAAACGCATATCCGCTCCTTTATAGATTGCCACGCTTCAGCGTGCTGAATAGATATTTAAACCGAATGCAATTTATCATGCCCCGGCTCGATGCAGGCTAATAAAGTTTGACTAAACAATTGGATCATTTCGGCAACCAGCACGGCGACGCAGAGCATCGGCACGAGTAGTACATCGCGGCAGAGTTAGTCCGCCGCCAGTTTTACTGGTTGCGAAGTTCAACTTCGCAACCCAATTGCGTGCCGAAGTTGAACTTCGGCACGAGGATCGACGGACTTTCTCTGCCGGGGAGTAGTAGCAGGAGGTAACCCGATTTATTTCTCAAAGATCATAAGCCCGGCAATCAATGATTTTTGGTTAACTTTTCGATCTCCGTTTTCAACTCTTCCAGGTGCTTTTCGCCGTAGCCGGAGAGGGCGTGGCGAACCACCCCTTTCCGGTCGATCAGCAGCGCCGAGGGCATCGCCTCCACGCGATAGGTTTCGGCGACCTTTTTGTTCTCGTCGTACAGCGCGGTTAAATCCAGGTTCAGCCGTTTCATAAATTCCAGGGCGTTTTTGCGCTCATCGTCGATGCTGACGGCCAGCACTTTCAGGCCCGGGTACTCCGCTTCCAACTTTTGCAATTGCGGCAGCGAGGCTTTGCAGGGTCCGCACCAACTGGCCCAGAAATCCAGCAGCACCGCTTTGCCGCGATAATCTTTCAGCGATATCTGCTTTTGGCTGCCGACGGTTTTCAGGCTGAAATCCGGCGCCGGCGTACCCACCCAGTCGGCAAAGGAGTTGGCCGCCGGCCCCAGGAAATACCAGCAGGTTATCAGGACGATCAAAATCAACCGCGCTTTCATATAAGTTGCCTCCATGCAGGTTTTTAAAGAGCCAAGTCTCAAGAACCAAGTCCCAAGAGCCAAGAGACCAGGAGCAAAAGTTTTTTTGGTTCTTGGCTCTTGGAACCTGGTTCTTTGACCTTGGTTCTTCAATACCCGGTGGTATTGGAATACTGCGTTCCGGCGTCGATCCACTCGATCAGGGTCAGCAAATCCCGGTTCTGGGGCAGGAAAGGGTCTATGCGATTATACTGATCCTTCGCCCACATCTGGCTATGGTTATAACCCGGGATTCGAAAATCTTCGTTATTGGCGTTGTTCAACTGGCGGTGGTACATCACCCACATCAAGGGGCTGCGCCGGGCGCCCGCTTCGCTCGCATAGTTGATCTGGGCGTTGCGGGCGGTGCGGTAGCCGCTGCCCTCGGTAAGCAGATCGTACACCGAAGTCGGCTCATCCGGGTTGCTCAAATCCGAAGCCAGCAATTCCAGCCGCAGTCCCCCGGCCGGGGAAGCGGCGCTATGACAGGAGGTGCAGCGGGCGTTGAACACCGCCTGCACGGTATTGCTGCGATTGGGGCGCAGCTTGTCGAAGAAATCCACCGTATCCGGGCGGGCCGCGGGGTGCGCCGACACTTTCACGGCGTTGTGGAAGCCGGAATCGTACACTTTTCCCAGCGCAGTGTTGTGCACCGTCTTGTCGCCCTGGATTTGCAAATCGTTGATGATCTTGTCGCGGTCGTGGGAATCGTGGCAGCCGGTGCAGAGGCGCTGTTCCCCGGGCATCACTTGCACCCAGGTGATCTGGTTGACTAACATCATCCCGTTTTCGTCCAAGGTTTGCATGTGCAGGGAGCGGTTGGCCGGCACTTCTACAGAGAATGAGCCGTCCGGCCGGATCGGGCCGTAGCCCACCACCCGCTGCTTCTCTAAATTGGTATTGCCGATGGAGGCCCCGCGCCTGTTGCCGTCAAGGGGCAGGGGAATCGCTTCTAAGATGCGCAGGTAGCGCGCCTGGCCTTTCACCCCGTCGCCGTTGGTAAAATTGGGGTCCGGGCGCATCTGCCCGTCGTTAGGGGCGCGGTCGTACACGTTGCCGTCGAAAAACATCCCGGTTTGCCGCCCGGAGGCCAATCCCGCCTGCACGTTGGCATCCATGGAGATCACCTGGGGAACCCCGCCGGGCACTTTTTCGCGCGGCAGCACCGGCACCGGGTCGATTTCATTGTACTCCGGATCGTTGTAGATCAGGCGCAGGTTCTTGCCGTCCTTATCCATCACGTAGATGCCGTAATCCACCAACTCCTCCTCTCCGGTGTTTACCGGGTACGGCGACATCGCCGTTAAAATCTTCTCCTTGCGATCATTGGAAGCCGCCGGATCGATAATCGGGTGCGGGGTTTTGAAGACCGCCCGGGAGGGCCGGTTGGTGTTGTTGAACGGCGAAGTCTCCGGGGTGATAAAAGTCAGGTTATCATCGGATTTGGAAATGTCGATGACGGCGATGGCCCCGCCCTCGAAGGACGAATTCCGTTCCATTACCGAGCAGACGATTCCGCCGTCGGAAAGCTCCCGGGGCTCTAAAAACACCCGGCTGCCGCTCTCGCGGGGAGAATGGTTCCCGTACATCACGAACTTGCGGGTTCCGTCGGGATTGATCACGAACATGGGGAACTTGTTGGGGTTTCCTAAGTGCTCCCAGCGGCTGTAAAAGATTTTTCCGCTGGAATGCACCATGGGGTTGGCGTCGTGGCTCTGGTTGAAAGAAATCTGCCGCACGTTGACCAGCTTCCCGTTCGCTCCCCGGTCGCCCACGTGCAGCAGGGGGGAGGCGCGGCGCTCGTACTCATCCACGATGCCGGAGCGGGTCGAAGCAAACATGATCTGCCCGCCGGGAAGATAGACAGGGTCCATGTCGTCGCCCTCGGCCTGGTCGGTTAACTGCACCAGGTTGCTGCCGTCGATGTTCATTTCGTAGATGCGCCAGCGGGCGTTGCGATTCACCTTCATGGAAAAGAGAATCTTCTTGCCGTCGTAAGACACCTCCGGGTCCGCCGCCGCCCCGTAATTGCGGGGATCGCTGATGTTGGAGCGGGTGTACGGCGCGGTCAGGTTGGTCAATTCCCCGGTGGAGGCGATGGGGCTGAGCAGGAAAATATCGCTGCCGGGGTAAAATTCATCGCGGTTGCTTTTCATGGGGTTGTTAGCATTGTTTTCCCGGCTGTTTTCTTTCACGAAAACAATCGCCGCCTGCCCGGACTTTTGCAGCACGTCATCCGGCGGGGTAGTGCCGCAGGCCGCCAGGAGAAAATTGAACAGCCCCACCAGCACCTCCGCGGTTATTTTTTGCTTGCGAGTGAGTGTATCTTTCATATTGCATTCCTTGCAATTATTTTCCTTGATGAAATACTCGTTCAGGATGATTATTCTGGCAGGAGTGCAAAACTTCAGTTTCGCCCGGCGCAGGGATTACGCCCCGGCAGTGCAAAGCTGAAGCTTTGCACTCCAAATTTGCCTACTGCTTACTTCAGAAATAGCAACTCAATCCCAGCGAAAAGACCAGGTTGTGGGCGGTAAACGCGTTGGCGTCGTTGATTTGTTGTTTGAAGATCTGGTCGCGAATATCATAGCGCAGCCCCAGCCGTTTGGTTTTGAAGAACTGCGCCAGGGGGATTTGCTTGCCCAGGCCGATCACGTAAGCAAATTTGGATTGCCCGCCCTGGTTCAGCCCCGCCACCCCGGCCACGATGAAGGGAAAATTCCCCAGGGGCGCCATGTCGTAACCGAGCAGGAATTCATACGTCAGCAGCTTTTCCGAATCGAACACCTGGAAAGCGGCCAGGTCTTGCAGCACCTGCGATTTCAGGCTGCTGACCCCAATGGAACCTTCCACAAAATAGCGCCATTTGCTGAAGAAATGGTTGTAACGCAGCCCGAAATAGAAATTGCTGCCGAATCCCTCCGCGGAATAAATGCCGCCGGTGAAGGTCATGGCGTTAGAAAACAGCCCTTTGGCCTGCACCCCGGGCGCGGCAAACATCAGCGTGCCGATGAGTATGGCCATGCCGAACAAACGTTTTAGAAAAGGCAAATACCCGCCGGGGTGGAAGGCCATCAGGCTGAAGCGATTCAGGTCGCTCAAACCGGTTTTTTCTTCATCATAGCCGTTTTCTTCCACGGAGAAATCCTCCTCTTCGCCAAAATCCGCTGCTTCCGCGGCGAAAGAGGAATGCGTTACCCGCAGGGGCGCGCCGGGATTTATTTCATCATCTATATATTTTCGATTTGCTCCGAAGATAAATTTCAGAAACAGATTTTTGCGCAACATCTATCCTCTCCTTATTCATTAACGAAACATGAAAGTTACCCCCAGGCTGACTTCCTGAAAGATCAAGAGTTCATCCCTGGACTCTAATTCATTGGTGACGCTGGTGACGTATTGCCGCGCTTCTAAGCGAAAACCGAAGGTCGGGGTGACGTAAAACCGCGCTCCCCCGCCGAAGTTGATCCCCATGGTGGAAACCGTCTCCGAACCCAGGGCGTTGGTGGGCACGGTCAGGAACAGCCCCCCGCCCACGGTGCCGTAGGGGAGCAGCCGCCCCCGGGTGGCCAGGTTGAGGGCGAAATTCACCGAAATGGGGTACATGTTGGCGGTCTCGCCGATCACCTGCTCGCCGGAGACTTCTAAGTTTACCGATCCGTAGTTCATGGCCAGCCGCAGCCCGAACACCCCGCTGCCGCCCATCATCCCGGTGTGGGGGGCGATCTCGAACGAGGCGCCCTGTTTCAGATCCACCAGCGCCGGTTTTTCAGCCTTCGGCGGAGTTGAATCCTGTCCCAACAGCGGCGCTACTGCCATCAGCCAGAAAAGCAGGTGCACGATGACGAAGACCCGGGTTTTGGGTTTCCCGCTCCCGCTCGCCGGTTTCCGGTTCTTGTTTGCCCCGTCGAGGGTTGCTGGTTCTTGATTCCTGGCTCCTGCTTGCCCTTTCGAGGGTTCCTGCCCGTCCCTCCGGGGGTTCCTGCAACTTACCTGGTTAGAAGAATACAACGCCCAATCCTCCTTTGATATGAAGGTTCGTTTTCATCCCGGAAGCGGAGAAAAATTGCGCCTGGGGGGCCAACCGGATAAAAACCCGGGAACTCAAATGCCGGTTGAATGCTGCCCCCAGGCTGAAAAGGGTATAAGTATCGCTCTCAGCGGGCAGGGAGCGCTGTCCCAGCGCGCCCAGGGAAAGGTTGTATGCCTTGCGGTCGATGCGCAGTGCGCCGAGGCCGCCGCTGAGAGACACGTTCAGAAGGCCCGGCAGACGCAGGGCCTTCCAGTGTATTTCCAATAAGAGCGTATTCAAAGAGAGATCAATCCCGTCGCGCCCGCCCGCTATATCAAATTCACGGCGGGAGCCGTTCCTGTGCGCCCCAAGCTCAACCCCTACCTGGGGAAGAATCGCATAGAAAAGGCCGCCGCCCAAACCGGTTCCGGGGTTGAAGTGTAATTCAGAATCGAAGCGGGTATAGGAAAAATCCAGCACCGCGCCCAACCGCTGCGCAGCCGGCTGCGCCGCGGCGCCGGCGCCCAGCAGGAGTGCGAAAGTCCAAAAATGTATATATCTTAGCCGAATAAACATGGTCATCCGTTCTAATTTTCCGTTTCGATCTTCGGTTCTGAAGATCACTATGCAAATCAGTGTGAGAGCAACTGGCGGGAATGCCGCATTTATAAAGACCGGGTATTCATCTGCCGGCAGACGCTGGCCGAAGGCTCCTACTCCTTCGCAGCGGTGAAACCTGCCGGAGTTGGCGGGATGGAGTTCAATATCCGTGCCAGGAGCTGAGCCGGTCTCGAAAATGTCGAAGAAATGCGCCTTCCAGCGGGATTGCCGCGCTGCCGCGGCGCCTGGGGGGACAGGGAGGGGTTGTAAATTTATTTTACAAGCACGGGAAAGGATTGCTGCTTCCACCTGTCTTGCTCAGGCGCTCCCCACCCGGGACGATCTGAATTTTTTTTCAACCGCTTTGCAGGTATCAATTATCATAGCTCTTCCAGGATGTGTAATATTTTCCCAACAACGAATGGCGGCGTTCGCGGGACTCCTTTTATTGCATGGATTTCCAAAACTGGCAATATTTTTGCCTTCGAGGAGGTCTGGAACCAAAAAACGGGAGTTCATCGTGAACCGCAAACTGTATGTTGTGATATTGACCTCCGTTCTGCTGGCCGGCGCGGCCGCACAAACCGATTCTCTGAATATTTATTGGGATCCCAATAGCGATCCGGATATTCACCGCTATAAATTGCAGCGCGCGGTGAATTCTACCGGCAATTTCAGCGACCTGGCCACCGTGAACCATCCCCAAACCCACGTGGTGGATCACTCCGTGCAGCCGGGCAATCTGTACGTTTACCGGGTGGCGGCCATCGACTCCGCGGGGAACATGAGCCTCTATTCCGCCCCGGCTTCGGCGGGCGTTCCCGAAATCCAGTGGCAGTTGGCCCAGGTTCCCGGGGGGCAAAATACCACCGTTTCCCGCTCCTCTTTTTTGAGCGACCCGGACGGCAGCGTAAACGACCTGCAATTGCAGATCAGCCAGGAAAATAATGTTTCCGTGACGGTGCAGGGGAACAACATCGTGCTGGCGCCTTCCCCGGCGAATTACCTCGGCCCGGCCTCTTTCCGCCTGCGGGCGCAGGACGCCGGGGAGCTGTACGACCTGAAAACCGTCTCTTTTGAATTCATCGAAGTGATCCCGGTGGTGTTCGTGGTGCAAATTCCGGATATTACCTTTGCGGAAGACGGCGAATTCCAGATCCAACTGGATAACACCGTAACCCATTCCAATTACAGCGCCAGCCAGATGAACTGGTCTTTTTCCGCTGGGGCGAATTTACAGCACAGCTACAATTCCCAGGCGCGGGTGCTCACCATTAAATCCAAAAATCCCCACTGGTTCGGGCAGGATCAATTCATCGCCCGGGCCACCGCGCCGGACCAGACCAGCGCGGCGGATACCTTTAGTGTGACCATCACCGCCGTAAACGACCCGCCTAATATTTCCATGCAGACCCTGTTCGTGTCCCCGGACCCCAACGCCAACCTCATCGATTTGAAACAGTACGCCACAGACGTGGACAATACCCCGGCGGAATTGAGCTGGTCGTTCTGGGGATTTTCCGCTTTCGACGTGCAGTGGCACGATCCGGGGCAAAAGATCATCAAAATCGTTCCCCTGCCCGGGGCCAACTCCGAAACCGGGACCTTCCGGGTGGCCGATCCCGCTAACGCTGCGGATACCGCCCAGGTTACGATTCAGTTGAACGCGGCGCCGGTATTCCAGGTGAATATTCCCGACGCCTATTTCGATGAAGACCAGACTTTCTCCATCCAGATGGATACCACCCTGACCGTTTCCAATTACACCCCGGCGCAAATCAGTTGGAGCTTCCTGGCCGGGCCGAATTTGAAATACACCTATTCCGCCGGCAATCGCGAGCTGGCGCTGCAATCAAAATTGCCGGATTGGTACGGCAGCGACCGCATGATCGCCATTGCCACTGCGCCGGATCAATCCACCCGGGTGGACACTTTCCAGGTAACCATCCGCCCGGTGAACGACCCGCCCCACGCCTCGATCCAGAATCTGTTCGCCAGCTCCCAGAGCAGCAATTTAGTGGATCTGAAAGCTTACGCTACGGACGCGGACAATACTCCCTACGAGCTAACCTGGGAGTTTTGGGGATACTCGCAATTTACCATCCAGTGGCAGAACCAATCCGAAAAGATCATTAGAATCATTCCCGCCGCGGGGGCGACTTCGGAAACCGGGAATTTCCGGGTGCGCGATCCCCAAGGCGCATCCGATACCCGGCAGGTCACCATCACTTACACGGAAACGAATACTCCCCCGCGTCTCTTTTTCCACCCCACCCTTACTATGGCGGAAGACAGCCTGTTAGTGCTGAACCTGGTCAATTTCGTGGTGGATTCCACCAACACCATCGGGGAACTGGCCTGGGAGTTCAACGGGGGCGCGAATTTGAACCTGGATTATGATCCCGCGGCCTACACGCTCAGCATTTTGCCGGCGCGGGATTGGTACGGCCAGTCATTCTTCAATGTGACCGTGCGCGATCCGGAGGGGTTGTCCGACGAGCAGCAGGTGGCCGTAACGGTAGAGAACCGCAACGATCTGCGCAATCTCAGCTTCCACGCCACCGCGGGAGGCGGGGTGGCGGCGGATCTCCAGATGGAGATTCCTTCTACGGTGGAGTTTACCTATTGGCGGGAATTGTCGCAGATCATCACCATCCGGATGACCCAATTCCAGACCCGGCATACCTTCGATCTGGCCAACATCCAGGCGGATACCGTCTATCATTTCAACGTTCATATTCGGGATGAAAAAGGGGGGAGCATCGTTATCGAAGATTCGGTGTTTTCTACCGGATCGCTATCCGCGCCGCTGGCGAGAACCACCAGCGTAATCGTTTATCCCAACCCGGTCAAAACCGCGAGGGGGCAGAACGAGATGATTTTTACCAATATGCCCCCGGAGGCCAGAACCATCAGCCTCTATTCCATTATGGGAGAGCGAATCTACGAGCAGCCCCTCTCCCAGCCGGTGCTGGCGGAGCACCGCATCAACGTGGTGAATGGGGGAGTGGATATTCCCAGCGGCATGTATATCTACATGCTGCGGGGCGAGGGATCGCGGGTGCTGGACAGCGGCAGGATTGTGATTATCCGGTGAAAATCGTGTTTTGGTTTTATAGTGTTCTGGTGTTTTAGATTCTTCATCGCGAAATCCGAGAGTTTGTCCCTAACTTTTTATAGCACACGGATGACGCGGATGACACAGATTTTCACCGATCAACCGTCATTAAAAAATACCCGTGTGAATCCGTGTCATCTGTGTTATCCGTGTTCTATAAATTTCAAATATTTTGGGTTAGTGTTCGGGTCAAGAGCCGGTAACCAACCGGCAACTAAAACACTAAAACACCCGAACACTTGTAGCGATCGTAGATTCCTTCGGAAAGCCATCCCTTTGGGAAACACCTGAAATTACATGCTGCCCCGAAAATATTGACAATATTCCCGAACCGGGCAGATCTCGCAGCGGGGATTCTGCGCCTTGCAAATCTTTCGCCCGTGCCAGATCAGCCAGTGGTGGGCGCGCGCCCATTTTTCCCGGGGGATATTTTTCTGCAACTGTAACTCGGTGTTCAGCTCGTTCTTCGCCTCCGCCAGGCCGATGCGATTGGCTACCCGGAAAACGTGGGTGTCCACCGCAATAGCGGGGATAGCAAAGGCGGTGCTCATCACCACGTTGGCGGTTTTGCGCCCCACCCCGGGCAGCCGGGTCAGCTCCTCCAGCGTCTGCGGTACCTTTCCCCCGAAATCGTTCAGGATCATTTTTGAGGCAGCCAGGATATTCTTCGCCTTGCTGCGGTAGAGTCCCACCTGCTTGATTTTCTCTTCCAAATCTTCCAAAGAGAGCGCTGCGAAGGATTCCACGTCCGGGCATTCCCGGAACAGGCGCCCGGTAATCTTATTCACCTGGTTGTCGGTGCTCTGGGCGGATAGCATGGTAGCTACCAGCAATTGAAAGTCATTTTGATATTTCAGTGCCGTGGTGGTGTGGCCGTATTGGGCTTCCAGAACCTGCAGCACCGCGGCGATTTTATTCTTCGTCAGCATATCGTTAACTCTCCCGGCGATTCGATGAATTATTGTCCTCCCTGCGCCCGGCTGCGGCGGCAGGGGGTTGAAAACTTGCGGGAGTTGAAAATAGCATGATCGGGCTGAAAATCCAATATTCATCCTCGAATTGCTCCCTCCGGGCTTGTCGTGCGGTGAATTCGCTCATAAACATGATAAAAGTCATATTTTTTTCTGAGGATTATCATTCTTTTTATCATTTAGCAGTGGTATATTATTTTCGGATTTGGGAGTCCTATTTTTTGATCTTCAATCCAGTAAAGAAAACTTTGCCCGGGATATTGTCCATTATCAAAGAAGTGTTAAATTCAGAGAAATTCTGAGAAGATAACGGTCTGGTAGAAAACAGCAGACTTAACGTTAACTCACAGGAGGTCTTATGAAGAAAGGTTTCGTAATTCTACTAATGGCTTTGCTGCCAACCGGGTTGCTCCTGGCGGCAGGGTTCAATATCGGGGAGTTCGGGGGCCGTTCCGCCACCATGGGGAATGCCGCCGTGGCCCAGGCTTATGACGCCTCGGTATTATTTTACAACCCTGCCGGGCTGGGTTTCTTGAACGGAACCAATTTCTACGGAAATCTTACCCTGATTTCTCCCTCGGCGCAGTTTGTGGGCGCGGCGCCCATTTTCGACAACACCGTCTATCCGGCGCAAAAGCAGTTGTTCCCCCCGGTGGGGATATATGCCACCCACAAGTTTAGCGAAAAATTCGGCGCGGGCATCTCCCTGGTAACGCCTTTTGCGCTCGGCCTGGCCTGGGAAGACAATTTTCCCGGCCGTTTCATCTCCCGGGACGTGGATTTAAAATCATTTTATATCACTCCCACGCTGGCGTATCAAATCAGCCCGAACCTCAGCGTGGCCGCAGGATTGGACGTGGTGCTTGCCCACATAACCCTCATAAGAAATATTCTGGCGTTTGGCAGCCCCGGTTCCCCCGGAACCGACGCCGGCGAAGTTAAGATAGAAGGCTCTTCCAAGCCCGCTTTCGGTTTTACCGCGGGGGTGATGTATAGAGGCGAGCGGCTGGGTTTAGGGCTGGCTTACCGCCATTCCATCACCAACAAGGTGGAAGACGGCACGGCAACTTTTACCTTATTCGATTTGCCCGGTAGCTCCGAAAATACCGTGGCGGCCGGCATCACCAACTTCGGACAATATGGCCTGGAACAAGCCCTGAACGCCGAGCTTAGCTTCCCGAACTATTTCGTCGCGGGTATTTATTATAAGTTGACCGAAAAAGTCGGGGTGGAATTCGATTATGCCTGGTACCGCTGGGAAATTGTCGATAAGGTAGAGTTAATCCTCGATAACCCGGCCTTGACCTCGGAACTCAACCTCAATTATAGCAACGCCTACCAGTTGCGTTTCGGGATGCACTACGACCTGACCGAGAGATTCTCCGTGCGGGCGGGATTTATTTATGACAAAACCCCCCAGCCTATCGAATCGGTCAGCCCGCTGCTACCGGATGATACCCGCAATGACTATACCATGGGGCTGGGATACAAAGCCGGGAAATTCCATTTTGACCTCGGATACATGTTCGTGGATATCGGCAAGCGCAGCACCGTGGAAGACGGAGTTGGCAAAAACGAGAATAATTTCAACGGAAAGTATCTTTCCTATGCCAATCTGTACATGTTCAGCATCGGGTATTCGATTAAGTAATATCTCACACTCTGCAAAAAAAATCAGGAGCGATACAATGAGAACCTTTATGATGTTTCTACTATTGGCGACGATGCTGGTTTTCACGGCCTGCCAGATAGAAGAGCCTACCCAGCCGACGATTACCACCATCCAACCGCAAACCCTGCCGTTGAGCAAGATGGTATTTGTCGGCAACAGCTTGACTGCGGGCTACCAGTCCGGCGGGCTGGTGGATGATTTCCAGCGGCACAGTTACCCATATTTTATTGCCCAGCAAATGGGCCGGGCATCTACAATTCAAATGCCCTGGCTGGCTGCCCCGGGTTTCGGCAGCGCCAATACTCAAACCGGCGAAGCGTTTGGCCCGTTGAAATATGAAAATGGCCAGATCCTTCCCGGCGACCCGGTGCCGGGCGGAATTGCCGGCATTAGCAATCTGCTGGTGCAAGGCGGAAATGCCACGTTATCCAGGCCTTATGACAACTTAGGCGTTCCGGGGGCTAAGTTACACGACGTATTAAATGCCTACGATGCCGCCACCGCCAGCAGCGTGAATCCCTTTTTCAACCTGGTGCTGCGAAATCCCAATTTCGGCAATACCACCCAGGTGCAGCAAGCCCAGCTTCTGGCGCCCACCCTGGTGGTTCTGTGGATCGGCAATAACGACGTGTTAGGCGCGGCCCTGGCCGGGGGAAACCTGAGCCTTATTACCCCAATCGCCGATTTCCAGGCGGACTATATCCGGCTGATCCAGGAAATCGCTAAAATCCGCGACGGCAACGTGGGGATCGTCCTGGCCAATATTCCCAACGTGACCGACATTCCCTACGTGAACCTGCTGGACAACCTGATCTACCGCGACGTGCCGGTTCCGGGCGTGGGCCTGGTAAAGTTGCCGGTGGTTTTCGATGCTACTTTCCGGCCGGTGGATTTTGATACCAGCGCCGCCGGGCAGTTGTACTTGCCCTTGCTGACCGCGGAAGGCATTATGGGCGGCCAGGCCAGCCCGGTGAAGCATATTCTGCTGCCATTCCTGAGCCAGTATCAAGCTACCGGCTTAGGGGTTCCGGATTCTACCGCCATTGCCAATTTACTAATTGGCGCCGGTTATCCTGCCCCAATCGCCGCGGGGCTGGCGCAGCAGGCGGTGCAGGGAATGATTGCCGCCGGTTTAACCCCCAGCGGCGTTCCCATTCCCGGGAGCCTGACCATTACCGCGGATGAAGAGGCCGGTTTGTTGGCGGCAGTTACGGCATTCAACCAGGTGATTGCCGGAATCGCCGGCGCGAAAATACCCGTGGTTGATGTTAACTCTGCCCTGAACCAGCTGAATACCTCGGGACTGGATGGATATTCCGGCAAATTCGTTTTCTTCGACCCGGCCAATACCGCTTTCAGCTTAGACGGGGTGCACCCCAACAACGGCGGGAACGCCATCATCGCCAACCTGTTCATTGATAAGATCAACCAGGTGCTGGGCCTGGCGATTCCCAAAGTCAACACCGCCGCGTATAAGGGGCAATACTTAGGCAAAAATATCAACAGAATTTCCCCGGAAGCGGCCTTGCAAGCCAGGGCTATCTTTACCGATTTCTGAGCAACAATTTGTTCATCTGAATGAAAAAACCCGGATCGCACTGGCGGCGATCCGGGTTTTTTTTGCCGGAATTAGGCTTGGCTTTTGTTCAATGCCGGCAGTAAATTATCCGCTGGTTGAGATTAGCGGTAACAGTTGAAAGGAGCGAGATAATGCAAGCTTACGAATTTAGTCTCTGGCTAAACCATAAAGGGGAACTGATTATCCCGGACGAAGCCGTAAACTGCCTCGAACGCCGGATAAGAAACAAAAAAGGCCGCTGAACGATTCAGCGGCCTACTGGCGTCATTGCTACTCACTCTAATTCTGCTCACTCACATTTCCTTCCCAAAATCATACAGCGGAAACGCTGCGCACATCTCTTTGATCTCTCCCCGCACCTGCGTTTTCACGCTCTCATCGTCTTTGTTCTTCAGCACCCGGTCGATGAGCCGGGCGACCTGCTTCATTTCCTGCTCTTTGAAACCGCGGGTGGTGAGCGCCGGGGTTCCTAAGCGAATTCCGCTGGTTACTAAGGGGCTGCGCTGGTCAAAGGGAACCATATTTTTATTCACGGTGATGCCGGCCTGGTGCAGCGCGTCTTCCGCGTCCTTGCCGGAAAGCCCGGTTTTGGTCAAATCCACTAACATGACGTGATTGTCGGTGCCGCCGGAGATGATCTCATAGCCCAATTCCACCAGCTCCTCGGCCAGGGCTTTGGCGTTGCGGATGATTTGCGCGGCGTACTGTTTGAACCCCGGCTGCAAAGCTTCCCTGAACGCCACTGCTTTGGCGGCGATGACGTGCATCAACGGGCCGCCCTGCACCCCGGGCATTACCGTGCTGTCCAATAATTCGGAGAGCATTTTGGTGCGCCCGGATTTGGGGGCCACCTGTCCCATGTCGTTCTCTTTGTCTTTGCCCATCAACACCATGCCGCCGCGCGGGCCGCGCAGGGTCTTGTGGGTGGTGGTGGTGACCACGTCGCAATAAGGAATGGGGGAGGGATGCAGCCCCGCGGCGATCAGGCCGGCCGGGTGGGCGACGTCGGCCCAGAGAATCGCGCCAGTCTCGCCGGCGATCTCGCGGAATTTGTCGAACTCGTAAAAGCGGCTGTAGGCGCTGGCGCCCACGATGATCAGGCGCGGTTTGTGTTCCCGGGCTTTCTGCGCCACGTCGTCCATGTCGATGTACCCGGTTTCCCGCTTCACCCCGTAGGCGACGATGTTATAGATTTTGCCGGAAAAATTCACCGGGCTGCCGTGGGTGAGATGCCCGCCGTGGGCTAAATTCATACCTAACACGGTGTCGCCGGGCTGGCAAAACGTAAAATAGACCGCCATATTCGCTTGCGCGCCGGAGTGGGGCTGAACGTTGGCATATTCCGCCTGAAACAGCGCTTTAGCGCGGTCGCGGGCAAGGTTTTCCGCCACGTCCACCCATTCGCAGCCGCCGTAATAGCGTTTGGCGGGATAGCCTTCCGCGTACTTGTTGGTCATCACGCAGCCGTTCGCCTGGAGCACTGCTTTGCTGACGAAATTCTCCGAGGCGATCAGCTCCAGGGTGGTATTCTCCCGCTCGATCTCCCCATTAATGGCGTTGAAAATTTCCGGGTCGCTTTGTTTGATGTGTTCTAACATGATAGCCCCTTTAGGTATTTCCCGGAAGCGCCACGAAGTGGCTCCTTTGGAGCACTCCGATAAGAGAAGCCCGGCGCTCCGGGCGAAGGCGTGGATATTATTGGACCCAGTTATAGCATTCATCCTTGATGCTGGTTCTGGGGTTCATGAAAATATCCTCTTTGGTGCGCACGAAATCTTTAAGCCCATTGCGGCGGGTGTTCGCGGTGCCCCTGTAATTGGGGTCGCGTTCCGCTTTTTTCAATTCTTCCACCGCTTTTTCGAAGACCAGTTTATCATCCAGGTTATACTTATTCTCCCCGCGCCTGTTGGAGCAGTATTCCGCCGCGGCGATGTATATCTCGGCCATGACCATGTACGGTTCGCCGTTATTGGGATCGACCCGTTTTGCCTGTCCTACCTGCGCTTGCGCCTGGGCAAAGTTATTCAACCGCAGGTAATTGCGGGCAATGTTGCACAATACCGCGGTATTTTTCGGATCGATCTTGAGAACTTCGCGATAGGTGCTGATGGCTTCGCTGGTATTGTCCAACGCTTCATAGCTCTTTGCTTTCAATTCCAGGGCGGCAACGTTGTTGGGTTCCTTTTTGATGGCGGCATTGGCCGCCCGCAGCGCCTCTTTATACTGGCCGATAATGAAAGCTTCGTTTCCGTAGCGCATGGCGTTGACCACATTGGTGGTATCGTTCAGGAAAGCATCCCTGATCGGGTCAATCGGGTCGAAGCCAAAAGATTGATACATCTGGATCAACAGGTTATTCGCTTCTGCGTCATCCGGCTGCAATTCCACCACCTTTTTCTGGTACTGGATGCACCGTTCATCCTGAATCTGGAATAACAGCCCCGCCAGCGCCTTCAGGTAACTAACTTCCTGGGGATTTGCCGCCACCAGTGCTTCGTAATGGGGAATTGCGCACTGGGTCTTTCCCAGGGTGCTGAAGATGCTGCCGGCGCGGTAGTGCAGGGTAACATAGTCGGGATATTTTTCCAGCCCCCGGTAAACCGCGATCAGGGTGCTATCCAGGTAAGCGGTTTGGTTCTCTTCCCCTTTCGCCAGCTCGAAATAGCAGGTAGCGATTTTGGAATAAACCACTTTAAAGGTGCCATCTTTATCGTTGATGACTACTTTCCAGAAGTATGGTACCGCGCGTTTGTACTGCTCGTGCTTGAATTCTTCGGACCCGAAGCTGTACCAGATATTGATCTGCTTCTGGGAGATGGTGTCCGATTGGGAGGAGTCGTAAGGAGTGGAGAGGTCCGCCGGTTTGCAGTTCTGGGCTTCGGCGGCAGCTCCTTCTTCCATGTCATCCTGCGCAAATAGAGGCGCGGCGCTTAAGGTTAGTAAAAGGGCAAGCCCAACTCCCCACATCCGGTGAAGGCTGAAAAGCCAGAATTTCTTGTTCACAGTGTTCTCCTTTTACTTACAGAGTCCCTAACTTTTTTTTGCGGCAATTACAAATCCCTTTGGGTATATAGTTTAAAAAAAACGAAGTTTTTAGACAAGCAGTTTTATTCCTCCCGCGAAGGGAAAAGTAAAAAGTGAAAAGTGGAAAGTGGAAAACGCTGTGACCTACTTTTTCCTCTTTCCTTATACCTTTTGCCTTATACCCTTCGCCTTTTCTATTATCGGCCACTTTGAAACCAACGTTCACCGATATTTACTTCTACTCGAAAATTGACGAATTTTTCCTCCGCCAGGTTCTTGCTCTCGCTGCCCCGCAATCCCCCGCTTATTGCAAAATCCAGCCGGTTGCGGTAATCGCCAAAAGGAATTCCCAGGCCCAGGTGGATGCCGTACTCCATAGCGGATTCCTGGTTGAATTTGTAGCCCAGCCGCGTGGCAGAAAAACCGGCCCGGTAATCCATCCGGTCGAAGAAACCGGCATTGTACTTCGGCAGCAACTCCCTTTCGAACCCGATTCCGAAATGAAACCAGTCTTCATAGTTGGGGGCCGGATCTTTCAGGGTTTCGGACCATTTTTGGTAAGCATAATCCAGGGCCAGGTTCCAGCGCGAACCCAGCCGCAGCGCGCTGCCCACGCCGAATTGCAGCGGTAAAGTCTCCAGGTTGCGTTTCTGAACCGTATCAGCCAGGGCAATTTGGGAATCGTACTCGGTTTTTACTTTCAGGGGAAATGATTTTAAATCCACAAAGCCGGCCAGGGTCAGCCAGTCCAGGGGGCGGTAATCCGCACTGAAGCCGATTCCCGGTCCCGAAACGGTATATTTCAGCGCATGGGAGATGTCGTTGAAATTGTTGTCCTGGAAGTCGAATTCGTATTGATCTTCAATGCTGCCGAAATAAAAATTGCCGTTAACCGAAAAACCGAATGCCGCGGAGGGCGACCAGGCTAAGTTCAGTTGTGCTTTGGCAATATTGCCGGTGGAGAGCGAGTTTTGCGTAAAGGTTTGCCCGTTGCTGGTAATCGTTTCGGTGGCTTTGAAGTCGATGCGGGAATAGGGTTGCAGGTTTATTCCCATTACCCACCTTCTTTGGGAGAGGGGAATGGCGATGTTGATCCCCGAAAGGCCGGCGACCGTGCTGGTGAGCTGCTCCCCTTTGGGGGCAAGGTTGATGCGCTGGTAAAATACCCCCACGGAAATCCGGGTTGCCTGAATATACCGCCACTGGGAAATCCCGTAATTGGCCAGGGAGAGGGAATCCAGCGCGGCAATGCCGGTCATACCCATGCCCACCCCGCGCACGGTGGTGGAATACTGGCGAATTCCCATCCCGTTGTACTGGGATGCGAAGTAAGATCCCGCCCGGGCCGAGAAAAACGCAAGAAATAAACAGATAATCACATATCGGAGCGGCGCTCTCATTAAGAATCCCTTGTTATAAGCGTTCGTCCGGAAACCGCAGGGAGTAAAGGATCAAGCGGGGCCGGCGGTTGGGATCGGCAAAGTTATGCTTGAAAAAGGAAAAACGGGCCAGGTAGGAAGCCTGGAACTTGTGCTCGACAAAGAAGCCTTCGTAGCTGCCCGGGAAATTCAGTTCTCGTTGAATATAGGTAGAGGCCAGCTCCTTGCGATCGTTGCCCTCGGTAACTTCCACAAAAGAGGAGTCCGCGGTATAGCGATTGATATCGATGAGCCGGGTGGTGATGCCGATAAAGCTGCTATCGACTTCGAGGCTGTCATTATCGCTAAAGCCGTCGAGGAGCGGCAAAATCTGCAAGTCGGGGCCGGTGCCGCCGTGGGTAAGGGTATTCGCCCAATCAACCGGAAGCTGCAGATTGGCGGAGGTAACCACCAGCCCGTCGGGATATTTTCGTTTCAAGCTGTCCAGGTCGAAATCCAGCAGGGTGACCCAGGGATATAAACTCGATACCTGGTTGCGCTCCGGAACCTCTTGGAAATCGCCTTCGAACAAAAAGGCATCGGTAATGGCCAGCAATGAATCGGTTATCATTACCGTATCGGAGCCGGCGGTGTAACGGATGAATAAATGCACCCCGGTTTGGGTAACATTATCGCGAGCTTTAAATTCTTTGATAAAAGTAGCATAGTTGAAGTCGAACACCATCCCCCGGTTCACCCGGGTGCTGTCAATCCAGGCCTGGATAACCTCTTTCCCGAATTCTGTAAAGTTGAAATAGAGTGTATCTTCTTTGCCGGTAGTAACGCGCAGGTAGCCCATGGGATCAGTCAAATTCACCCGGGCCGGGTAGTGTTGCCAGAGATAATCCGTGTCGGTTTGCCACAGCCCGATCACCTGGTATCCGGTAGCGGCAAATTCCGAAAGATCCTGCCCCCCGGCTTGCAGGGTAACAAAGCGAATCCATACGCTGTCGATGTTGGCGGTGTCGGGAATGGTTTCAACGGAGAACCTCATAATAGGCTGGAAGGAGAATCCGTAAGAGGAACCGATTAGCAGCCGGTCGCTATCCAGGGTGCTGAGAGTTTTATCCAGGGTATAGGTGGTATCGAATCTGGCGTACAAAGTATCGATGACAATTTGCGAGTTTCGATCTGCCAGCGCAACCGGGAGGGGGTTCTCTTCGCAGTTCCAGAGAAACAGGGAGATTGCGACCATGAGCGCAGGGATAAACTTGTTGAGAGTTCCGTTCACTTCCTTACCTCGTTGCTTCACTCGCTGATCGTTTGCATGATGTTCCAAAAATAAGCCGTGAATATAGGCAAAATGGCTAACTAACACAATACGGATTAAAATTCATGTGCACACCTGCCACACCTGTCGCCGGAGTAAGGTTGATATACCTTGAGAAACGGTGCAAGTTCCCCCCGGGCCGGATTCTTTGGAGGGGGATCATTCTATTCAGGTTGGAATGTGGAGGGTATTTTTTCTTTAATCTCCCGGGGGTTCAGAACCCCCGGGAGATTATTTATGCTACAGCGAGAACCAGTAATTCAGCTTGATCAGGAAGACGTTATCCGGGTAAATGCTAAAGAGATTTTTAAACCCCCGGCGCAGGGAAAAATCGCCGTAAGCTGCATCGTCGCTGCGGTTTTGGGTCCACACCAAATAGAGGGTGGAGCCGGGCAGGTATTCCCAGCGCGCCACTAAATTGGAGCGAAATTCCCAGAAATTGAAATCCGGGTAATCGAAGCTGTAATCCGCGGCGCCATCGTGGTTTTCATCGATTTCGTAAATCTTGTCGCCGCCTTCCAGGGTTCGCAGGGAAATTTCTTCGGCGGTGAAAACCTGAAACCGCTCGTAATAATTTGCGGCGCGCGGCTCCGTAACGCGCTTGAACCGGCTGTACTGGCCCGCGGAAATGAACGGCTGGCCATAATATTGGATGGTCAGGTTGGGAGTTATGCTCAGGTCGATGCGGAACTGCACCCCAAAGGTTTCCTGGTCGAGCAGCGCCATGATGTAGCGATCTTGCCCGAGGGTTGCGTGGGTTTGGGTGTCCACGTACTGCAGGTTATCCTTATTATAGCGGTAGAACGGCCCGGCGAAGAACGCCAGGGCGTTATCCGGCCGCCAGTTCAGGTCCAGCCAGACATCGTGATAACGGGAGCCTCCCTCGTCGCTGAGGTAATTGTAGCCGCCCAGGCCGAAGCGCAGTTTTTTCCGCTCATCGCTGAATATATTGTACCAGTTGCTCCACGCCCCGGGGAATTCCATCATCGGGCCGCCGCGCAGATCGCTGTCGCGCAGTTCCGCATTGTCACGATTGATTCCCGCCCCGAAACCCCAGTAATTTTTGAACTGCCCGTTTCCGTTGATATTCCCCCCGGTGAAAATCCGTTCCGGGGCGAAATTCCAGCCGTCCCAGAGGTTGAAGTTGATCTGGAAACGGCGGAAAATCCAGCGCGGGTTCCACTCCCGGTAAGCGATCCAGGTATAAGCCATGGCCCGGTCGGCTTTGCGCAGGTAGCCCAGGTCGTTCACCTCGAACCCCGGGGAACGCCAAATGCCCGCGGCCACGTAGCGCCAGTGCCCCCCGCCGACTTTGCCGACGACAAAAGACCCGGCGTGGCCGTTCAAAAAAGTGCGGGAGGAATCCACGCGCACGTGGCCGGCGTCCGGGCGCTGAAAATAGCGCTGCGAAGCGGTCTGCGCTTCTAAAATCGCTTCGGGGCCGCCTTCGATGCGGCTGGCCGCGGTGCGAATGTTGAACAAATAGTTCTTATTATCCCACTGGCGATTGAAATCCAGCCCCCCGCTGTAAGCGGCTTTGTTGAGAAAATTCAGGTGGGTTTCGTTGATGTCGCGATGGGCGGCGGTCACGATCCCGCCGAGGGAGGTATTCCCGCGGTCATAATCCTTTTGCAGCCGGCCTACAAAATAGTTGCTCAGCGGCTCCACTTCCAGCCCGCGAGTTTGCCCGTTTTGGTAAATTGAGGCGTATTCCCGCGCCGTAACCGCATCCAGAACGGCAATGGAGAAGCCGCTGCGGGTCTTCCCAGTGAGCTTGGCGGCGCTGATGATGGAGGTGTTGTGCGGAATATCGGCATATTCATCGTCGGCCAGATCCGGGTCGTGATGCGGCTGGCGCCCGATGCGCCGGGAATAGAACAGCGTTTCTTGCGAAAACGACCCGTCTCCCCAGCCTAAATTGTAATTGAAAATATTTTTCCCCTCGATGAAGAAGGGGCGTTTTTCCTGGAAAAAGGTCTCGAAGGCGGTCAGGTTCACTTCCGAAGGGTCCGCCTCCACCTGCCCGAAATCGGGGTTGACGGTGAAATCCAGGGTTAAATCGCTGCTGACGCCCATTTTACCGTCCAGCCCCCCGGCAAACTTCCCGTCCCGGCCATCGGCAAAAGGATTTCCCGCTTCCGCCTGGGAGAACTCAACCTGCCCCAGGGAGTAGGGCAGCAATTCGATGCGCCGGGGCATGGAAACGCCGCTGATGCCGTGCAATTCCCCGATCTGGGAAACGAATCCCCCCGATTCCTGGGGCACCGGCTGCCACAGCGACCACTCCTGTTTGCGGTAGAGGTAGCGCCCGATTTCCAGCCCCCAGACATGCTCCTCTTTATTGCCAAACCGCAACTGGTTGAAAGGGATGCGCATTTCCGCAATCCAGCCCGCGGAATCCTGGGAAGTGGCCACGTACCATACCGGGTCCCAACTGTAGTCCTTGCTGTCGCCGTCATCCGCCCAGATGCCGTCGATTTTCACTCCCGCGGCGTTCACGGTAAATTCAAAGGCGGTGCGCTTGTCAAAATAACTGTCGATCAAAATGCTCACCACGTCGGCGTCTTCCCCCTGGTCTCGGCGGGCCACCCGGCGGACGATCTTTTCCGGCTCGGCGTCGTGGGCGCGGATCGCGAAATAGATATTGTGCCGGTCATAAGCGATCCGGAAGGTGGTATTCTGGTCGGGCGCCCGGCCTTCGTTTGGCTCGTATTGAACGAAATCTCCCCCAATAGCGGTTTTTTGCCAGATGGGATCATCCAGTTTTCCGTCGATTTGCGGCGGGTGAGGGTTGACCGGGGTGGCCTGGTAGATGCGCTTTTCGACGCGCTTTTCCTGGGAAAACAGGAGACAGAAACAGGCGGAGAACCATAAAAGTAGCCATAAAAATTTCATAAACGCCCCCATGGTCGAAAAAACAAAACGATCTACGAGCGTTTAGACACGGCGGTTGCGGAAAGGTTTACCGGGCGGGAAAATTTTGTGGGTTGAGGGGGAGGAAAAAACGGGGGGTGAAACGTGAAGCGTGAAACGTGAAAGAGTTTACTCTGAGCTTGTCGAAAGGTCGAAGGGTATTGCGTATTTCCTATTGCGTAAAGATCATTATGTCACGTTTCACGCTTCACGTATCATTTACACATTCACCCTGCTTTGCCGACGCGCCTCCGGGCGTGCGCCACGATTTGCCGCACGATGTTCTCCACCAACTGATCCGGCACTCCATCGTAGTGGCGGGATTTGAGGCGCATGTCGCACATTTCGTTCACGTAATCGATGGCGATGAATTTTCCCGCGGGGTCCATGGCGATCTCCGTGGAGAAGAAGTTCAAGCGGCACACCCGGGCGGCCTGGCGCACGATCCGGTAGAGAGAATGGAGCCGGCAGGCGTCGAGTTCCCTCTCGGTGAGGACGTTGAAAACGCAGTTCAGGTCGTTCCACCATGCCACCTGAACCATTCCGCAGGTATAAAAACCGCGGAACCAGAAGCGCCGCCCGTCCTGTTCCCGGGGAATAATCTTCTTTTGCAGCAGGTATTTATTATCCGGAAAAGTCAATCGCGCTTCCTGCACGTCCGCTAAGGTTCGCGCTCCCCGCACCACCCCGATGCCCCCGCCGTGGGTGTTGGCCGGTTTCACCACAAAGGGGTTTCCCAGGCGGTACAATTCCGGCTCGATAAAGGAAATCCGGGAGACTTTTGCAGCCGGGGGAATGATATAGGTGTAGGGGACCTCGATGCCCACTTCGATGAATTTCCGGTGGATGAGCGCCTTGTCCGCCGCCCATTGCAGGGCCGCCCAGGTATCTAACATGGGGGTTTTTTGCTGCTGCAGAAATTGATTCAAGGCCAGGAAGTCCGCGGAGTTGTCCGAAGCGCGGTCGTAAAAAAAGCCAAAGCCGATTTCTTTGCGTTGAAGCTGCCCCAGGGTGACGGCAAGGTTCTCCGGCCAGATAACGTAGGTGGAGATACCCTGTTGATGGGCGAACCGTTCGATCAAGCGCAGGTAGTCATAATCGTATTCCCATTCCACTGCAATGGCGAAGTCGAAAACTTGCATGGCCCCCCGGAGCCGCTATGAAGTTGTAAATCGACGCTTTTAGAAACCGACGGAATTCTATCACGGATTCTCTGCCAAGTCAAGGGGATAATCATTTCCGGGTATAAAAGAATCTGCTGATCTCCAAAAATTTATTTAGTGATAGAGAAACCTTCCGCATTTTAATAAATTTGGCAATGCTATGGAGTTGATCATTCACCAAAATGGTGTTGTAAATCGTTTTCCTGAAATCCAACCAGAGGGAGCATCATGAAAATACTCTCGCCTGCGCTGAGAAAATTCTTCTCCTACGCCCGGCCCTACCGCTGGTGGATCGCCGGGGCGACCGTCTGCGGGCTGCTGAAATTCAACATCCCGGTGGTCTTTCCCTGGGTTCTGAAAGACGTGATCGACTACGTGCTCAAAACCCCCTCGCCGGACCTGGGGAAAATCAGCGCCTCCATGGTCTTTCTCATCCTGCTCTACATATTCTGGTCGGTAATTACCTATTACCGCTCCTACCTGGCCGACCGCGCCAACCAGCGGTTGATTTTCGATCTCCGCCACGATCTCTGGGTGCACCTGCAAAAGATCTGGCTGGGGTACTATGAAACCCGCCAGGTTGGCTCCATCGCCTCCCGGCTGTTGGGCGACACCGCCATTGCGCAGAATTTCGTGGGCGCGGCGATCACCAATTCGATCATGGACCTCAGCTCCCTGGCGGTCATCTCGGCGCTGATTTTTCATATGAACTGGCGCCTGGCGCTGGTATCCGTTGCGGTTCTTCCCCTGTACGTGGCCCTTAACCGGCATTTCCGCAAGAAAATCCTGAAATCCAGCCGCAAGGCGCAGCAGAAAATGGAAGAAATCTCCGGCAACGTGCAGGAGAAGTTGGGCGGCATTTCCATCATCCAGTCCTATACCCTGGAAAAGGTGGAGGAGCAGAATTTTTTCCAGGAGAGCCGGGCGTACCTCAACTACCGCATTACCAACACCAAAAACAACGCCTTGGCCGGGGCGCTGATCGGTTTGATCACCTCCCTGGCCCCGGTGCTGGTGGTGTGGTACGGGGTGGTGCAGGTCATTCACGGGCGGTTGACCATCGGGGAATTGACTGCGTTTTACGTGTACTTAGGCATGTTCTACTCTCCCCTGGGGCGGCTGTCGGATTTGACCATCCTCATCGCCAACTCCCGCTCTGCCATCGACCGGATTTACGAGGTCTTCACCACCGCCCCGGAGATCGAAGACCGCACCGGGGCGCTGAAGGTTCCCCACCTGCAAGGGGAAATCCGTTTCAGCGACGCCAGCTTCGGGTATGAACCGGGGCGGCCGGTCTTGAAGGGTATCGATCTCACTATCCCCGCCGGGAGCATCATCGCGCTGGTGGGGCCCAGCGGGGCGGGCAAATCCACCTTCGTGAAGCTGATCCCCCGTTTTTACGACGCCAGCGAGGGCGCGGTATTGATCGACGGCAGGGACGTGCGGGATTATCAACTGCGCTCCCTGCGCCGGCAGGTGGCGCTGGTGCCGCAGGAGCCGATTCTTTTCTCCGGAACCGTGGCGGAAAATATTCTGATGGGCAAACCCGGGGCTGACGAGGAAGCAATGCTGGCCGCGGCGAAATCCGCCAACGCCCATGAGTTTATTGTGACGTTACCGGCGGGGTATCAAACCGAGATCGGGGAAGGAGGGATCAAGCTCTCCGGGGGGCAGAAACAGCGAGTGGCCCTGGCGCGCGCCTTTCTCAAAAACGCGCCCATCCTGATATTGGATGAAGCCACCTCGGCGCTGGACTCCGAATCGGAAAACCAGATTCGCGAGGCGCTGCAACGGCTGATGCAGAACCGCACCACCCTGATCATCGCCCACCGGCTTTCCACGGTGCAATCCGCGCACCGGATCGTGGTGTTTGAAAACGGAACCATTGCGGAGGCCGGGAATCATGCGGATCTGCTGCGCACCCCCGGGGGATTGTACCGGCGCCTGTACGAGGAGCAGTTCCGGAGCTTTTTCCCGGAGGAATTCAAGATTTAGCTTTCAGCGGCCAGCTATAGATTTTCAGAAATGCAACTATTCAGCCTGTTCACTCAGCCCACTAAAAACACGGAATAAACGAAAAGAATAAACTCGAGGGATGGCTTACGCCACAGACGTTTGTGCAAATTTAGCATGGTTTCTACCAATTGCACCATGCGGTTGTGGCGGGTTTTGGGAGAAATAAAGAATTATTCTTTAAAAATTATATTGAAGAAAGTATCTTTATCGAGTCCCGATTGCCACAATCGGTGCCGTTTAACGGATTCCATTCTCTTCTTTTCCGATATAGCAAGAAACCGGCTGGTTTCCACGGGTCCCAAATTATTCATTAAAATTTCAATTGCTTTCTCAAATAAAACTTTCTCTTCAATAAATTCGCTGGTCTTCATTTTAAATCCTCGTTTATACAAAATTCAATTGGGTTCATTATTTGAAAAGTTGTTTTAAGTTTTCGAGCCTTTTTTAAAAATCGATCATCACAAGTAATTAAACAATCTGAGGCTGCCTCTGCAAAAGCGAAATGGGCCGCATCGGCGACGCCAAATTTTAGAGAAACCAGTTGCTCGGCTCTTTCCCGTGTTTTGTTAAGATTCCAGCTAAATGTCTTACCATATTTTGCAAGTAGAGTTGTGAGTTGAGTCTTTTCTCTAACGTCAGTAATTCGACAATGTCACATTTCAGGTTTTACCGCAGAGAACGCGGAGTTCGCAGAGAGATATTTATAAAAAAAACTATATTTCTCAGCGTTCTTTGCGGCCTCTGCGGTTAAATGTGACATTGTCAAGGTAATTGCCTCTATTTCCTTAAAATGAACCGGAGATGTTACCATTTCATAGTGGCCGTTTAGAACATTCTGAAGGATCAAATATACTGCATCTGTTTCGAGGCGAATTCTCATTAAGTTCTGATCATCAAAAGGGCGGCATAGAGTGCAAACATCCAGATACAGTTTATTCATAAGTTTTTTCCTTCGAGTCAAATTTAAGGCAATTATATTCGAAATCCAAAAACCGATTGTTTGGAAATTATTTCACTGCCTCCTCCACAATGTGGATTTCCTCCGGGGTCAAATCGTAGAGTTCGTACACCAATTGGTCAATCTGGCGGTCGGCGGCGGCGATTTGGCGTTGGAGGCGGGTTTTCTCCTGGGGGAGGGCGGCAGCCTGTAAGCGTTGGTGCAAATCTAACATGGTTTCTGCCAATTGTGCTATGCGGTCGTGGGGGCGGTGGGCCGCGGTGTAGAGACGTTGCATGCAACGTCTCTACGGTTGCCTGCCCCCCTCGGGGCAACGTCTTTACGGTTAATATAACGTCTCTGAGTGTGAATATATTAATACCACACCGATTCGGGGTTTTCCCGGTCGATTTCCCATTTTACAGGATTGTTATAAAAGTATTGCCGGATCGCCATCAACGATTTTTCATTGCGGACGATGTGGTCGTAAAACCGCGATTGCCAGGCGAATTGGGGGTAATTGTTTTTTCCGCACCACCGGGTCAGCGCGGATTTGTATGACCGGATAATGGTTCCCAACGATCCCGGTTGGGGGGATATGGCGGACATCGCCAAATTTTTCGCATCCGCATCCGTAGAGACGTTGCATGCAACGTCTCTACCACCGTCCCGGAAAATCAAAAGAATCCCATGAATGCGATTGGGCATCACCACAAATTCATCCAAATCCACATTGTCGAAATGTTGGGGGATTTCCTGCCAATATTGGCGGGCCATTGCCCCGATTTCCGACAATTGCATTTTCCCGCCCACAATTTCCCCAAACCAACATTCCCGGTCGCGGGTGCAAATGGTAACGAAATACCCGCCGGTTGCAGAATAATCATATCCCTCCAAACGGGCGGATTTGATGCGGTATCGGTTTCGGAACCGGTCGGCCATGGGATATATCCCGTAAATTTTCGTAAGACAGATGTTGCCGCAAATTTAATCCGTAGAGACGCCCCGCCGGTGCGTCTCTACAACCATCACGGATTTTGCCCGGGGCGGTCATGGGCAAACAGGTTTTGTTGCCGCGGGTTTGGGTTTACCGAATTTTCAAAAAAATTTTCGGCCCCGCTTCGCGGGGAACCTGTGAAAAACAAAGACAAAACAAAAAAAATAATCAAATAATTCAAATAACCAAATTATCGAGATGATTGTCCGGAACGAAC
>CAZFVV010000033.1:0-4737 GCA_964522165.1 uncultured Calditrichaceae bacterium
GTCTTGGTGTCCTGGTGGCAAACTTTCTTCAATGTCATCCCCAACTGGTAATTGGCATTAATATACCTAAAACAACCCCTGACTTGAGAAAATATTCCTGCCCGGCAGAGCAGGTGGTGATAAGTGTCACAGGAGAAAATGTAAAATGCAAAATGCAGAATGAAAAATGCAAAATGAAAGGTTCGTTTGCAATTTACATTTTTCACTTTGCATTAAATAATGGCTTTGATGAGAGAAAGGAATTCCCGGCCGTCGTTTTCCACTAAGCGAAGATTCTTGGCAGCTTTATCGAAATGGGGATTGATGCGGGTGGCGTCGCGGAAGTTATCCAATCCTCGCAAAAAATAATGCCGGCACTGCATCAAGTGAACCAGCGCCAGGTATTGCCACAAATCCGGGTAGGAGGGGTTTTTTTGCAGCGCGGCGGACAATTTCTCCTCAAATCCTTTTAGAACCTCCGCATTCATTTCTTCATCCCCGAAAAACAGCCGCAGGTAAAATTTATAGCCGATGATTTCCGGCGGAATGTGGCGGATGAAATGCTGCTCCCGGTATTTGTGCATCAACGCCAGGGACTTGCGCAAATCCATCTTTCCCAGCGCCTTGTTGATCAGGTAGCTCTGGTTGCGATCTTCCACGTTGCCGTAGTGGTCGATTTTCTTCAGGAGAATCTTCAAAAAATCGGTGCTTTTTTTGAGCTCTTCCTGCTTTTCTTCTAATTTTAAGACCAGGATTCGCTGCAAGATCGCTTCGGAGAGGTTGAAATAGGCCTCGATATAGGCAGGATTGTGTTTCAGCGACTCTTTAAAATAGTGCAGGGCCTGGCGGAAATTCCGTTTTTCCAGCATGATCAAGCCCAGCAGATTATAGGCGTCCGGGTAACGAAGGTGCTGGTTGGTAAAGGCGGAAAGGATATCCAGGGCCTGGTTGTAGCGTTTTTGCAAATAATAGCAGCGCCCCAGATATACATAACTGCTGTGGCGGTTGGGCTCCAGCTCCAGCACCCGCTTGAAGTGCTTTTCCGCTTTGTCGAAAATGTGGGTAAAGAGAAAAACCTGCCCGATCTTTTCGTGGGCGGAGGGAGCTTCCTGCGCAAAAACGCGTTCGGAGATTTCGAAAAGGTTGTCGATTTCTTCGATAATGGATTGGTGAAATTGGTCCACTACCTGGCGGAGGCGGTTTTCCGGGCCTTTATCCTGTTCCGAATTCCTGCGTTCGTAGTGATAATGCTCCACGAAGAGCAGGCGGCCCTTTTCAAATACTTCCGTGCGAATGATTCCCTCATCCACTAAGGTAGAGGTTTGAATATGGAACTCCCGGGAAGCAACGGAAATGTTTTCATTTAATCCGATATCGCCCATAATCCTCGATTACCAGGCCTCAAGCACCTTTTACGATAAACCCCGGCCACTCCCACCCCACTTTGTACCGCGTGGTTTACGATCTATATTTTCCATTTCATACTTTGCAATCCTTACCTACCATTATCGAATCGCAGAATCCAAACCTTGATGGTTATTTAAAACCGGTGGGAAAATATCGCTCTTTCGCAATAAAAAAAATGCGCTCCGCCACTTACTCGAAAATATTGCAGTGGGGAGCCTTAATGCTTGCGCTTTGCACGTTTATGGGAGAGAAAAACGACCAGGAAGGTTTGCACGGCTCTGCTGGCCGCCGATATGAGGTCCACGGTACGCAATAGCGGCGATTCGATTTCTCTCTTCACCCGCCTTTGGAAACCGACGATATCGCCCATCGCTCCCCGCACCTGGTCGAACGCCTCGCCTAAGGATTCGGCCTGGTAGCGCCCGGTTTGCAAAATTGCGGAGAGATTGGCGGAGATCTCGCGCACGTTTACCAGTATATCCGGCAAATCCCGGTCTAACTTTTCCGAAAGATCCTCCATCTTTTTTATCGTTCGCCGCACCTGGAGAATCGTGGGAATCAGAAAAGCGACCAAAATCAGCAACGCAATACTGGCTATCAGGGTGCTGATTTCCCAGATCATTCAACAAGCCTCTTGTTAATTCTCCGTAACCCTTCACGTATTAAGTTTTACGCAATACGCTATAGGTAATGCGTATTGCGTATTGAATATAAGGAACCGTTACGCTTCTTTTTCTTTTTTGCCGCCCTTTTCTTCCTTAAAAGCACTCTTGGCGGCGTCCAGCGCGTCTTTCAAACGCCCCTTGCTTCCTTCGACGGTAGTTTTTCCCTTTTCGATGATGTCGTCAACGATATCTTCCACTTCTTCGGCTTTTTTGCGGGCGTCCACTTCCAGGTCTTTTAGCCGGGTAATTGCCGAATCATAGGCTCTGCGGGCTTTGGTCATGGACTCTTCGTACTCTTCCCGCGCCCGGTCATACAAATCATCTACTTTTCTGCCGATTTCTTCACGGGTTTCCTTGCCGCTTTTGGGAGCATATAGCAGGGCGACGATGGCGCCAACGGCTCCGCCAATGAACAATCCTTTCAGAAAATCCAGGGTACGGTGATCAGACATGGTTTTTCCTCCTCTCGTTGAATCGGAAGCGTTGAGATTTACAGTTCCCCTCCCCAAACTCCCACAAACTTGCTTCACTAAAATACGATAGTTTTGCGCTACAATAAACAAAAAAATAAGAATTTATCGCTTCTCCGGGCATTATTTTCGGAGTACGGTTTCAAAACGTCCCGAAACGCGCGGCCACGGGGCGGTGGTCGGAAACCTCGCTCACATAGAGGGAATAGTACTGGTCGAGTTTGAGCACCTGGGTAGTTAAGGGAAGATAGGTGGTATCGATGGAGGTGGTAATAAGGATATGATCAATCAGGGAATTAAAGCCTCCTAACAGGTAGGAATACTCGCTGCTGCTCCCGGCAAAGGGCAGGGTCAAAAATTTGTAGCGCAGGGTATCTTCCAGGAAGGGAAGAAAAACATTGCTGGAAGTGGGATCCTCCAATTCGTCGTTCCAATCCCCGGCGATAACGAAATCGGGATCGCCGCCCGACTGCAATTGCTGGTCGATGTAGTTTTCTAACTTTTGAATGGAATTTCGGCGGCGAACCTGGCTTTGGGGATTTCCATCCTCGGCTTTCAAGTGCACCACGATGAGGTTAAAATCGAAGGTGTGGCCGTTTTTACTGGCGCGTAAAGATAGTTGAAAAGGCGGCCGGGAGGCGAAATCATACAAATCATTCACAAACAGGTAGGTTGAATCGAGCACCTCGATAACGGATTTTTTGAAAATGATCCCGGTTTTGAAGGAAGAGGATTGCTCATTCAGCCGGCCGTCGTACATATTTGCTCCTGCTGCGGCGTTGAGGCTGTCTATCAGATTTTCAAATTCATACGCGCTATTGATTTCCTGAACCGCGTAGAGATCCACGTCCAGATCCAGAATGATTTCCTTCACGCTGGTGACGGTCTGGCCGGGGTTACTAATGTTCGGGTTAGGGTTAGGGAAAGTTCGAATGTTCCAACTGGCGATTTCCAGGGTATTTTCCTCTCCGAAGCGGGGAATATTGATCTTCGGCAGTTCTTCTACCGCATCGGTAGCTTTTTTGGAGCAGGCCGTTAGCAGCAGGGCAAATATGCTGATGATGATAAATTTAACGGAAACCGGCATGTTGCCAACCTGTTTTGTGGTTCACAGTGAATTGCCAATTATCAATTGCCAATTATTATCCTACCAAATCCCGGTCGGAAAAGAAGAATTTGATTTCCGCCCGGGCGGTATCCGGCCCGTCCGAGGCGTGCACGCAATTGAGCTGGATGCTGCTGCCGAAATCCCGCCGGATGGTTCCCGGGGCGGCGTCCTTCGGGTTGGTGGCGCCGATGAACTCCCGGTAGGCCTTGATGCAGTTCTCTTTTTCCAGCACCATGGCTACCACCGGGCCGCTGCTCATGTATTCGGTCAGTTCTCCGTAAAAAGGGCGTTTTTTGTGCACCGCGTAAAACGTCTCCGCATCTTTCCGGGTCATGTGCACCATCCGCAGCGATTTGATGGCAAATCCCGCTTTTTCGATCCGGGCGATTACCTCGCCGATATGTTTGCCGGAAACGCATTCCGGCTTGATCATGGTGAAGGTGAGTTCTGACAAGGGGTTTCTCCTGTGCTGTCTGTTGCGCTTATTTTCTTTCGATTTCCTGCAACCGTTGCTCTAACAATAAATTGACCAGGCTTTCGGTGCTTAAACCGCGGGCGCGGGCTATTTTTCGTACCCGCTCTACCAATTCTTTATCAAGCGAGACCAGGTAACGGCGACGAGCTTGTTCCAAAATTTTGAACTCCTCAACCGGTTCGGTTTGATCCCAATAATCCGCCAGGCTGTGAGAATCCCAGAATTCAGCCATTTCCTCGTAGCTGGTAAGCTTTGGTATTTTTTTACCTGCGCCCATATAACTTCCTTTCTCTACTATCCATGTCACGGGCACTTAAAATCAACGCCTCATGAGTTTACTTATAGACAAAGTAAACGATAACATAACGCCCCGATGCGCTTTGCCCGAGAGCAGCATACAAATCTTCCCCTTTTCGATGCCCTTTCTGAACTTTTCGTACTACTGGATCACCGGAAAGTACTTGCTCTACTTCTTCCGGCGTTAATCCATGTTTCCAGGCGAGTTTATCGATTATCTCGGGGCGCCAGATTATATCAGCAATTTGCATCCTGCTCTCTCACGCCATCAATACGGTCTCACTTCCCCAGCACCTTCTTCACCGTCTGGCCGATTACCGCGGGGCTTTCGCAGAC
>CAZFVV010000033.1:4837-7813 GCA_964522165.1 uncultured Calditrichaceae bacterium
ACTTCCCCAGCACCTTCTTCACCGTCTGGCCGATTACCGCGGGGCTTTCGCAGACGGCGATGCCGGCGTCTTTAAGCGCCTTCATCTTCTCCGCCGCGGTGCCCTTTCCGCCGCTGATGATCGCCCCGGCGTGTCCCATGCGCTTGCCCGGGGGAGCGGTCTGCCCGGCGATGAAGGCCACCACCGGCTTGTTGAAGTATTGCTTTATCCAGGCCGCGGCTTCCTCCTCCGCGGTGCCGCCGATTTCGCCGATCAACACCACCGCCTCGGTCTGTTTATCGTTCTTGAACAGCTCCAGGGCGTCGATGAAGCGCGTGCCGATCACCGGGTCGCCGCCGATGCCGATACAGGTGGACTGCCCCAACCCGATCTGGGTCAACTGGTGCACCGCTTCGTAGGTGAGGGTTCCGCTGCGGCTGATCACCCCGACCGATCCCTCCTTATGGATGAACGCCGGCATAATGCCCACTTTGCACTTGCCGGGCGAAATCACCCCCGGGCAATTCGGGCCGACCATCCGGGTACCTTTTTTCTTCAAAAAATGATACACTTTCAGCATATCTTTGGCGGGAATGCCCTCGGTAATGCACACCACGGTTTCGACGCCGGCATCCGCGGCTTCGTACACCGCGTCCGCGGCAAAGGAGGGGGGAACGAACAGCACGGAGACGTTCGCGCGGGTGGCTTCCACCGCGTCTTTTACGGTGTTGAAGATGGGTACTTTTTCCTCGAATTTTTGCCCGCCTTTCCCGGGAGTGACCCCGGCGACGACTTTGCTGCCGTACTCGATCATTTGATTGGTATGAAACGCGCCTTCTTTTCCGGTAATTCCTTGCACCACAATCTTGCTGTTCTCATCAACAATAATGCTCATGTTCGCCTCTTCTTTTAAGGTCATTGATTGTCATTTGCGCTGCGCGCGTCATCCGTGGTCATTTAAGGGTCATCTACGCTGCGCGCGTCATTGGTAGTCATTTGCGCTGCGCGCCATTGAATTATGAATGACCAGGAATGACAGCGAAGCGCAATGACGCAAAGCGCAAATGACTACAAATGACAGCGGAGCGTAATGACGCGAAGCAATTGCCTCACCGAATCAAGCTGACCACTTTTCTCGCCGCCTCTTCCAGGGAATTCGCCACCTCAAAGTTCATTCCCGATTCTTTCAGCAGCACCGCCGCTTCTTCCGCGTTGGTGCCTTCCAGGCGGATTACCATCGGCGCCTTGATCTCGATGGATTTAGCAGCCTCGATAATTCCTTTGGCTACCCGGTCGCATCGCACGATCCCGCCGAAGATGTTCACCAGCACCGCTTTCACGTGGGGATCGGAGAGCAGGATATGAAAGCCGTTGCGCACCGTATCCACGTTCGCGCCGCCGCCCACGTCCAAAAAGTTCGCCGGCATTCCCCCGGCTAATTTGATAATATCCATGGTGGCCATGGCCAGCCCGGCCCCGTTCACCATGCAGCCCACGTTGCCGTCCAACTTGATGTAATTCAGATCGTGCTTGTGCGCCTCCACCTCCAGGGGGTCTTCTTCGTGAATGTCGCGCATCCCGGCAATGTCTTTGTGGCGGTAGAGGGCGTTGTCGTCGAACCCGATTTTGGCGTCCAACGCCAGCACTTCCCCGGCTTTGGTGACCACCAGGGGATTGATTTCCGCCAGGGAAGCGTCGCTATCCACAAAAGCATTGTAAAGCGCCAGGATAAACTGGGTGGCGTTTTTGATCTGGTCGCCGCTCAACCCTAATTTGAAGGCCAGCCGCCGCGCCTGGAAAGGCTGCATGCCCACTTCCGGCTCCACGTATTCCTTGAAAATTTTCTCCGGGGTTTGCGCGGCCACTTTTTCGATCTCCACCCCGCCCTCGGTGGAGGCCATGATCACTAATTTGGAGACCGAGCGGTCGAGCACGATGCCCAGGTACAATTCCCGGGCAATGTCGATGCCCTTTTCGATGAGCACTTTGCGCACTTCTTTGCCTTCCGGGCCGGTCTGGTGGGTCACCAACTTCATGCCGAGCATTTTTTCTGCCAGCCCGCGTGCTTCCGCGGGGCTTTTGGCGATCTTTACCCCCCCGCCCTTGCCGCGCCCGCCGGCGTGAATTTGCGCTTTCACTACAAATACATTACCGCCTAATTCCTTAGCCGCCTGCTCCGCTTCCGCGGCGGAAAAGGCCACCTTTCCACCGGGCACTGCCACACCGTACTTCCGCAGGATTTCCTTTGCCTGGTACTCGTGAATGTTCATGTTTTTTTCTCCAGTATGATTTTATTTCGGATTTTTTATCCGCGTTCGATTCGGTTCAATAACCGTGAAGGCATGTTTCATCTCTTCAAGGTGGTTTTTTATGGCCTGGCAGACCAGCTTTGCCTTTGTTTCGCTCTCTAAACCACTCAATCGAACCAGAATTACTCCCCAATTCGTTTTTTTAAACCTGAATACCAATTCTCCGAAGTCTTTATCTTCCGTTAACAGAATTGCACTCTCACGATTCGAAAGAGAAAGTATCTCGTCGTCATCCGCTCCCGGAAGAACTTCGCCGATATGGATGACCTCGAAGTTATTTTCCCGTAGAATCTCCACAATCAAAAAATCCACATTTTCATCCGTGACGATCTTCATTATGAAACAATCACCACTTCATTCTTCACTGATTCAGCAGCAAAAGAGAGACAGGCAAGTATGGTTTCCTTTGTGATCTGCGGATAGGCGTTTAATAATTGCTCAATGGATTCTCCAAGGGATAATTTTTCCAAAATCAGATCCACCGGAATCCGGGTTCCTTTAATGACCGGTTTCCCCAGCAGTACTTTGGGATTTGTTTCGATATGATTTTTCCAGACGATTTCCATAGCGTTCACCTTAATTATGCGTATAACAATCTCCCTTTCGGTTTAGGAATTTCCCGCTTCAATTGCCTGGCCGTCTCAATCCATTCCTGAACGATGACTTCCACGTTCTGCAATGCCTCATA
>CAZFVV010000033.1:7913-45109 GCA_964522165.1 uncultured Calditrichaceae bacterium
CGCTTCAGGCGACGATCACCGTTCCCGCCCGCCCGTGCGCCGCCGCGGCGGATTGCTCGATGGAGGCGATCACCACCCGCTTCCCCCCGTTTTCCAGGAAATTAAGCGCCGCCTGGATTTTCGGCCCCATGCTCCCGGCGGGAAACTGCCCTTCGGAAAGGTATTTCCTGGCCTCCGCCGCGGTCAGGCGATCCAAAAATGCCTGGTTGGGTTTGCCAAAGTTCAGCGCCACTTTATCTATCCCGGTCAGGATCACCATTTCATCCGCTCCTACCCCGTTGCCTAACACCGCGGAAGCGAGGTCCTTATCGATTACCGCATCTACCCCTTCTAACCAGCCGTTGCTCTCCAGGTACACCGGGATGCCCCCTCCCCCGGCGGCAATCACGATCACGCCGTTTTCCACTAACAACTGGATGGCTTTCTTCGCCACGATCTCCCGGGGAACCGGGGAGGGCACTACCCGCCGCCAGCCGCGCCCGGGATCTTCCTTGACGATCCAGCCCTGGGTTTGCGCCAGCTCTTCCGCGCGCGGTTTATCGTAAAACGGCCCCACGAATTTGGTGGGATTCTTCAGCGCCGGATCGTTCTTGTCCACCAGCACCTGGGTCACAATGCAGGCCACCTCGCGCTTAATGCCGCGATCGTGCATCACGTTCAGCAAACACTGCTCCAACATGTAGCCCATTCCGCCCTGGGTATCGCCTACCAGCACCCCCAGGGGCAGGCGGGGCACCACTTTGGCGGAGAGTTCTACCCGGATCATTTCGTTGCCGATCTGGGGACCGTTCCCGTGGGTGATCAGCAAACGGTGCCCCATTTCGATCAATTCCAATACCCCCGCCATGCTGCGCCGGGTATTGGCGAATTGCTGGTAAATGTTGCCTTCTTCGTCTTGTTGGGTGATGGCGTTGCCGCCCAACGCCATCACGATGGTCTTTTTCTCGCTCATGTTGCTACCGTCTCGGAGTTTATGCAGTGTTCAAGTGCGCGGGTGTTCAAGTGTTTGGGTGTTATAGTGTGCAAGTGCTACGGTGAGGTGAGAAGCTATCCCTTCACAAAAATACTCGAGCACCTGAACACCTGAACACATGAACACCCCTGAAGGATTAGAAAAACTTCTTCAGCGCGTCGCGGAGGTCCGGTTTGCCGATTTCCTGAAGCTCGTATCTTACCCGCACCGCCGGTTTGTTCAGCTTCACCAACTTGCGCAGGTCAATCGGGGTTCCGATGATCACCACGTCGCAATCGGTTTGGTTGATGGTCGCTTCCAGGTCGCGGATTTGCTTGTCCCCGTAGCCCATCGCCGGCAGCAGGGTTCCGATTTCAGGATATTTCTGGAACGTTTCGGTAATGGTGCCCACGGTAAAGGGGCGCGGATCAATGATTTCCCCCGCGCCGAATTTCTCCGCGGCCACAATGGCCGCGCCATAGGCCATCTCCCCGTGGGTCAGGGTGGGACCGTCTTCGACTGCCAACACCCGCTTGCCCTTGATCAACTGATAATCTTCTACGAAAATCGGGGAAGCGGCTTCGATCACGACCGCGCCGGGGTTCAGGGTATAAATCGAATCGCGCACGGCGTTAATGTCCTCCGGATAGGCAGTGTCGATTTTATTGATCACCAGCACGTCCGCCATGCGCAGGTTGGCTTCCCCGGGGTAGTAGCTCACTTCATCGCCGGGACGATGGGGGTCCAGCACGGTAATGTGCAAATCCGGCCGGTAGAAAGGCAGATCATTATTTCCCCCGTCCCACACGATGATGTCGGCCTCTTTTTCCGCTTCCCGGAGAATCGCTTCGTAATCCACCCCGGCGTAGATCACGTTGCCGCTCACGATGTGCGGTTCGTATTCTTCGCGCTCTTCGATGGTGCAATCGTGTTTGTCCAGGTCTTCCAGCCGGGCAAAACGCTGTACCCGCTGGGCTACCAGGTTTCCGTAAGGCATGGGATGGCGTACCGCGACCACTTTTTTCCCGGCCTCCCGCAGCAATTGCACCACTTTGCGGGTGCTCTGGCTTTTGCCGCTGCCGGTGCGCACCGCGCAAACTGCGATGATCGGTTTGGAAGATTTCAGCATGGTATGGCGCGGCCCCAGCACCTTGAAATCCGCCCCCGCGGCGTTGACCAGGGCGGAGCGGGACATCACGTAATTGTAGGGAACGTCGGAGTAGGAAAATACCACTTCATCGACCGTAAATTTTTGGATCAGCCCGGCCAGCTCGCTTTCCGGGTAAATATCAATCCCCTTGGGATAGAGCTTCCCGGCCAGCTCCGGGGGATATTTCCGCCCGTCGATGTTGGGAATCTGGGTAGCGGTGAAGGCGACCACTTCGTACTGCTCGTTATTGCGAAAAAAGGTATTGAAATTGTGAAAATCGCGCCCGGCGGCGCCCATGATGATCACTTTTGTGCGGGCCATCGGTTGCTCCTCTGGTATTGATCGTTTCAAATTGGGAAATTGAACATCGATGCCGGTGACTACCGGAGACAAACATCTTCAAACTTCGCTCTTCAAAAAACGTACGGATGAGTATAGAACAACGCGGAAAAATCGCGGCGGGCGTTAACTAAAGCCGTACCATTGCTGGCACGCAACCAAATACGTCTCCCAGATGATGAGTAACCTATCCATACGCCTATTTAGCAGTGAATTCCATTAAAAGCAATGGAAATGTACAAAAAACTGCCCGATTAGTGAAAAAAATCGTTGCAAAGTTGACAAAAAAAACACTACATTTGTCGGTGAATTTTTGTTCACTGTTTTAATATCGAGAATGTCGCGCTAAATGGTTTGCTGTAGCAGGGTTTTGATTTATTTTTCTTGTAAAAATTATCATCATTCCCTATTTTCAATAGTTTAAATCTTGATTCTATAGCGTGGAGGAAAGCATGAAATTCAGCATCCAGCGAGACGAAATTTACGAAGCGCTGCAAAAAGTGGCCAGCGTTATTCCCCAGCGATCTACCATTGCCATGACCCAGAATATCAAGTTTAGCGTTGCGGACGGGCAGTTGGAATTGATGACCACGGACCTGGAAATTACCATGGTGTCTTTCGTGAAACCCCAGGAAGTGACCGAGGAGGGCGCCATCGCTCTTCCGGGCCGGCAGATTCATGACCTGGTGCGGGAATTGCCGAATATTTTGCTGACCTTTGAATCCGATACCAATCACCGCCTGGAGATTCGCTCCGACTTCGGGCAGTATAAAATCGGCGGGGAGAACCCCGCGGAATTCCCCCACAAACCGGACATCACCGAGGTGCATGAAATCCAGCTTCCCAACCGGGTCCTGAAGCGGTTGATCGAAAAAACCATTTTCTCTACCTCCACCGACGAGCTTCGCCCGGCCCTCACCGGGGTATATTTCGAACTGGGCGAGCACTCGGTGCAAACCGTCGCCACCGACGGCCACCGCCTGGCCATGTTAGGATACCGGGATGATTCTCTCCCGATGGAATCCATGAACGCGATCATTTCCACCCGGGCCTTGAATTTCGTGCTCCGCAGCATCGAATTTGAGGGCGTAACCGCCATGGCCCTGGGGAACAAACACGCGCTCTTCCACATGGACAGCACCCGGCTCTACGCCCGCTTAATCGAGGAAATGTACGTGGATTACAGCCGGGTAATTCCCAATGATATCAATTACGAGCTGACCATCAACAATGCGGAACTGCTCGCTTCGGTAAAACGGGTCTCGCTGTTTTCCAATCCCATTACTGCCCAGGTGGTGCTCCATATTACCCCCCAACGCCTGGAAATTCACGCCGAAGACATGGATTATGGCGGCGAGGCGAACGAAGCGATTGCCCACCAGTCCTTTACCGGGGAGGATTTTACCATCGGCTTCAACTCCCGCTACCTGCAAACCGTGCTCCGGCACGTGGATTCCCAACAGGTTGTGCTGAAACTGGTGCGCCCGGATTACGCGGTATTGCTTCAGCCGATGGAAATGCCGGAAAACGAAAAACAATTGATGTTATTGATGCCCATCCGGCTGGAAGAAGCCTAATATGTTATGGTGCGCAAGTGTTTTGGTGTTTTATGAATTGGAAAGCGCACCTGATCACACTATAGCGCCGGAACACGATAACACCGGAACGCTAAAGCACTATGAAATTGCAGCGATTGTCCCTGGTCAATTTTCGGAACTATAAAGAGGCTCACATCCAGTTTTTTGACGGCTTGCATGTAATCTACGGGGAGAACGGCGCCGGGAAAACCAGCATTTTGGAGGCGATTCACTACTTAGCATTGACCAAGAGCTTTCGCACCACCAACGATAAAAATTTGATTTTGAATACCGAAAAAATGTTTCGCATCCAGGGAGAATTCATCTCCGGCCAGGGAACGGCCATTCAATCGGCAATCGGGTACTCCCCGGGAGAGGGAAAATCCCTCATCGTAAACGGGCAAAAATCTCAAAAATTTTCCGATTACATCGGGGAAATTCCGATTGTGCTGCTTTACCCGGCGGATCTAAGCCTTTCCCAGGGCGGGCCGGCGCAGCGCCGGCGCTTCCTGGATATTTTGTTGTCGCAATCCAGCGCCCTCTACCTCCACAGCCTGATCCAGTACAACCGTTCCCTGCGGCAGCGCAACCAACTTCTGAACGATGCCCGGGAGGGCAAATGCGATTCCCACTTGCTGAAATCCTGGGAAGAGAACCTGGTCGCGCACGGTACGGAATTGATCCGCAAACGCCTGGAGGCTACCGCCCTGCTTAGCGAGTCGGTAAAACAGCATTACCGGGAATTGAGCAATACCGGGGACAAGGTCAAAATCATCTACCGCTGCAACGTGTGGGAATCTCCCCGGGGAGCAGGCATCCCTGCGGGAGAAACGCAAGGCAACCAATCTCTCGCCGAGGCGTATCATCGCCTGTTCGAGCAGAGCCGGACGAAGGAGGTAGAATACGGCACGACCCTGCCCGGCCCTCACCGCGATGATCTGCTGTTTTTGCTAAGCGGCAAACCGCTGAAAGATTACGCCAGCCAGGGAGAGCACAAAACCTTCATCATCGCTTTGAAGCTGGCGGAATTCCAGCATTTGCAACAGCAGCGGCTGCAAGCGCCCATTTTGCTGTTCGACGACATTTTTGGGGAGTTGGACGCCAACCGCATTCAGCAGATGTTGCAGCAGCTCGGCCACATCGGGCAGGTGTTCATAACCACCACCTCGCAGAATTTTTTCGATAAAATGGGCCCCGGGAACATTTCTGACCTGCCGATCCATTATTACCGGGTGGAGGATGGCGCCGTCGCCCCGGCGGAAGCGTGAAAACGGCCTTCGGGAGTGCAAAGCTTCAGCTTTGCCTTAACTCCCCCAAATTACTTTACACGTGTAACGCGTTGGGGCATTGGAGTAATAGATTATTGGATTGATGAAGATCGGGGTCGAACCATCCGATAATTGAAGCAGCGGGGTATCAAAACATGGCGAAGGGAAGAGAAACCCACATCCGCGACGCCATCTTAGGCTTTTTCAAAGCGATGGGGATGCGGGAACGCTTCGACGAGAACCTCGCCATCGCCTTCTGGGACGTGTGCGTGGGCAAGGAAATCGCCCGGCATACCGATCCTCAAAAAGTAAAGGAAGGAATCATCTTCGTGAGGGTTGACAACGACGTCTGGCGAAATGAATTGGTGTATTTCAAACACCAGATTATTCAGAAATTGAATGAAAAAATCGGGAAAAAGGTAATTCAGGAAATTAAATTTTACTAAGGAATGACGGATTATGACGGATCAGGAAAAGAACAGAATTGACGCGCAGCACGAGTATTCGGCGGAGAAAATCCAGGTACTAAAGGGTTTGGAGGCGGTTCGCCGCCGCCCGGCCATGTATATCGGTGATGTAACCCCTCGCGGGCTTCATCACCTGGTTTACGAGATCGTTGACAACAGCATCGACGAAGCCATGGCCGGCTTCTGCACTAACATTATCGTGACCATCCACCAGGATGAAACCGTCTCCGTGGTGGACGACGGCCGCGGTATCCCGGTGGATTTGCACAAGGAAACCGGCAAATCCGCCCTGGAAGTGATCATGACCGTGCTCCACGCCGGGGGAAAGTTCGATAAATCCACCTACAAAGTGTCCGGGGGGTTACACGGGGTGGGGGCATCAGTCGTGAACGCGCTCTCGGAATGGTGCGAAGTGCAGGTGTACCGCGACGGGATTATCTGGGAGCAGAAATACGAGCGCGGCGTGCCGGTCGCCCCGGTCAAGCAAACCGGGAAAACTAAAAAGAGCGGCACCAGAGTCGTTTTTTTAGCCGACAAAGAGATTTTCAAGAAGATCAAATATACCTTCGAGACCCTGGCCAACCGCCTCCGCGACCTGGCTTTTTTGAACAAAGGATTGAAAATCACCCTGCGCGACGAACGGGTGGGTGAAGAGCAGGAAGAAGTGTTCCACTACAAGGGCGGGCTGGTGGAATTCGTGCGCTACCTGGACCAAAACCGCACCGCCCTGCACAAGCCGATCTATTTCGAAGACGAGCGCGAAGGAGTGCAGGTGGAGATCGCCTTTGAATACAACGACTCCTACAACGAGAATATTTTCAGCTACTGCAACAACGTGAATACCATCGAAGGGGGAACCCATTTGAGCGGGTTCCGCTCCGCCCTCACCCGTACCATCAACAACTACGGGACCAAGAACAACCTGCTGAAAAAGGTGGTGATCCAGGGAGAAGATACCCGGGAAGGCATCACCGCCATCATCAGCGTGAAGGTGGCGGAGCCGCAGTTCGAGGGGCAGACCAAGACCAAGTTGGGCAACAGCGAAGTGAAGGGCATCGTGGAATCCGTCACCAACGATAAATTGGCGGAATTCTTAGAGCAGAATCCCTCGGTTGGCAAACGGATCATCGAAAAGTGCATCACCGCGGCCAATTCCCGGGAAGCGGCCCGCAAAGCCCGGGAGCTGACCCGCCGCAAAAGCGCCCTGGAAAGCAACTCCCTGCCCGGCAAATTAGCCGATTGCTCCATCGACGATCCCGCCCAGTGCGAAATTTACCTGGTGGAGGGCGATTCCGCCGGCGGTTCCGCCAAACAGGGCCGCGACCGGCGCTTCCAGGCGATTTTACCCCTGAAGGGCAAAATCCTGAACGTGGAAAAGGCGCGGCTGCATAAAATCCTCACCAATGACGAAATCAAGACTATCATCACCGCCCTGGGAACCGGGATCGGGGAGGGGGATTTCTCGCTCGAACGGCTGCGCTACCATAAAATCATCATCATGACCGACGCGGACGTGGACGGCTCCCACATCCGCACCCTGCTGCTGACCTTCTTCTTCCGCTACATGAAGGAATTGATCGAGTGTGGCAACGTGTACATCGCCCAGCCGCCTCTCTATATGATCCGCGCCGGGAAAGAAATCTCCTACGCTTACGACGACGAGGAAAAAGAGGACATTACCAAACGGCTCTCCAAGAACGGCGCCAGCATGAATATCAACGTACAGCGCTACAAGGGGCTGGGGGAAATGAACCCCGAGCAGCTCTGGGAAACCACCATGAACCCGGAAAAGCGCACCCTGCTGCAAGTGACCTTAGAAAACGCCGCGGAGGCGGATCATATTTTCAGCACCCTGATGGGCGACCAGGTGGAGCCGCGCCGGGCGTTTATCGAGAAAAACGCCAAGTACGTGCGGAATTTGGACGTGTAACATATTGAAGAGTAAACGCCGATACGAGTAAGCCATCTTATGAAAAAATGGCCAGAGTTTAATAGAGATGGTGATTTGCCCCCTGGCATTCATAGAGCAACTCTATCAGAAGTGATAGAGCACTTTGGAACCAGTACCCCGCAAAGGCGGATTATGGCGCAACGGTTAGCTCGTATTTACAAACTGGTAAACAGCACAAAACAAATCGCTCGGTTTATTATTTTCGGTTCGTTTGTTACGGCTAAACCTTCGCCGAATGACGTTGATATATTTATGTTGATGGAAAATTCGTTCGATGCCAGCCAATTACATGGTGAGACCGCTGTTATCTTTAACCATTTGATGGCGCAGAATTATGAAGGCTCCAGCGTTTTCTGGATACGCCGTTTAGCAATTTTGGATAGTGAACAAAAAACTATTGAGCATTGGCAAATTAAACGAGACGGAGCAAAACGAGGAATCGTTGAGGTAACCGGATTATGATTAAAAATGATCAAGAGCTTCAAGTAACGGTAGAGCGAATCGGCTATTTTCAGCAGCAAGTAGCGCATCTTCGCCAGGTTGAAACCAATCCGGTCAATTATCGCCTTGCCGTAAGCGGGTACCTGGCGGAGTTAGATCGGATGTATTTAGAAATACGCGATTATCTATGGCTGCATCCGAGTGAAATGGGTGATACGCTTGCGTCTGTGAATAACTGAAGAGAGTTACTCGAGAACAATAAAATAACCGAGGTATATTAAAGAATGGAACTCCAACGCCAGCGCATTGTCCCCTTAGACATCCAGGAGGAGATGCGCAATTCCTACTTAGATTACTCCATGTCCGTCATCGTGGCGCGGGCGCTGCCGGACGTGCGCGACGGGCTGAAACCGGTGCACCGCCGGGTGCTCTACGGCATGTCCGAATTGGGATTGCTGTTCAACCGACCCTATAAAAAGAGCGCCCGGGTGGTCGGGGAAGTGCTCGGCAAATTCCATCCCCACGGCGACACCGCGGTGTACGATACCATGGTGCGGATGGTGCAGGATTTCTCGCTGCGTTACCCTCTCATCGACGGGCAGGGCAACTTCGGCTCCGTGGATGGCGACTCCCCCGCGGCCATGCGTTACACGGAAGTGCGCCTCTCGCGCATCGCCAATGAAGTGTTGCGCGACCTCGATAAGGATACCGTGGATTTCCGCCCCAATTTCGACGACACCCTCACCGAGCCGGTTATCCTGCCCTCTCTGCTGCCTAATTTGCTCTGCAACGGCGCTTCCGGGATCGCCGTGGGCATGGCTACCAACATTCCGCCTCACAACCTCCGGGAAGTGGTGGACGCCCTGGTCGCCCAGGTTGACGATCCCGAAATCACCGTGGAAGGCTTAATGAAGCACATCAAGGGGCCGGATTTCCCCACCGCCGGGATCATTTTCGGAAGTGAGGGGATCAAGGAAGCCTACAGAACCGGGCGGGGGAAAATTATGGTACGCGCTCGCGCCAGCGTGGAGCACACCCGCGGCAGCCGCGACCGGATTATCGTTTCCGAGCTTCCCTACCAGGTTAACAAGGCCTCGCTGATCGAAAAGATCGCCGAGCTGGTGCGCAGCAAAACCATCGACGGGATTGCGGACATCAACGATGAATCCGACCGCGACGGAATGCGCATGGTAATCGAGCTGAAGCGCGACGGCCAGCCGGAAGTGGTGCTCAACCAGCTTTTCAAGCACACCCAGATGCAGAATACCTTCGGGATCATCAACCTGGCGCTGGTGGACGGGCAGCCGAAGATCATGGATCTAAAGGAGATGTTGAAGCACTTCATCGACCACCGCCACGTGGTGGTGTTGCGCCGCACCCGCTTCGAGCTGGACAAGGCGGAAAAACGCGCCCATATCTTAGAAGGCTACAAAATCGCCCTGGACAATATCGACGAGATCGTGCAGATCATCAAAAAATCCCGCAGCCCGGAAACCGCGCAGGAAAACTTGATGAAGCGCTTCAAGCTCTCGGAAATCCAGGCCAAGGCGATTTTGGACATGCGCCTGCAACGGCTTACCGGCCTGGAGCGGAAGAAAATCGAGGACGAATACCGGGAAGTCATCAAAACCATCGCCCGCTTGAAGGCAATTCTGGAAAGCCGGGCGCTGCAAATGCAGATTATCAAAGAAGAGCTGCTGCACCTGAAGGAAACCTACGGCGACGACCGCCGCACCGAGATCGTCCGCGATTACGAAGAGTTCTCCATCGAGGACATGATCGCGGAAGAAGACATGGTGATCACCATTACCCGCGACGGGTACATCAAGCGCTTCCCGGTGAGCGGGTACCGCCGCCAGAACCGCAATACCCGCGGCAGCACTGGCGCGGTGGCCAAGGGCGAGGATTTCGTGGAGCACCTGTTCATCGCCTCTACCCACAATTACATCCTTTTCTTCACCGACAAAGGGAAGTGCTACTGGCTGAAAGTGCACGAAATTCCCCAGGTGGGCAAGGCCGGCAAGGGCCGGGCGGTGGTGAATATGATCGAGTTGGAAAAAGACGAGCAAATTCGCGCGTTCATTAATGTGAAAGAGTTTTCCGACAAGGAGTACATTACCATGGCCACCCGCGAAGGGGTGATCAAGAAAACCAACCTGGCCGCCTTCAGCAATCCCCGCCGCGACGGGATCATCGCCATCAAGATCAATCCCGGCGATACCCTCATCGAAGCCAAGCTGACCGACGGCAGCAACGACATCGTGCTGGCCACCTCCGCCGGCATGGCGATCCGCTTCACCGAAACCGAGGTGCGGGAAATGGGGCGGGCCGCGGCGGGAGTGCGGGGCATCTCCCTGGGCAAAAATGATGTAGTGGTCGGGATGGTGGTGGTCAAACGCGACGGCACCCTGCTGGCGGTTTCCGAGTTAGGCTTCGGGAAGCGCACCGAGATCAAGGAATACCGCATCACTCACCGGGGCGGCAAGGGGATCAAAACCTTTAAGGCCAGCGACAAAACCGGGCGGCTGATCTCCCTGATGGAAGTGGTTGACGACGACGATTTGATGCTGATTACCAACAGCGCCATCATTCTGCGCATCCACGTCGGCAACATCAAATCCACCGGGCGGGACACCATGGGCGTGCGGCTGATCAAATTGGACAGCGGCGCCCGCGTCAGCGACGTGGCCCGGGTCGCTTTCACCGAGGAAGAGGAAGAATAAAAAACATTCGGGCAATTCACAAAAATTAAATTCGGATTCACGCATCACGTTTCAGGGATCATGGGATGCGCGATGCGTGAAACGTGAGCTATTGGGCGATCAAAACCGGGAAAAAACCATGAAGAAAATTTCCGAGTCCACCATTCGAAGACTGTCGAAGTATTACCGCTCCCTGGAGCAATTGATCGACAAGAAAACCGACACCGTTTCCTCCGACCAGTTAGCGGAGATGGATGGAATTACCTCCGCCCAGGTGCGGAAAGACCTCTCCTTTTTTGGAACCTTCGGAAAAAGGGGTCTGGGTTATAACACCAAAGCGCTCAAAAAGCAAATCGGGGAAATCCTGGGGCTGGTCAAGGAATGGCGCGTGGGAATCATCGGGGCCGGGAATATCGGCCGCGCCCTGGTAAACTTCGGAGAGTTCAAAAAACAGGGATTCAGGGTCTCCGTGATCATGGATTCCGACCCGGCGAAGGTAGGAGACCGCATTCAGGACCTGACCGTGGAGAGCACCGACCGCCTGGCAGCGCTGGTAAAATCCCACAAAATCGAGATCGCCATTATCGCCGTGCCCACCCACGCCGCCCAGCGGGTGGCGGACGATCTGGTGAAGGCGGGCGTGCGGGCAATTTTGAATTTCGCGCCTATCAGCCTGAAAACGCCTGCCAACGTGCAGGTCAAATACGAAAATCCCGCCATCGAAATCGAGTCGCTTTCATATTTTTTGAAAAATTCGTGACCGGGTGGGGGAAATGGGTGAGGGATTATGAAGCGTGAGACGTGAAACGTGATGCGTGAAACGTGACAGGAGAGGAACGCTGAATTACCGGGATTGGGAAAAGACTGTACCGGAGGAAATCACGGGCGACTCTCTTTGGAAGATAGAGGCTTATCGTTTGGCGCTATTTTTGAATGATATCGGATGGTATGGCGTAACAAATTTGATAAAAGATCGACGAACAATCGGATTATCAGATCAGTTGTATCGGGCATTGGGGTCTATAAGTGCTAATATCGAAGAAGGATATTCCCGGGGAAGCAATAAGGACCGGGCGCGTTTCTATGAATACTCCCTGGGTTCAACGCGGGAGAGTCGGGGGTGGTATTACCGGGGTCGCCACGTGCTGGGTGAAAGCGTGGTTCAACATCGGCTTCAACTCCTTACTCAAATTACCCGTTTATTGCTAACTATGATTCCCGAGCAGCGCTGTTATATGATCCGTGAAGCCGGAACGCCTTACTCTACCCCAATGAGTATCATGCAAGGAAACCCTGCAACCATCCAGGAAGACTTAGAGTACTTATTAAGCAACATCCCACTTCCTTAGTTATCACGCATCACGTTTCACGCTTCCCCATGGTCCTCCGCCCGAAATCCTGCTCGAATTCCTCGTTACTGCCATACACGTACCCGAAGGCGCTCTCCCAAATCGCCGCTTTTTCCATGCACAGGTACATAAACACCTCATCCCGCCAGGGTTTGAAGGCCTGGTACATGGTCTGGAACATCTGGATTTTGATGGCATCGGGATAGGTGAGCTTGCCGTGCGGATCCGCAACCATCTCCATTTGCAAAATTTTAGTCTGGTGACCCAGGCGGCGAATCTTCTGGATCGCCGGTTTGATCATGGTAATGGAGCCGAAGGAGATGAATAACACCTCCGCCGGGTTGAACCGCCGGAGCAGCTCGCCGGCGATGGCCGGGTAATCCTCCTCCCAGCCGGTGTAATAGACCATAGGGTGAAAATGGAACGCGACTTTGACGCCCCGGTCGGCCACGGCGCGGGCGGCCTCGAGCCGCCGGGGCAGGCTGGCGGTGAAATGCTCCTCGTTCGCGATGATGGCCGGGGTATTCAGCGACCAACTGCACACGATGTTCGGGGGCGTTTCGCTTTCCAGGAAAAAACCGATATTGTCAGATTTGGTCTTGAATTCTAACAAAATATTGGGATGCTCCGCGGCAAAGCGGCACAAAGCATCTAAGTTGCCGTTGCGGTTGCCCCAGGCTAAAGAGTCCGAAGACTGCCCGGTGCCGAAGTGGTAGAAACGCCCCGGCTCGATGGGGATGCTTTTCAGTTTTTCGGCGAGATCGGCATCGAATACGATCCGCTCGCTGTAGAACGTTTGAATGGTGCAATAACTGCACCCGAAGATGCAATTCTCCACCGCGTCGATGGTACGCAGGTTGCAACAGACTGTTTTGGGAGAGGCCACCGGGCAGGAACCCCAGATTTTTTTCCCGGATTTCTCGGTGACGATCCTGCTCTTTTCCCGTTTTTTCGGGCGGCTAAGCCCCCCTTCCGGGTAACGCTTCGGGGAGCGCCGCAATTCCGTTAAATGAATTTGCAGGAGCTGGAGAAGCTGTCTCTTCAGCGCCGGTCCCCGGGAACCGTTTCGAGCGGATTCCGCTTCCCACCAGCTTTGCAAATCCGCTTCCCCCCAGCTCGCCAGGTCGCGGCAGGCCTCCACCGCCTGGCGGAATTCCTGGAAGCTGAAGCGATGCGCAAAAGCAAGCTCCCGGATAAAACCCTGCTGTTCCGGGTCTAAAAACTCGTAGAGCGTTTTATTCCGGAATGAAGCGAATTTTTCGGAGTAGTTGAATTTGTGGCTCATGGTTTTAAAAGGTAAATCGTTACTATACAGCCACAGAGATCACAGAGGTCACAGAGGAAGATTTTTGAGCATTTAGAACCGTTATTCCGTTATATGGAACATTTTTTTCTACAAAATGGGTTTGTTTAGCAAACTTTTCCATATCTCTGCGCTCTCTGTGGCCTCTGTGGTAAAATGCCTGAATAGTTACGGTAAATCCTAATACGTAAAAAACGGAACACGTATTACGCTTCACGGATTCATCCGCAAAAAATCCAGCGCCACGTCGGCGCGCACCCCGATATTGATTCCCACCGCTTCTTTGATTCGCTTGGTCACCATGTTCATTTTATCGCTGCCGTCGGGATTTTTGAGCACGTTCCCCTGGGGATCGAGGGCCGGCGCCGGCACCACCACGGTCACGTTGCCCAACCCGCTGTAATGCACCCCCACCACTTCTCCGGTTTTATTGAAAATCGGGCTGCCGCTGTTGCCCCCGGAGGTTTCGCAGCTATGCTGAAGATAGTTGCCCTCGATGATCCGCCCCACCGCGCCGGTGGAAAGGGTGGCAATGGGATTGTTGAGATCCATGGTAATGCCCGGGAATCCTAACACCGCCAGGTCGTAACCGCTTTCGATCTTCGAAAATTCACTAGGGGAAGCAAACCGGACCGGTTTCAAGGCACCGCCCCCGGTGTTCACTTCCAGGTAGGCCAGGTCCGGGCGGTAATTTTTGGAATCATCGAATTGGGGGTGAACGGTAATTTTAGCAACTTCATAGATCACCTCCGGGCGCTTGTTCATAATCGCGACCCCGGTAACGGAGGGATTCATCTGCATGGCCTGCAAAATCGGGATGGCCACGTGGGCGTTGGTCAGCAGCCCGTCTCCGCTCACCGCAAAGCCGGTGCCGATGGGCTCGGCGCTGAAATCCTGTTTATTCATAATCGCAATCATGAAAATCGACTCGCGGTTCTCCGCCGCCACCTCCTGGAAGCTCTTCAGGGATTTCAGGAGGTCGTTGGAAAGATTGTCCAGGTTAGTGAGCTGGCTGCGGGTTCTTTGCAGGTCGTCCATGATCGCGGCGGTGCGATCCTGTTCCTGGTTGAGCATGTCCTGCATGGCCTGCATCTGCGCCCGGCTGACCGTAGCGTCGCGCTGGGCCTGGTCGAGCTGTTCCTGGATCGCCTGGGTGCGCTGCTGCGATTCGGAGAGCTGCTTTTTGAAATTATTTTCCACCGCGGTCAGCTCCTGGCGGTGCTGATTGGCCGCAACCCGAAGGTCCTTTTTGAGCTGCGAGTTCATGTAAATCAGCCCGCCCACGCTGCCTAACAGTAACACCACGATGACCGCGGAAACGATGCGCAGCTTTTGGGAGGATTGGGTGACCGCCTGCTGCACCATTTCGCGCATGAACACCGTGGTGCTCCCGAAACGCCCCCCGCGGCTCTGCTTCGCCTGCGCCAGCGCGTCCTGGATCATCATCTGCACGGTTTTTACCCCCGGGCCGCCGCTTTTTTGCGTCTCTTCCCCGGCGCTTACCGAGGTTGACCGGAGCGTCGCCGGGGCGGCCGCGGGTATCTCGCAGCGCACCTGCGGGCCGCCCTTGCCGAATTCGATCACGTCGCCGTCTTTCAAAACCTGGCGCTCGCTAACCCGGTTTCCGTTCACAAAGGTTCCGTTGGTGCTGTTGAGATCGTAGAGCAGGAACTGGCCGCCTTCGTAGCGGATTTCCGCGTGATTTCCGGAAGCGCGAATGTCCTCTTTCGCGTCGAAAGCCACGTCGTTTCCGGGCTGCCGCCCGAATTTGATAGATTTAGGGTCGTTAAACGCCTGGGTTTGTCCCTGCCGCGCTCCAATAATGTGAATGAGCCTGATTTCCATGGATGGTTCCTTCTATGTGGTGGAGAATTTCACTCCTTGCCCAAATTGGCAGAATCGGGTGAAGCGGGCTGCCGGAGGCCGGTCAGCTTTTCTTTTAATGATCTCAATATATCCAGCCCCTTCAAAAAGTTCTTCGAGCCGTTGCGCGCCTCTTCGAGATCGCCGCTCAACAGGGAGGGCTGGGAGGTTTGCAGCAATTGCCGGGCGGTAGCCAGGGAATCGTTGAGCGATTGCCAGCGGGGGTGGCGGCGGTCCAGCGCCGTAATCCGGGTTTGCACGTAGGGATAGGCGGAATCGAAGGCATTCTGCAGATAGCGCTGAAGCTCGGCGTGAAATTCCTGCGAAGGCAATCCCGCCAGGCGCTCCGTTTCTGCGGAGGTGAGGGCGGGGAGCGAATTGCCGGGGTTCACGGCGTCGGTTTTCTGTTTGATTTGCCCCCAATTTTCCAGCCAGAACGCCCGCAGAACCGCCCGGTCGGCGCTCGTACCTCCGGACAGGCGGCTCGATTCTCTCTCCAACGCGGCTTTCCAACCGGCCAGGTGTTTTTCCGCGGAATCGCCCAAGGCGGCGGCACGGTTGAAATCGTTTTGCTCCAGCGCGGAGCGGGCTTCGCTCAAAAAATTGCTTACCCGGGCGGTATCTGCCAGCATCGGGTGAGCGGCCGGGAGCAGTTTCAGGCTCTCCCGGTTCCCGGCCAGGTAGCTTTCATAGCGATTGCGGAGATGGTTCAGGCGGTCGCCGGTCTGTTTCTGGCGCTCCTGCCGGATCATGAAACCGGCAACAAACCAGGCCAGCATCAATCCCGCCGCCGCTAAAATGATTGCCAGCCAGACGGTTTTCACCCGGCTTTGGGAACCGGCCGGCGAGGCGCTTTCATCGGAAGAAAGAGACGCCTCGAACTTGCGGAGCACCCGGGGAACCGGCGGTTCTTTCGCTTTCGGGGCCGGCAGACCGGGGCCGGAAAAGCGGCTGAGCACCACGGTGATGTTATCGGGGCCGCCCCGTTCGTTGGCCAGCATGATCAAACGCTGCACCGCTTCGGGGAGGTCCGGCGCGCCGGCGACGATCTCGCGAATCTCCTCTTTTTTGACCAGGCCGGATAACCCGTCGCTGCACAGCAGCAGGTAATCCCCGTCGCAGGGCTGGATCGAGGCCGCCGCCACGGTAAGTTTTCCCTGGTTCCCTAGCGCCTGAAGGATCACGTTGCGCCGGGGGTGGATTTCCGCTTCTTCTTCGCTGATTTTCCCCGCTTCGAGGAGTTGGTTGACGAAGGACTGGTCGCGGGTAAGCTGCCGGATCATATTCTGCCGGATCAAATAGGCGCGGCTGTCTCCCACCTGGGCAAGGTAGATTTTACCCTTGAAAACCCCCGCCAGGGTAGCGGTGGCGCCCATCCCGCGCATCTGGGGGTGCTGTTTGGCGTAATCTAAGATTGCGCGGTTGGCCGCTTCCAGCGTCTGCACCAGGTGTTCCACAAAGCGGGATTCCCCGCCGGGCTGGAGGCCGCGCAGTTTTTCCCGGGCGGTTTTCACCGCCAGGCTGCTGGCAACCTCCCCGGCAGCCGCCCCGCCCATGCCGTCGGAGACCATGAAAATGGGCGTGCCGCCCTGGGGAGAAAATTCCATCACCCTGGGGAGCCGGTTGCCCTGCTCGCTGCTAAAATCGCCGACCAGGAAGCTGTCCTCGTTCCCGTCGCGCGCCCTGCCGATGTCCGTTTGTGCGAATACTTTGATCATTTTCGTAATCGTTGAAAAAATGGAAAAATGATACGTGAAAGGTAATGCGTGAAATAGTTTACCCTGCGCTCAGTTTATCCTGAGCTTGCCGATGGGTCGAAGGGTAATGCGTAATTCGTATTCCGTTTTTTACGTTTTACGCATCACGCATCAAGCCTCATCTACCTCATATAAACGTCCACGTAATCCCACACCCCGTCGCAGGGGCTTTCGCCCTCCTGCATGCGCCAGTAGCGCCGCCCCTCGTAGCTGCGGAAGGTGTAGCGCCCTTCCCGAACGCAGGGATTGCCGTTGTTGTTGCCGGAGACTTTGGTGGTGATCTTGCCGTTGAAAATAAAGCCGTTCGATTCCACCTTCTCGATCACCCCGTCTATGCGCAGGTACCCGTCGCCGCCGCGCTCCCGCTGCTCGCCTTTGATGCTGAGCAGTCCGGATTGGCCCGCGGTGACGGTCGCTTTGCCGAAATAATCCCAACTAATCCACTGTAAAGAGAAGAGGTGATCGCCTAAAAGCGCTTCATAGGTGCGGCGATCCGCCACCTGGGTTTTGAAGGAAAGCTGATCGTAAATGCTGGTTTGCGAAGAGTTCAGGGTGTAAGAGCGGAAGGTGAGGATCAGGGCGGTAACGGTCTCGGTAACCGGCGCGTACCCTTCCCGGGAAACAGAAATTTCGTAAGTTTCCCCCACGGTCACCGGGAAGGTTCTCTGGCTGCCGCTTCCCACCGTTGGATAAACCGGGGTTGCCGAGCCAGCCTGCCGCACGCTCACCTGGGCGTCTTCCGGCTCAACGGAAATCTTCAACTCGCCTGGTTTTTTCTCCGGCTTCAATTGGATAGACAGGGTGGTTACTTCATCTTTATAGATCCAGGCGGTTTGTTGAGCGCTCTCGTACCCGTCTTTCGAGGCGGTAACGGTGTATTCCCCGGCGGGAAGGCGGTAAGCGAAGCTGGATTCATCCGATTCCTCTTCATCAAGGGCAGCCTGCGCCGGAATGATTCGATAGGATTGCGGCGCAGGGACCGAAAATCCGAGCCGGCCCCCTTGCGGCCCGCCGGCCCCGGATAAAGGGATGGGGGTAATATCTTCCGGCGATACCTCCGGCGAATAGACCTCCACATGCGCTCCCGCGGGAGTAACCCGCACGGTCAGCTCGCCATACCCGGTCGCAAAAAAGAGAAAATAAATCGTCAGGAGCGCCAGAATCAACAGCGCCGGGGCGGCAATTTTCACCCACGCGGGCAGGTTCTTGAAACCTCTCCCGCCTCCATCGCCGCGGTACACCTCGGTTTTGTCGATTCCCGTGGCGACCGCGGTTTTGTCGATGCTCACCTCGGTTTTCGGGATAAGCGGTTTGGAGAGCTTGCCGGCTTTGGCGGTTTTGGTCAGCGCCGCGCCGGCCGCCGCTTCCAGGTTCTGTTGCAGCTCGCTGATGGATTGAAAGCGTTTGGCGGGGTCTTTTTCCAGCGCTTTCAGCACGATTTTTTCCACCGCCTCGGGAATGGCCAGGTTGGGGCGGAATTTGCGCGGGGGAACCGGTTTTTCTTTCACGTGCTTCATCAGCAATTGGAACGGGGTTTCGGCCTGGAAGGGGGTCTCGCCGGTGAGCAGCTCGTACATGATGATTCCCAGGGAGTACACGTCCGAGCGGTGATCTAAGGGTATCCCTTCCACCTGCTCCGGGGACATGTACTGGGGGGTGCCGATGATCATCCCGGTCTGGGTGAGCCGGGTGACGTTTTGCTGCTCCCCGACCACCTTGGCGATCCCGAAATCCAGCACCTTCACCTCTTCGGAACCGTCTCGTTTGCGCGATAGATAGATGTTACCGGGCTTCAAATCCCGGTGGACGATGCCTAAGTCGTGGGCTTCCGCCAGGGCGTAACACACCTGGCGAACAATGTTGGCGAAGCGCGGCAACTCCAGCGGGCCGCTTTTGCGGATGACGTCATCCAAACTCTCTCCTTCGATGTATTCCATCACCAGGAAGGAGAGGTTGTCTTCCACCCCGAAGTCGTAAATATGGATGGAATTGACATGGCGCAGTTTGCTGGTGGTCTTCGCTTCCCGCTGGAAACGTTTCAGCGCCTCTTCGTTGACGGTCATGTGCGGGTGGAGGATTTTGAGCGCCACGATCCGTTCCACGCTGGTTTGCATGGCTTTGTAAACCACCCCCATGCCCCCTTCGCCCAGCTTCTGCAGGATTTCATAGCGCCCGGCGATGGTCTTGCCGATCATCTTGTCATTTTGCTCCATAAACCTTGCTCATGTTAGTACAAAGCGATATTTTGTTGGTGATTCTATACGAATTAAAGTAGTATTAAATTGGGCAGAAAATACACCTTCTCCTGTGGGGGATCGCCCCGGCAATGATCTCGCTCTCCCCGAACGGTAAAAACGGCCAAATGTAATCATTTTTTTTGAAACTGCAAACTTTTTGATGTCTGGTTTTGTCAAATGTTTGAAATTGGCGGAAAGATATGGATGCTCGCGAGACCGAATTGATCAAACGCGCCCAGCGCGGCAGCGCGGAGGCCTTCGATGAACTGGTGCGGCTGCACGACCGGCAGATTTTGCAGATGATCTACAGCATCGTGGGAAGCCGGCAGGACGCCGGGGACGTGTACCAGGAGACCTTCATCCGCGCCTTTTCCCGGATTTCTACTTTCCGCTTCGAGAGCGAGCTGAACACCTGGCTGGGGCGGATCGCCATCAATCTTTCCCTGAATTGGCGGAAACGGCTGCACCGGAAAAATGTCTTCTCCCTGGAAGCGCAAACCGAATCCCCGGAAGATTTCCCCCGGGAAGTCCCCGCGGAGGGAGAAGATGACGCCGTGGATGCCCTGTTGAACCGGGAGTTGAACCGCCAGGTAGAAAACGGCCTGCGCCGGCTGCCGGCGCAGCAGCGCACCGTGTTCATTCTCAAACATACCCACGGTTACAAGATCAAGGAGATCGCGGAGATGCTCGGCTGCGCGGAGGGAACCGTGAAAAACCAGCTTTTCCGGGCCGCGGAGCGGCTGCGGCAGGTCTTGCAGCCCTACCTTACCATTTAGACCTCAAAGGTTTTGGAAACCTTTGAGGTCTTGGGGAAACAATTACATCGGGTGTAGTGATGAAAGCACATGGAAAGTATCGTAAGAACCTGGCGCTGCACGCCTTCGGGGAATTGAACGAAGCGGAACGCGCCGAACTGGAAGCGCACCTGGCCGCTTGCGCCGAATGCCGGGCGGAGTTAGAACAGCTTCAGGCGCTGCGCCGCGCCGCCCCCGCAACGCCCGCCTGGGAGCCGGATGAAGCCACCCTGCAAAGACTGCGCAACAGCGTTTCCCGGGAAATCCGCCGGCGGGCGCATAAATCCGCCGGTTTGGGGGAGCAACTGTTGAATTTCCTCCAACCCGCCCCGCTGCTGCGCATCGGTTTGGCGGCGGCGCTGTTCATCATCGGGTTTTTCCTGGGGCGGCAGGGCCTGCCCGCGAAACCGGGCGACGCCGAAGCGGTTTTGCAGGATTTGTTGACTGCCAGCGGCCAGATCCAATCCGGCAATAGCGCCGTGAACCCCCTGCTGGCCAGCGTGGAGCGGGTCGAATTCGACTCCCAGACCGGGGGAATCCGGATCTTCTACACCACCTTGAACGACATCGAGCTGTACGGAAACCTGCTGCGGCAAACCGGCGACGATGCCGCCATCCGCCAACTGCTGCGGGAAGCGCTGTTAGAAGAACAAAACCCCGCGGTGCGTCTGCACGCGGTGAAGGCGGTGGCCTCCCTGGCGGAACAAAACGCTCCCCTGGGAGGGGACATCATCGAAGCGCTGGTAATGCTGCTGGAAAAGGAGCAAAACCCGGGCGTGCGCCTGAGAGTGCTGCGGGCGCTCAAACACGCCCAACCCCATCCGGCATTGAAAATCACCCTGCTGCGCATTTTGCTGGACGATCCCAATCCCGCCCTGCGGATAGAGGCGCTGGAAGGCCTGCTGAGCGGGGAATTGAGCACCGACGACCTGAATATCCTGAAGAAGCTCGCCCGGCAAGATTCCAATAGCTACGTGCGTTCCCTGGCCGGGCAGGCGCTGGAAGAAGCGGAGAAGGCGCCGCCGCCATCGAATATTTGAAGCATGCTTAAAACCTGTAAAAAACATCGAGGAGTTCGGTATGAAACACACATTCCTTTCCAAATGGCTGATCCTGGCCGCGTGGGTAATTCCCCTGCTGCTTTACGCCCAGGACATTCGCAAAGAGAACGGCCGCTTCACCTCCCAGGTGATTAAAACCTTCACCGTGGGAAGCGGGGGGCAGCTCATTTTAGACGGTTTTTCCGGGGACGTGACGATTTCCTCCGGGGATCAATCTACCGTGGAGGTGCGGGAGACGCTGCGGATGGACGTTCCCTCCGAAACCGAAGCGCGGGAAATCCTGGAGCGCTCCCAAAGCAGCTACAGCGTATCCGGCAAGACCATCCGGGTTAACGGCCGCGGCAGCGACCGCTGGGTGAGCCGCCTCGTCGAAATCCAGGTCCCGCGGCCGTTCGACCTGGATATTAGCGCCTCCAACGGCGACCTCGAGGGGCAAAATCTGCAAGGCATTATCCGCCTGCAAACCTCCAACGGCGACATCACCCTGGCCGCGGTGGCCGGGGAAGTCCGCCTGCAAACCTCCGCCGGGGATTTGCATCTGGAAGACATCGACGGGCCGCTGGATGCCACCACCTCCGCAGGCGACGTGCAACTGCGCAATGGGAAGGGGGCGGTTGACGTGCGCACCTCCGGCGGCGACATCAGCGCCTACAACCTGCTTAAAGACGCGATTCTGAAGACCGCCGGGGGAGATATTTTCGTGGAAAAGGCTGGGGGAAACCTGATCGCGGAGACTTCCGGCGGCGACATCGAGGCGCGGGAGTGCGCGGGTGAGACGGAGCTGCGCACCTCCGGGGGAGACATCGACGCCCGGGGCGTGGGCGGCGGCCTGCAAGCCCATACCAGCGGCGGCGATATTACCGCCGTGGATTTGAACGACGCGGTAACCGCCCGCACCAGCGGGGGGGATGTGGAGCTTCGGAGAGTCAAGGGAGCGGTGCGCGCGGCCACCTCCGCGGGAGACATCGAGGTTGAAATCACCCTGCAAAATTTCAAAAAGGAGCAACGCATCAATTTGCAGAGCAGCGCCGGCAGCATCCGCCTCACCATCCCGGAAAAGCTCTCCGCCAGCATCAGCGCGGAGATATTCGACGCCGGGGGACGCTGGAAACGGTATGACATTTACAGCGATTTTCCGCTCACCCGGCAGGAAGAAGCCGGGAGGGGAAGCCTGCGCATGGGCGGGGACATCAACGGCGGCGGGGGTGAAATCCGCCTGGAGACCACGAACGGCGATATTCATATTTTGAAAGGGAAATAAATCCGCAAACCGTAGAGACGTTGCACTGCAACGTCTCTACCATCCAATTCAACGAACGAGGAGAAAAAATGAATGCAACAATCAATGTTACGCGATGGTTGGGAACGGCGGCGCTGCTGGCGCTGCTGACCCTCACCGCTGCCGCCCAGAACGCGGATGAGGTAATCGAAAAATCCTTCCAGGTGGGGGAAGGCGGGCTGCTGACCGTGGCCAGCGACATGGGCTCCATCGAAGTGGAGGCCACAGGCGGGGACATGGTGCAGGTGAAGGTGATCCGCGAGCCGGAAACCTGGAGCGAGAAGGAAGCGGAAGAGATGCTGAAGAATTTCCAGGTGGATTTTTCCCAGCAGGGCAAGGACGTGCGGGTGGAAGCGCGGGTGAAAGGCCGTTGGGAAGACCGGCACGGCGGCTGGCGGGTGCAATTCATCATCAAAGTGCCCCGGAAGTATAACGTGAACCTGAACACCGCCGGGGGCAGCATTTCCGTGGGCGACCTGGAAGGCGAGGTGGTCGCGGAGACCGCGGGGGGCAGCCTGAACTTCGGGGACATCAAAGGCCCGGTGCGGGGGCGCACCGCGGGGGGCAGCATCTCCCTGGACGGCTGCGTGGGTACTGCGGATATTAAGACTTCCGGCGGCAGCATCATCATCGGGCAGGTGGAAGGGGACGTGAACGCCCGCACCTCCGGGGGCTCCATCAGCATCCGGCAGGCCAAAGGCAGCGTGCTGGCGGAGACCTCTGGCGGGAGCATCGACGTGGATGAGGTGATGGGCAACATCGAAGCGAGCACCTCCGGCGGCTCCGTGGAAGCGACCATCAGCAAGCAGCCCAAAGGGGATTGCCGGCTGGAAACCTCCGCCGGGAGCGTGACGGTGTACCTGGCCGGGGACATCGCCGTGGACCTCGACGCCCGCTCCAGTTGGGGCAAGGTGGAGTGCGATTTCCCGGTGAGCGAGCGTAGCGGCTCGGAAGAATCCGCCCTGAGGGGGAAAATCAACGGCGGGGGGCCGAAGTTAGCCCTGCGCACCTCCAGCGGGAAGGTGCGGATTCGGAAGATGTGAATAGCTTGACCATCTGTAATTTAACATTGTCGAGATAGGATCAATTCGGGGGCCAGGATTTTTACGGAAAGCCGGATAAACAATGAGTGATGCGTGACCAGTGATCCGTGAAAAATCACGCTTCACTGGTCACGCATCACGGTTCAATCTCTTAATTCCCGTAAAAATCTCGGAAGAGTCATTTTTAATTATCTCCCCGTCGCCCCGGCGATCTCGTACAGTTTGGGAATATTCAACAATTGGATTTTATCATCCTCCAGCCGGATGATCTTCTCTCGCACCAGGTTGCACATCAGGCGCTCCATAATCGTCTCGCTGATGCGCACAAAATTGGCCAGGTCGCCGATGGATAGCACCACTTTCAGGAAATCGTTACTGTCCGTTCCGTAGGTTCCTCGCAGCATGAGCAGGGTTTCCGCCAGCCTTTCCCGGCAAGACTTTTGCGCAATTCCGGAGATATTCTGCTCTACCACCTCGATTTCATAACAAATATGCTTCATTACCTCGATAAGAACGTCCGGGTTGCTCTTGATAAAAGGAATAAAATCGTCTTTATGAATGAAGCAGGCGGCGGTTTTTTCCAGCGCCGCCGCCGAATTTGCATAAAACTTCCCGGTGAAAAGGCTCAAGCCCAGAATATACCCCGGGCTGGCCAAACGGGTAATGTACTCTTGCTGGTCTTTTCCCCGCTTGCTCACCTTCACTTTGCCGGAGTACAGGCAATATACCCCGTCGGCGGATTCCCGCTCCCGGAATAGAACCTCGTCTTTCTCGAAGAACAACAATCGCCGGCTCGGGAAAGAGCGTTCCAGCGTTTCATGGCTACAATTATGGAAGGGGGTCAGGTTCAGAATCTGGCAGGTAATGCACTCTAATTGCGCCGGTTCTCTTTCCCTGTTTTTCGGGTGGGTTTTTACTCTGTCCAGGTACATGTTTCACCTTCCTTATCTCTATAGAACCCCGGGAATTTCATCCGGTAAAAAATTACCCTGCCTTCGCACGCCAAAACAATGACATTCGTCAGGAAAAAACATGATCTATGATAGGGTTTTTTATCAAAACCGCTTCAAAGGGCTTGCCGGTTATGGTTTCCGGGGATTGATCAAGTTGCGTAGGGTTTTTGGAAATAAGGATTTAGACAGGATCAACAGGATGAACATGATAAAAAATCTTGAAAAATCAATGATTAGCATATCCAGTAAATCCTGTTTATCCCGTCAAAAAATTATTTCCGATAAAGTCTGGTGATAATTTTCCGGGGGGAATTCGTTGGATAAAAATTGCCGTCACTTTTTTCCCGGGGATATCATCTATTATATTGGTCGCGGTAATTATTCCGGGGAGGGAAGCGTAAAAAAGGCGGCAAATAAATTGCGCATACAAGAACGAACTTCTAACTTTTTCCGGACCTATGCTGATTGACTATCCTGCCATTTTCCTGATCGGTTTCCTGGGGGGCTTCGGGCATTGCATCGGGATGTGCGGCGGCTTTGTGATGGCCTATTCTATCAAACTCAACAGCGGCCGGCCTTCCCCGGCCAAAGCGCTTATTGCCCCCCATCTATTATATAATATCGGTAGAATATCTACCTATACGCTCCTGGGACTGCTATTCGGCCTGGCCGGGGAAATCCTGGGAATCCGGCTGGGCATCATCAACTACCAGGGAGCGCTGCAGGTAATTGCCGGCCTGCTGATGGTCTGGATGGGACTGGATTTCGGCGGCTGGATTCCTCCCCTTTCAGCTAATTATTTCCCCGGTTACAATCGCTTCAAACAACTGGCCGGCTCCCTGCTGAATCGCGTCAACCGGAAAAACGTTTTCGTATTGGGAGTGATCTTAGGATTTATTCCCTGCGGGCTGGTGTACGCCGCGGGGGCCAAAGCCGCCGCCGCCGGAACCGTCTTGGGCGGCATGTTAACCATGCTGATTTTCGGCCTGGGAACCATCCCGGCAATGGTGCTGGCCGGGGTCGGGGCCAGCTTTCTCACCGCAAAATTTCGCCAGCGCCTCTTTCGCATCGCTACCGTTCTGGTCATTTTGATGGGGGCCATGACCGTTTACCGCGGAATTCACCACCTCACCCACCCGCAGCCAACCCCGCAGCACGGCGCGGACGCTCAATCCCACCACTAATGGCGCGTTCGCCGGGGTTTACCCGCCCTTCCTCGCCATCTGAGCCTGAAAATCCGGAGCTTGATTGGAATCTTAAAATTTCCTCTTTCATGTATTGTGAAGGATTTCATATATTAGAAACTCAGAACGTGTTGATCGCCCTGCGCGGCGCTCAGATTGCCCCTTGATCGCCGCAGGGCTAATATCTGGCAGTTTGTAGAAACGGATTCTGTCGATAATGCTTCAATCGCCACGCCAGGATTTGCCGGAAGAAGCAATCGCCCCGGCGGCCGAGACAGCGGAAAAGACCTGCTACCACTGCGGCCTCCCCTGCCCCAATGATGATAATTCCATCGGCGACAAGTATTTTTGCTGCCGGGGCTGCCGCATGGTGTACGAGATATTGCAGGCCAGCGACCTCTGCCAATACTACCGGCTCGGGGAGAAGCCCGGCGTCGCTCCCAAGGAATTCAACGCCGCCGCGCGTTTTGCGTACTTAGACGACGAGAGCGTGAGCGCGCAACTGTTAGAATTCCGCGACGGGAAAACCGCCAAAGTTACTTTTCGCGTTCCGGAAATCCATTGCAGCTCCTGCATCTGGCTGTTAGAAAAGTTGTATCAAATCAACTCTGCCATTCTTTCCTCGCGGGTAAATTTTTTGCGCAAGGAGGTATCCATCACCTATGCGGAGGAGAAAATCTCCCTGCGCCAGGTAGTGGAGTTGCTCGCTTCCCTCGGTTACGAGCCGCAAATCAGCCTGGCGGATATTCACGCCCGGGCAAAGAAAGATTCCGACCGCGATCTTTACCTAAAAATCGGCCTGGCCGGCTTCGCGTTCGGCAATATCATGCTGCTGAGCTTCCCGGAATACCTTGCCGGGGGAGGCCTGGAGCCGCAGTTCAAGACCTTCTTCGGTTATCTGAATATTTTATTGGCGCTGCCGGTGCTGCTCTACAGCAGCAGCGACTATTTCAAATCCGCCCTGGCCGGGCTGCGGCATAGAACCATCAATATCGACCTGCCCATCGCCCTGGGGATTACCGCCCTGTTCAGCCGCAGCCTCTACGAAATACTCCACGCCGGGGAAGCGGGGTACATAGATTCGTTCGTGGCGCTGGTCTTTTTACTCCTGATCGGGAAGCTTTTCCAGAAAAAAACCTACGACCGGCTCTCCTTTGAGCGGGATTACAAATCCTATTTCCCGGTTTCCATAACCCGGAAAAACGGCGAGAGCGAGGAGAGCATTCCCCTCTCGCAGTTGAAGGTGGGCGACCGCATCCTGGTGCGCAATCAGGAGATCATCCCCGCGGACGCGGTGCTGATCAACGGCACCGGATGGATCGACTACAGTTTTGTGACCGGGGAAGCGGAGCCGGTGGAAAAGCACTCCGGCGATTTGCTCTACGCCGGGGGCCGCCAGGCCGGCAGCGCCATCGAAGCGGAGGCGGTCAAAGAGGTTTCCCAGGGTTACCTCACCCAATTATGGAACCACGAGGCTTTTACCAAGCACGGCCAGGGGCGCATGGCCGGCCTGGTGAACGCCGCCGGCAAATATTTTACGTTGGCGGTCATCGCCATTGCCCTTGCGGCGGGGCTGTACTGGCTGCCGCGCGACCTCAACCTGGCCTTGAGCGCCTTCACCGCGGTGCTGATCATCGCCTGCCCCTGCGCGCTGGCGCTCTCCGCTCCCTTTACCTTAGGAAATTCCCTGCGCATTTTCGGGCGCAATCAATTTTATTTGAAAAACAGCGCGGTAATCGAAAGCCTGGCGAAAATCACCGCCATTGTATTCGACAAAACCGGCACATTGACGAAGTCGCACACAGCCGCGGTCAAGTTTGTTTCTCTGAATGGAAAAGCGGGATTGTCGCCCCAGGAGCAGCGCCTGGTGAAATCCCTGGTTCGCCATTCCACCCACCCGCTCAGCCGCCGCATTGCCCTGGCCCTGCCCGGCGAAGTTTATCAAAACGTGGAGCGGTTCCGGGAGATTCCCGGCCGGGGAATCGAGGGAACGGTGGAGGAAAATTACCTGAAAATCGGGTCGGCGCAATTTGTAGCCGGTGAATCGACCGCCGCCCCCACGGCGACTCACGTGTACATTGCCCTGAACGCCCGCTTGAAGGGTTATTTCCAACTGGAGAACCGCTATCGCCCCGGTTTGGCGGAGATATTGACGCAGTCGCGAAAAGCCTTCCGGCTGGCCTTGGTCTCCGGGGATAATGAGAGCGAAAAAGCGCCGTTGCAGAACCTTTTCGGCGCGGATACGGAGCTGCGCTTCCGGCAGTCGCCCCAGGAAAAGTTAGAATTCGTGAAAACCCTGCAATCCCGGGGGCAGCGGGTGCTGATGGTCGGCGACGGTTTGAACGACGCCGGGGCGTTGAAACAGAGCAACGTGGGCATTTCCATCAGCGAGGACCTCAACGCCTTTTCCCCCGCCTGCGACGCGATTTTGGAAGCGCGGCAATTTCCCCGGCTGTTTCAATTCATCCGCTTCGCCAAAGCGAACATCAAAATCATCCTGGCCAGTTTTGCGATCTCATTCCTGTATAACCTGGTCGGGTTCTCCTTCGCGGTGCAGGGAACCCTTTCCCCGCTGATTTCCGCGATTTTGATGCCCTTAAGCTCCGTATCGGTAATCGTTTTCGCTACCGGGGCCACGTACCTGACCGCGCAGCGGATGGGGCTGCTGGGGCAGGAGGCAGTTAAACCGGAAGGGTTTAATCCCGACAAATTCACAGGGAAGTGAATGTAGTTGTCGGGAGGGCAGGGGCATGACAAAATTGGCAATTGCTAATTGGCAATTGCCAATTAAAAGAGTTGAAATGGAATTTCAAACCCCGGAGACCTGTTATGAGCGCGATGTTTATCCTGATCGGCGCCAGCCTGATCGTGGCGACCGGTTTTCTCATCGCCTTCCTGTGGGCGGTTAAAAACGGCCAGTACGATGATAAATATACTCCGTCGGTACGGATGCTGATAGATGATTCCACGGCAGATAACTCCAAACCGGAGGATAAATCATAGAATGGAGTGCAGAATTTATTCTGCTTTTCTGCCAGCCGATACTGTTTGCCGAATTATAAATACACTCAATCACAGGAGGAACGTGTATGCAACAATTGGAGACGTTTAGTTATGACAACCGGATCGTGCGCGATTTTGCCGTCGCCACGGTTTTCTGGGGTATCATCGGAATGCTGGTCGGTTTGATCGCCGCCATCCAGCTCTTTCACCCCCATTTGAACCTGGGAATCGCATTTACGACCTTCAGCCGCATTCGCCCGGTGCATACCAATGCGGTCATTTTCGCGTTTGTGGGCAACGGAATTTTCCTGGGATTGTACTACTCGCTGCAGCGGCTCTGCAAGGCGCGCATGTTCAGCGACGCGCTCAGCAAAATCCATTTCTGGGGATGGCAGCTCATCATCCTGCTGGCCGCGGTAACGCTGCTGTTAGGATATACCACCAGCAAGGAATACGCAGAGTTAGAATGGCCGCTCGACGTTCTCATCGCCGTGGTGTGGGTAATCTTCGGCGTCAATATGGTCGGCACGATTATGAAACGCCGGGAGCGCCACCTCTACGTGGCGATCTGGTTCTATATCGCCACTTTTTTTACCGTGGCCATGCTGCACATTGTCAATTCGATTGAGATCCCGGTGGCATTGTTCAAAAGTTATCCCATTTACGCCGGGGTGCAGGACGCCCTGGTACAGTGGTGGTACGGGCACAATGCCGTGGCCTTCTTTTTGACCACTCCTTACCTGGGCTTGATGTATTACTTCCTGCCCAAAGCCGCCGACCGCCCGGTGTATTCCTACCGGTTGTCGATCGTACACTTCTGGTCGCTGATTTTCCTCTACATCTGGGCCGGCCCGCACCATTTATTATATTCTTCCCTGCCGGATTGGGCGCAGTCGTTAGGAACGGTGTTCTCGATAATGCTCATCGCGCCCTCCTGGGGCGGGATGCTCAACGGATTGTTAACCCTGCGGGGGGCCTGGGACAAGGTGCGCCAGGATCCCATCCTCAAATTCATGGTGGTGGCAGTTACCGCCTACGGCATGGCCACCTTCGAGGGGCCGATGCTCTCCGTCAAGAGCATCAACGCCCTCTCCCATTTTACGGATTGGACCATCGCCCACGTGCACGTCGGGGCGCTGGGCTGGAACGGTTTTCTCACTTTCGGAATCCTCTACTGGCTGATTCCGCGCCTCTATAATACCAAACTCTATTCCGTGAAAATGGCCAACTTCCACTTCTGGGTGGGGATGTTGGGAATCATTTTCTACGCGGTGCCGATGTACTGGGCCGGGGTTACCCAGGGATTGATGTGGAAGCAGTTCGGCGGGAGCGGTTATTTGCAGTATCCCCTCTTTTTGGACACCGTGACGCAAATTATCCCGATGTATATGCTTCGCGCCATCGGCGGAACGCTTTACCTGGCCAGCGCCATCGTGGGCGCTTACGTGCTGGTGAAAACCGCGAAAAGCGGGTCCCTGGCGGCGGAGGAGAAAGCGCAGGCCCCGGCCCTGGCGGTTCAAAAAGAAGAGCACCAGGTAAAGAACGTGTACGGCCATCGCTGGCTGGAAAGCCGCCCGGTGCAGTTTTTCGTGCTCACGGTAATCGCCGTGGCTATCGGCGGAATCGTGGAATTCGTGCCCACCTTCCTCATCAAATCCAATATTCCCACCATTGCCAGCGTGAAGCCCTATACCCCCCTGGAGCTGCACGGGCGGGATCTTTACGTCGCCAACGGCTGCAATACCTGCCACTCGCAGATGATCCGCCCCTTCCGCTCGGAGACGGAGCGCTACGGGGAGTATTCCAAAGCCGGGGAGTTCGTGTACGACCACCCCTTCCTGTGGGGCTCCAAGCGCATCGGGCCGGATTTGCACCGGCTGGGCGGGAAATATCCGGACGCCTGGCATTATAATCACATGCTGGAACCGGCCTCCACCTCGCCCGGCTCGATTATGCCGCCTTATCCCTGGTTGTTTACCCAGGCTCTGGACACCGCCGGCACCGCGGCCAAAATCAGCGCCATGCGAACCCTGGGGGTTCCCTACCCCGAAGGCTATGAAAAATTTGCCAATCAAGACGTCGCCACCCAGGCGCGGCAGATAGCGGCGTCCCTGCAGAACGCCAACCTGGCGGCCGGCGAGGACAAAGAGATCATCGCCCTGGTTGCGTACTTGCAGCGGTTAGGCGTGGATATCAAAGGAGAGAAAACCGCCGCAGTGAAGTGACGGCAAGCTCGAAATCCCGGGCGAATTATTTTTACGCATTACGCCCGGTATTAAGGGTTTTACCAACGTAACATAACCAGAGTGAGTATCGAACATGATCAAAGAAATCCTGAACTCTATCTCCGGGATCGAAATCTGGCCGATCATCGCGCTGTTTATATTCATGGCGTTATTCATCGCCGTCATCGTCTGGGCGGCGCGGCTGGATAAAAAAATCATCAAAAAAATGAAAGAGCTTCCCCTGGAGACGGATTCCACGACAAATAACGGAGACAATCGCCATGGTTAAGAAACCTGCCAAAGTTAAAGGTGAATTGATGGAGCATGATTTTGACGGCATCCAGGAATTAGACAATGAACTGCCGCCGTGGTGGCTGTGGCTTTTCTATATTACCATTTTCTGGGGCCTGGCTTACCTGGTGTACTACCACGTTTTGCAGGTAGGGGACTCTTCCAAGGAACAATACCTGAAGGAAATGGCCCTGGCGACGGAAATGCAGCGCCAGACGCCGGGAGGCGGCATGGCCGGGGCCGCAGTTGCCGGCCAGGAGGGCGAAGCGGCTGAAGTGGCCGCCCTGAAGGATGAACAGAGCCTGGCGCAGGGAAAAGAAATTTATCAGAAAAACTGCACTCCCTGCCACGCGCCGGACGGCGGCGGCACGGTGGGTCCTAACCTGACCGATGAATACTGGATTCACGGGGCGCGCACCGGCGACGTGGTGAACACCATCGTCAACGGGGTTCCGGTGAAAGGAATGATCTCCTGGGCGCCGATCCTGAAGCCGGATGAGATTTTGCAGGTCGCCAGCTACGTCATTTCCCTCCGCGGAACCACTCCCGCCAGCCCCAAAGCGCCGGAGGGGCAAAAAGTGGATTACAGCGGGATCAACTGAAAAATGTGTTCTGGTGTTCAGATGTTATGGTGGTTGAGCAACCTGAACACAATAACACTTGAACACTAAAACACCCGAATACGCGCATCAAGGTGAGCTAATGAATAGCGAGATCAAAGCGCCCGAAAGTTTTCGCGACAAAGTATCGACCATCGACGAGCAGGGGAAGCGCATCTGGATTTATCCCAAAAAACCCCGGGGCCCCCTGCACCGGGCGCGGGCGGCAGTGAGCATTCTCTTGCTGGCGTTCCTGTTCGGCGCCCCGTTTATCAAGGTGAACGGCCAGCCGCTCATCCTGCTGAACGTTCTGGAGCGCAAATTCATCCTTTTCGGGCTGGCTTTCTGGCCGCAGGATCTGCACCTCTTCGCCCTCACCATGATCGCCCTGATCGTCTTTATCATCCTCTTTACCGCGGTGTTCGGGCGGCTGTGGTGCGGGTGGGCCTGCCCCCAGATCGTGTTCATGGAAATGGTGTTCCGCAAGATCGAATACTGGATCGAAGGCGACGCCCACCAACAGCGCGCCCTCAACAAAGCGCCCTGGAGCGCCGGGAAATTCGTTAAGAAAGCCTCCAAACACGCCATTTTTTATGGGCTTTCCTTCCTGATCGGAAACACCCTGCTGGCCTACATCATCGGGGTGGATGAGTTGTTCAAAATCATTACCGACCCGCCCGGCCAGCACGTCGCTGGTCTCACCGCCATGATTCTCTTCAGCAGCCTGTTTTATTTCATTTTTGCCTATTTCCGGGAACAGGCCTGCACCATGGTCTGCCCCTACGGGCGGCTGCAAGGGGTGCTGCTGGATCCCAATTCCATCGTGGTGATGTATGATTTCCAGCGGGGCGAGCCGCGCGGAAGGATCAAAAAAGGAGCGGAGCGGGCCCCGCTAGGCCATTGCGTGGAGTGCCGCCTGTGCGTGCAGGTGTGCCCCACCGGGATCGACATTCGCGACGGAACCCAGTTGGAGTGCGTCAACTGCGCCGCCTGCATCGACGCCTGCAACGAGGTGATGGAGCGGGTGAATTTTCCGAAAGGATTGATCCGCTACGCTTCTTTTAACGGGGTGAAGAGCGGGGAGAAACTCAAGATCACCCCGCGGATCGTGGGATATTCGGCGCTGCTGCTCGCCTTAGTGGGGCTGCTGGGTTTCCTGCTGCTCACCCGCTCCGCGGTCGAAGCCACCATCCTGCGCACGCCCGGGGTGCTCTACCAGGAAGTGGAAGAGGGGAAAATCCAGAATCTTTACAATATCAAAGTCGCCAACAAATCGTTTGACAGGCTCTCCGTACATTTGAAATTGCTGGAGCCGCCGGGTGAGATTCTGCTGGTCGGCGGGGAGCAGTTGAACGTGCCGGAAGACGGCCTTGCGGAATCGGTCTTTTTCGTGAAGATACCCAAAGAGCAAATCCGGCATGTCCAAACCCCCCTTACCATCGGGGTGTACGACGGCGAGCGGCTGTTGGAGACGGTTAAAACCGGCTTCCTGGGACCGGCGGGGGGGAGGTAGGGGGGGAATGCGTATTGCGTAATGCGTAATAAAAATGGAATACGAAATACGCAATACGGAATACGTCCCCGGGCGCGGCGACCCAAATCAATTTTCCCAAACTCGAGGCCCTAACCCATGAACAAATCCTGGCAGTGGCCGGCGGGGATCATTATCACGCTGGCTCTTTTTTTGGGATTTATGAGCTGGACCTGGTTTTACTATCGCTCCCAGCACATCGACCTGGTAAGCGAGAATTATTACGAAAAACAGATTGCCTACCAGGAGCAGATCGAGCGCATTCAGCGCGCCAGGGAGCTGCCGGAACCGCTGCGCTTAGCCTATGTGCCGGAACGCCGGCAGTTGGAGATCCGTTTCCCGGCGTTTTTTTCGCCGGAAAAGGTTCGCGGCTCCGTCACCTTATACCGCCCCTCGGACGCGGGGATGGATTTTCCCGTACCCCTGGGGCTGGACCGCGAGGGGAAGCAGGCCATTCCCACCGCCGGGTTTGCCGCGGGGTTGTGGCGGGTAAAAATTAGTTGGGAAGCGGAAGGATTAGAATACTATCATGAGGAGGCGGTGTTGTTTTAGTCCGCGGAATCGAATCTCCCTGAAAAAGAAAAAGGCCGGCGTGACAGCCCGGCCTTTTTTATTTGGCTATGAGTCGCGGTTTGGGGAATCCCGGTTTATTCCTCGCCTTTCAATTCCTGGTATTTTTTGAACGCCTCGTCGGCTTTGTCTTTCATCCCTTTCTTTCCGTAGAGAATCGCCAGAAACTGCCACATATCCGCATCCTGGGGATATTTTTGCACCGCGGTTTCCAGGAACGCGATGCCTTCATCTATCTTCGTTTCCGAGCGCACGTAGCAGCCCGCCAGGATGGTGTAGCCGATTTCGTTTTCCGGCTCCGTTTCCAGGCTATTTACAAAATAGGGAATGGCTTCGTCAAATTGCTGCTGGTTGTAATAGCTCACCCCGATGTTGTAGGCGAGATCGGCGTTATTGGGATCCAACTCCATCGCTTTCCGGTAATACTCGTTGGCGGCCGTCCAGTTATTGCGATTGGATTCGATGATACCTAACTTTTGGTACGCGGCGCTGTTCTGGGGGTTGACTTCGAGAACTTTTTTGAGGATTTCCTCGGATTTCTCCTCTTTATTCATCAGCGCGTAGATGTCGCCGGCGGATACCAATATCTCTTCGTTTTGGGGAAACATGTCCAGCGCCCCGTCGATAACGGTTTCGGCTTTGGTGGTATCGCCTAGGTTGAGGTACACCATGGAGAGGGGTCGGTAAGGTTCTACTCTTTGGGGATAAAAATCAATCGCCGACTCTAATTTTTGGCGGGCTTTATCCAGTTGCTCCTTTTTCTGGGCCTCATCTTCGGACTTCTGGGCTTCGCTGATGACTTTGACCGCAGAGTTATAATTTTCCGCAAACTTCCCGGTGCGGTAACTCTCCACCGCGTCTTTAACCGCCACATTGGCTTCCTGGTAAACCACCTTCTGGGCGGCGTTCAATTCCAGCGCCTTATCGAAAGCCTTATTCATTTCCGCGTAATTCTGCTTCTTTTCCCCGTTCAGCCAGCCCCAGTAGAACCAGGCTTCGGCATTGCCGGGATATTTTTCGACGGCCAATTGGGAAGATTTTAACGCCTCATCATAAAGCTCCTGCTTGATGTTCAGAACCGTCCCTTCCACTTCCGGGGGACGGCAGGCGCTGATGACTGCCAGGATGCTTATCAGAAAAATACCGATCAGCACTTTCTTCATGTTAAACTCCTTTTCAGTTTTGTGAATGGATATACTCGTTAGATTCTTCATCGCGAAATCTGAGAGTTTGTCCTTAACTTTTTATAGCACACGGATGACGCGGATGACACAGATTTTCACCGATCAACCGTCATTAAAAAACACCCATGTGAATCCGTGTCATCTGTGTTATCCGTGGGGCGCAGCACAAATTGCACAAATCGGCAAAGGTTAGGAGATTCCTGCATTCGCAGGAATGACAGCCAAGGTGCTGGTTTTTATGTCATTCCGGCTGTAGCGAAGCGGAATGCCGGAATCTCCAGATGTGCAAGTTGTGCTGCGCCCTATCCGTGTTCTATAAATTTCAAATATTTTTGGTTAGTGTTCAGGTGCGCAAGTGTTGATGGGTTCGGGTAACCTGAACACACGAACACAAAAAACAAGTTTCAACCTCCAGCCAGCATAGTTTGGTTGATCGCCCGTTCTATCGCTGCCGAATACGGGGGAGAGAGAATGCCCCGTTCGGTAATGATGCCGGTAATCAGCTCCGGCGGGGTAACGTCGAAAGCGGGGTTCCAGCAAGGAATTTCCGGCAGGGTAATGGGATATTTGCCGAAAACCTTGCGGATTTCATCGCTATGGCGGATTTCGATGGGAATGGCGCTTCCGGCAGCGACGTTCGGGTCGAAAGTGGAAAGCGGCGCGGCCACGTAAAAAGGTACCCGGTGATAATGCGCCAGCACCGCCAGGCTGTAGGTGCCGATTTTGTTGGCCGTGGAACCGTCCGCGGCGATGCGGTCCGCCCCCACCAGCACCAAATCCACCTGGCCCTGCTGCATCAGGGCCGCGGCCATGTTGTCGCAAATGAGCTGCGCCGGGATTCCCGCGGCGAGCAGCTCCCAGGCGGTGAGGCGCGCCCCTTGCAGCACCGGGCGGGTCTCCCCGGCGTACACCCGGATATTTTTTCCCAACTGATGGGCGCGGTAAATAACCCCCAGGGCGGTTCCGATTCCCCCGGTAGCCAGCGCCCCGGTGTTGCAGTGGGTTAAAATGCGGGCGTTTTCCGGAACCGCCTCCTGGCCGTAGTCGGCGATGGCCTCGCAGCGCAGGCGGTCGTCTTCGTGCAGACCGATGGCCAGGGACAGCAGCCGGGTTTTCAATTCCGCAGCGTCGCCGCCGGGGAGGTTTTCCAATTGCGATTGAAGATTCTGCAAGGCCCAGGAAAGGTTGACCGCGGTAGGCCGGGCAGAGGAGAGATATTCGATATGCTGCTGCGAATGCGCCAGGAAATCCTTCCGGGAAGCGCCCCGGAAATCGCGCATTCCTAAGTACAGCCCGTAGGCGGCGGCAATCCCGATTGCCGGCGCCCCGCGAACTTGCAGATCCCGGATCGCCTGAAAAACCTCTTCGACGCTATGCAAATCAAGATAAATTAGTTTTTCCGGCAATTGCGCCTGATCGACGAGTTGCAGGGAATCACCTTTCCAGGCAACCGCTTGTATCATCATAAGACCTCTGTCTAAACGGGCAAAAATTTATCACACCTGGGCAACTATTTCAAGGCAATTATTATTTATGGGGGGGGCAAGTGGCAAGTGGCAAGTAAGAAGTGGAGGCATGAATTATTTCTTGCTCCTCACCTGCCACCTGCCGCTTGCAACTTCTCACCTCGCAGCCATTGCAAAACTTTACAATGCCATTCCAACCGTTTAGACCCCTGTTGCGCAATTTTACAATAGACCTTATTCATAGCTAAATATTTGATTTTTATGAAAGATTGAATAGCCCCGATCTTTAGATCGGGGACAAAAACAAATCAACCCTTACTTTTTCCCGGGGATTTATCCCCGATTTTTGCACTACGCGGGGCTAAAGCCCCCAAAAGCTTTGGTATGAGGATAAATTGTAATCCCCCCGATAAATCGGGGGGCTATTCATTACATTATAAAACAACCACTTATCCCGGAATAAGGTTCAATGCCATTCGGATATTTCAGGACGCCATTGTAAACTTCTGCGGCGGGAATTTGGAAAACCCGGGGCGGCATCCCGGGATTCTGAAATACGCTCCAATCTGCCCCCGCCCGCCGGATTCTAATCTTTACCCACGTCTTTTGCGGGAAACAGGGAGTAGAGGGGTGATTTTCAGCCGTCCCTACGGGACT
>CAZFVV010000034.1:0-45057 GCA_964522165.1 uncultured Calditrichaceae bacterium
GAGCCTCTTTCAGCCCTTGCAACGGCTGGATTCAAAAGAACTAGCACTACAGGTTGATTTTTATGGAATTATATCCCGTTCATCCTGTCTAAATTCTTATTTCCAATTATGTCTAATATTTCCGTTCCACCGATAAAGCCAATTGAATGACATAATCGTGCCTGGCCAGTTCCCGGATTTGCCGGGCGGTTCCGGTGGCGGTAAAAATATCCCCGGTAACGGTATGAATGCTGGCGCCGCTCGCTTCCAACTGCGAGCGCATTTCTTCCGTAAGGGGCTGGCTGCACTTGCCCAGAACCTGGATCGGCTCTTCGCTGGCGCTTTTTTCCGCGGTTTCCACTTTCAGCCGCAAAGGGGCGTCGAGCTTTTCCGGCTTATCGGAACGGGATGAGGCGCAGGCCAGGAAAAACATTAACACAAACAGTAGGGCTGGTTTCATGAGGATCATCCTTCCATAATTGAATTGATAAGCTGATTAGTATAAAAGCGGTGCAAATATAAGTTGGTCGCACTAAGCGGTCAAGACATCTTTTTGAGCCGACGCAAATATTAATCCGCTTTTCTCTTTTTTTATCTCTTACCCTTTATCCTTCTCTAACACCCGGGCGTTCTAAAGACAATTTCACTGGATGATGAATGGATTTCGAGGAAGCATCTGCGCGACCAGGTTGTGCAAAGCTACTTTCCATTTCAGGGGCTTGCCGGGCAGGTCTTCCCTCCGGGCGTCGTTCAACAGGTAGCGGAGCGTTTCATCATCGATGGATTTTTGCACCTCGAAAATTTGCAGCAAAAAGGGCGTATCTTCGGCGATAATCCCTTCGCTCCCGGCTCGCAAAATATTTCCTTCGCGGTCTAACAGCATCCCGGCCACTTGCAGCACTTCTACCGGCTTGTCTTCCGCGCTCAGAAATTTGATACCCTCCTCATATTTGGTTCCTAACACCACTTTTTTCTCGAACAACCCTTTATCGGCCTTGGGATACTGGCTGAAGCCCAGATTGATGAAGAGCAGGTACTTTCCCGCGGACTGGTCCAGGCGCTGCGCCAGGGCAGCTTTCCATTCCTTGCCGGGTTTCTGAATGTGAATCACCATGGGGGGGTACTTGTCGGACTCGTTGCGCTGCATCGCTGCTTCCGGGGGAGCATCTTCCCCTTCCGCGCTGCCGACGTACACGTACGGAGCGCCGCCAATCATCAATCCGCCGGCATTCAGGGGGGCTGACCAGCCTAAGCTGTCTAAATAGGCCGTCATCGCCTCGAGAAGCGGCTGCAGCGCCTTTTCCCGCCCGGTATGGAAAAATTCGCTGTCAATCTTTCCATCCAGTCCAACCGGAAAGTGGCGCACCTCCTGGTTTTCACCACTAATATTTTTGGAATAGCTTTTATAAAAAGGCGCGCCTTTCAGCCGGTCGGTTTGCGCGGTGGACAACTTGTTCAGGCTGCTGCACGCGCTGGCAAACAGCAGCGCTATCAATATGAGCATCTTCCGGGAACTGCCTCGGTTCATTTGCGAATGGCCTCCAACCATTATCGTGTTCAAGTGTTATAGTGAGATAACGCACGATACCACTATAACACCTGAACACCTGAACACCCGAACACTTAGACACAATATTACCGGGTTAACAACATTTTCCGGGTTTGCTGAAATCCCCCTGCTTCGAGGCGGTAGAAATATAGTCCGCTGGCCAAATTGCCGGATTGGAAATCCGCGAGATAATTCCCCGCCGGCAGGGCTTCGTTTACCAGCACGGCTACCGCCTGGCCTAAAATATTATGCACGGTCAGCCGTACATGCCCGGCCCGGGGAACGGAGAAGCGGATATGGGTGGCCGGGTTGAAGGGATTGGGGAAATTCTGCGCCAGTTCGTACTCGTTCGGCAGGGTTCCGCCAACCGGCTCGATGGCCGTTGTGCTATACACGGTGAAGGCCAGCACCAGTTGATCGACCTGCCCGTCCGGGTTGATGACCCGTACGTTGTAAATGCCGACCGGCAGGTTGGAAGGACTATCCCCGGTGATGGTAAAAGGATCCACCACGCTCAAATTTGCTAACGGAAAACCGCCGATTTCCACCGCCGCCCCGGCCTGAAAATCCTCACCCGTGATGGTGACGGCCACGGAAGAACCCACCAGCGCGGAATCCGGGTTAATCCCAAAGATAGAGGGCGGGGGGGTATTGGCAATGGTAAGCCCATTGGAGACCAGGTCGAACTGGCCGTCCGGGTTGGTCAATTTTACGTCGTACTGGCCGGAAGCCAGGAAAGGCGCTTCCACAAACGCCCGGGTAGCGGAAAAAATCGCCGCCTGGGCAGGGATTCCGCCCACTTCGATCACCGCGCCGTTCACAAAATTCTGGCCGGTAATGACGAAGTGCTCGAACGGGGAAACTGTCGAAGGGTCGATGGAGGTGATGACCGGGGCCGGCATCGCGGCGTCGGTAACGCTTACGTTGTCGATAAACCATCCCCGGAAGCCGTTGTAGAGATCGTCCACGGTATCGAAGCGGAAGCGCAGGTACACCGTGTTCCCCACGTAGGGGGTCAGGTCAAACAAATGATCCAGCCACACGCCGGGCTGTCCCAGGCCGCCGGAACTATAACTTTTCCAGGGTTCCCCGTCCAGATCGTTCAAGGGATTGATATTGCCGAAGCCCAGCGGATCAAAAGTGGTTCCGTTATCGGTGGAAATTTCCACGTTCATCAGATCGAACGCGTCGCCGTCCACGCCTTCGATCTCCCACCAGGTTTTGAACTCGAGCCGCGCCTGGGTTACCCCGCTCAAGTCGATGGCCGGGGAGATCAAGGATCCGCTTTGAGGCTCAAAGGAAGTTCCGCCATTGAGAGGAGTTTGGGTAATGCTGTCCCAATTCGCGCCGATGAAGGTTCCCGTTTCGGTTTGGCCAAACCACCAGGCGTGGGCGCCGCTGAAAGCGGGGGGAAGGTTTCCCTGGTCCGGCAAAATCACCAGGGTGGGATTGATTGCCGGATTGAGCACTGCATAATTCTGGGGATTCTCGATCAGGATGAACAGGCTGTCTGCGGTCCAGCCGGGGGCGCCGCTTTCAAAATCATCAAAAAAAGGCAGGGCCTGAATCGTCTCCGGCTGGCCGGGCAGCAAGTGAGCCGCACCCGGGATGGGCAATTCCGAAGGCGATTTTTTCTCCCTGCGAGAGCTTTCCTTTGCCGGCAGCGAGGCCGCCCCCAGGCAGAGCAGCAAAACCACTGCTATAAACACATTAGCTTTGAACATAACTACCTCCAGTAGTTAAAGGATTTGTTTGCATCAACCGCTACATCCGGTTTTCGATTTAAAGTACCCGGCGCTCCGGGTAGCATTATTATCGGCGGCCTAATATAGAATAATAGGCCGGAATACAACAATAGAACCGATGAACTATTTTTACAAGGGAAATTCAGGCGATGGGGCAGGATGGGAGTACTCTATTCAGAACCGGTTTTATGCTTCGTAGCCGACCGCTTTCTCTATGCTTTTTTTCATGACCCGTTCCGGGGTCAGCCATACCATCATGTTGCGCAGAAGGCAGGCAAGGGGGTTTTCCAGCTGTCCCAGGCGGCCGAGCCGGTGAGAGCGGCGGGTGATCCAGGCGGTGCGGGGCATCCGTTCCGATTCGTATCGGCGCAGGCTGCTGCGCAGGTCTTTTCCGTCGGCTAAACAGCGCGCCAGGGCTAAGCTGCTTTCCACGGCCATGCAGGCGCCCTGGCCCAGGTTCGGGGTGGTGGCGTGGGCGGCGTCGCCTAAGAGCACCACCCGCCCCCGGCGCCACTGCGACAGGGGCGGAAAATCATAGATATCATTATAGAGAATCGCCTCCGCGGGGGTTGCTGCAATGACGGTCTTCACCGCCGCGGCATGCAGCGGGGAGTGCCAGCGGCCAAAATGTCGCAGTAAGGTTTCTTTTCGTTGCGCCGGGGGAGGTGTTTGGCCGGGGGGGTGATTTGCGGTAGCGTACCAGTAAATTCGCCGGTTGCCGAGCGGCACAATACCGAAGCGCTTTCCCCGTCCCCAATATTCCCGGCTTATTCCGCGCAGGTTTTCATCAGCGATGGTTACCACGCCTCGCCAGGCGATATAACCGGAGTAGCGCAGGGCTACCTCGGGGAATAACTGCCGGCGAATCCGAGAATGAATGCCGTCAGCGCCGATCAGCAAATCCGCCCGGTCGGATTGGCCGTTCGCAAAATGCACCGTTACCCCCTCCTCGTCCTGCTGAAACCCGCTGCACACCATCCCCATCCGGATTGCTCCCGGCGGCAGTGCGGAAAGGAGAATTTTGTGCAGATCCGCGCGATGGATGGCGATCACCGGCGCGCCGAATCGGAACTCCAGATCCCCGGAGTCCAACCCGGACAGGATTTTCCCTCCCGGGGTGCAAATTTCCCCGCGGAAAATTTTTGCCCCGGTTTTCACCACTTCCTTACCCAATCCCAGCTTGCGCAGCGCCTTGATGGCGTTAGGCCAGAGGGTCAGGCCGGCTCCCACTTCACCCGGTTCCGCGGCCTGTTCGTACACCGTCACCTCCACTCCCATTTGATCCAGGGCAATGGCGGCGCTAAGCCCGCCAATTCCCCCGCCCACCACAATAGCCCGTTTTAAGAAGTGGATCATGGCTGCGCTCCCCGGGCCATTGCACCTTTACCTTTTTTTAGCTCGGTTACAAAGCGTATCTCCGCCACCCCGCTTCGCCGGAGGAGATCGTTGGCGTAATCGCAGGCAAAAGCGAACACCGCCTCCGGGGAATCTTCAATGGCAATGGATTCATGGATGGTGATCACCTTTTTTCTCCTTGAATGAATGCCCGGATATCGGGAAACGGAAGGGCGAGGTGCTGATAAGCAGGATTGACCTCAAGCTGCCGGAACAGGCTTAATTGATCGATGGTGCCCCAGTGTTCCACGATTTTATCGCGATGAAAACGAAAAACGTCGATTCCCGCAACCTGCACCGGTTGTTGCCCGGGTACAAAATAGAAGAACGGCTTTCGCAAGGACCCGGAGAGGTTAAACCGGCTGACCACTTTGCCGCCCATGGTGTAAAGGCTCTCCACCGAAATCACCAGATCCGGGAAGGCGGTTCTAAAATGGCCGTAAAGCAGACGATAGTCCTTGATTTCATTCCGGCCGCATGAAAACACTTGATGCTCGATCACTTGCGGAGCAAATAAACCGTCCACCTGCTCCCAATCGCCCTCGCTGATGTAGCGGTAGAGCCGTGATACCAGCGTCTGTATATTTGCAGTCATGGTTATTCCCCTTTCAGCATTATTTTAAGCGCCTTAAAGGATGCAATGCAAGAATATGGGCATCCTTCGGAACTCTCAACAATATAGATTTCGGGGACTAAGGGATTCAATAGAACCGATGAACTATTTTAACCGGGATGCAGCGTTGGTAATTGGCAATTGGTAATTGGCAATTAAGGGGGGGGGAATATTGCAGGTTATTTCTTTTTTCGAAGGAACTGCTTTGCAGCCAACCCCCTAAAAGAGAGGGTGAGAGGGTTCAGGGGATTGGAACAATAAAATGGAGTACACGAAACTGGCGGCGGGCAAATGGCCGTCCCCGGATCCGCAGGTTTCCGGCCGGCATCGAATTCGCCCGTTCCGGTTATTCGCTCTGGTTGCGTAACCGTTCTAATTCTTCGCGCAGGCGCGCGAGTTCTGCTTCCGCCTGGCGGCGGGTTTCGGTCTCCCGGGCGGCCCTGGCTTCGGCAACACGGCGGGCTTCGGCTTCCGCCCGGCGGGCAGCCTCCGCTTCCGCGTGGGTGCGCAGCCGCTCCCCGCTTTCGGGATCGTACAAGCGCAATGCTCCCTCTTCAACTACTAAATCCAACCCCAATACTTCGCTGTGGAGGCGAGCGCCCTCAAGGGGCGTATAACTACCTTCTTGCAGGCGAAAACCCCGCAACTGGTCGGAAAAAATCTCTTTCAAGGGATCGAAAATGAAGTATTCCCGCACTCCCAACTCGGCGTAAATGGCGCGTTTGTTGCCCAGGTCTTCAAAACGGGTGGAGCGCGAGGTCAATTCGACCACCACGTCCGGAGGTTTTTTCTCGACTTCCATATCATAAATTCGCCGTTCTTTTTTCTCGATGCCCCGCACCACGAAAATATCCGGGCTGACCGATTGGCGTTCCACCGCTGCTTCATCACGCGGCAGGTAGAGAAAGATGTTACCGGTGACATATACATCGGGATCGGCGCGAAAATATTCCTCCAAACTGTCGAGCAGGGCAATCATCTGCTTGCGATGGGTATCTGTCTCGGCCATGGGTTTTCCATCCGATTCCGGTAAATATTCGGTTTTAGGATGGCGAGTGGTTTTGATTTTGGAGGCGCTGGTTATTGCCATGGGCATTACCTTGTTGAATTTCCAATTTATGGCATTGCGTCGGAAAAATAGCGAAAGCAGGCGGCGATGTCAAGACCGGAATGGCGGTAAAAAATAGTACTCCCCGACAGAGAAAGTCCATCGATCCTCGCGCCGAAGTTCAACTTCGGCACGCAATTGGGTTGCGAAGTTGAACTTCGCAACCAGTAAGCCTGACGGCGGACTAACTTTGCCGCGATGTAGTGGCGTGGGGAAGATGGCCGGGATAATCCTCAACGAAGTATGATGCGCTCAAATCTTCACCTGGAAGAGAATAGCGGTGCCTTCGCCGGGGCGGGAGCTTATCTCGATACTTCCCCGGAGATGCTCCGCCCGGCTGCGCATGGTATGAAGGCCCTTGCCGGCGTGGCTTTGGGAACATTCAAATCCCTGGCCGTTATCGCTGATATAAACTTTCAGCAGTTTCTCGGCATAATTCACCCGCACGTCCAGCTCGCTGGCCCGGGCGTGTTTGAGCACGTTCTGGATCGCTTCTTTCATCAGCAGCCAGAGGTTTTTACGCTGCTCCGGGGAGAGATTGATGGCCGGGAACTCTTCCCCGGGAGGGTGGAAGAAGTTCAGGGTGATTCCCCGGGCGTGGCAGGCGTTGGCGGCCATATCGTGCACGCGCAGAAACAGGTCATAGAGCGTTTCCGGGGCAGGATCAATCGCCCAGATGATGTCGCGAATGGAGCCGACCGATTCCTGGGAAAGATGGATCACTCGATCCAGAAGTTGCATAATGGCCAGGGTATGCTGTTTCTCGGAGGCCATTTCGGTTTGAATGATTTTCCCGAACATGGCGATGCTGCTCAGGTTCCCGGCGATCTCGTCGTGCAGGTCCGCGGCCAAGCGGGTGCGCAACCGCTCCATCTCTAACACTTTATTCAAGCGATAGCGGTAAGCGGCATAGGCCAGGGCGATAATCAGCGCAAGAACCAATCCCCGGAACCACCAGGTAGCCCAAAACGGGGGAGTGATGATGATGGGCAGGGCCAGCCCTTCCTCGTTCCAGATTGCATCGTTATTGGATCCTTTGATGCGAAGCTGGTATTCCCCGGGGTCCAGGTGGGTATAGCTGAGGTAGCGGCGGTTCCCGGCGTGAATCCAGCCGTGATCCACCCCTTCTAACATATAGGCATACTGGTTTTTCCCCGGGGCGGTAAAATCGAGGGCGGCGTATTCTGCTGAAAAATCGTTCTGTGCGTGAGAAAAAATCAGGGGTCTTCCGTTCCGGATCTCCTGAGAAATCGACACCGGCTGCTCCATTACTTTAAAATTAGTAATCACTACCGGGGGGATGAAACGGTTATAGGGAATCTGCTCGGGATAGAACGCATTGAACCCGTTGACGCCCCCGAAATACAGGATGCCGTTTTTCCCCTTGAAAAAAGCGCCCTGGTTGAACTCGTTGCTTTGCAGGCCGTCGCCGATATCAAAGTGCCGGAAAGCGAGGCTGCCGGCCAGATCGGCCACTTCCGGGGCGGATATTTTCTCCCAAAAATCCTCCTTTATCTCCAGCATGGAAATGCCTTTATTGGTGCTGATCCACAATCGCCCGGCATCCTCGGTCAAAATTCCATATACCACGTTGTTCGAGAGCCCCTGGCTTTCGGTAATGCGAATGAAGCGGTCTCTCTCCCGGTGGTAGAGATTCAATCCCCCGCCCCAGGTGCCTAACCAGAGATTTCCCCGCCGGTCTTCCGTGATACACCACACCGTGTTGTTGCCAATGCTGAAGGGGTTGGCGGGATCGCTTTCATAGCGGAAATAGCGCTCTTCCCGGGGATCGAAACGGGTAACTCCCCGGCCCCAGGAGCCGGCCCAAAAATAGCCCTGCCGGTCCTGGTAGAGCGCCCAAATCCAGCGCCCGCCCAGGGAATTCGGATTCTCCGGATCGCTGCGATAGTGCACAAACCGGTTGGTTGCCGCATCGAAACGATCCACCCCGCCCTGGGGGCCGGCCGTGGCGACCCATAAATTCCCCTCTTTATCTTCACAAAGTGCTCTCACGTCGTTGCTGGAAAGACTGGCAGGGTTTTCAGGATCATGGCGATAGTTGACAAACGCAGCGGTTCCCTTCTCATAACGGCTCAATCCGCCCAGGGTAGCGATCCATATTTCGCCATTTCTTTTTTCCAGGATGGCGTGAACGTTATCATCCACCAGGGAATTCCGTTTTTCGGGATGGCGGCGATAATGAACGAATTCATCGCTGCCCGGCGCACGGTAATTGACCCCTCTCGACTTGGTTCCCACCCATAACCCGCCCTCGCGGTCTTCGCAAATGGCCCATACGGAGTTATCGCTCAAGCTGGAAGCCCGGTGGGGATTGCGATAATAGTGCAAAAATTTTTCCCGGTAGGGGGTATAATGAAAAACCCCTTTTCCGCCGCTGCCGATCCACAATCCCCCGGCGCGGTCCTGGAAAATGCCCAGGATTTCAAAATTTTCCGTGCCGGCCGGGGTTTCGGAACTTATTTGACAATCCGTAAAATGTTGTTGAAGGGAATCCCGGCGGAACAGCCCGCGATCCCCGGTTCCCACCCAGAGGTTGCGGTCCCGGTCGGCCAAAAGGGTGATAATCAGCTCCCCGCCCGGGTCCGCCGCGCCCCGAACATCGAGAGGATAGTGGATGAACTGCTCCCGTTTCCGGTCGAATTTCCACAACCCCCCGCCGTAACTTCCCACCCAGATATCCCCGGGTGAAGCGGGGTCTTCGCAAAGGGACCAGATTTGCCCGGTTTGAGGTGTCTTCGAGCCCGGGGGCTGCTGAAGGTAGCGGGTAAAGCGTTTTCCGGCCCGGTTTTCTTTACGCAGCCGCGAAAGGCCGTTCCAGGTGCCCACCCACAAATCGCCGAAACTATCCTCCAGGATGGCGCTAACATTGGGATCACTGAGAGAAGCGCTGTCGCCGGGTTGATGGCGGTAATGGATAAAACCGCTTCCGGAGGAATCTAACCGGCTAAGCCCGCCGGCCCAGGTTCCCACCCAGAGCCGGTTTTGGGAATCCAGATAGAGAGCGGGAATATTATTGGCGAGCAGGCTGGTAGAGTCCTTCGATTGATAGCGATAGGAAATGAAGCGGTCCGTCGCCGGATCGTAGCGGTTCAGGCCCCCGTAATAGGTTCCGATCCAGAGGTACCCTTGCGGATCAACGATGATTCGCCAGATATAATTATCCGCAATGGAGGTTGAATCCGTTGGAACATGGCGGTACACTTTAAATGTATGACCATCGAAACGGTTTAACCCGTCCTGGGTACCGAACCAAATATACCCCTGGCGATCCTGGGCAATGGCATTCACGGAGGATTGGGAAAGGCCCTGTTCGATGGTAAACTGCTGGAATTTGAGTTGCCGGGATTGGGAGAAAAGCAGAAAGGGGATGAGAATCGCTAAAATGCCTGCGCCGCGCATATTCATGACCAAGCTTGTTTTTGCGGGCGAAAAATACACAGGTTTACACGGAATGACAAGCAGGAAATTATAGGACGAGAATCTGGTTTCTCAAGCTCAATGAACCGGGGAGTGGGAAAAATGGAGAGATTCAGGTCTCCGTTTCTCCCCCTCTCCGTTTCCCCGGTTCATCCTTAACTGATGGCGTCAGCCATCCTTCGAGTTGCAAGGGCTCAGGGGGCCAGGTTTTGCAATCTTTCTAAGTGCTGAGGGACAAAATCGAAATAAGGCGTGGCAGGTTCCTGGTCCGGGGGAACATTTTGCGGCGCTTTTACGCCCTTTGGCCCCAGGGATTTGATATAGCGATAAACCGCCCGCACGTCCTGTTCCTCCATGAGGTTCATGCTGGGCCAGGGCATCGGGGGCAGGACCTGGCGGGTGCGGCACATATTTACCCATTCGTCCTCGGTCATTTCATTTACGGTCAGGCGCAGGTTGGAAGCATAGGAAGTGCCCCAGGGACCGCGAAAACCGATCGGGACGCCGGTCAACCACTCACTTTCAGGAGGATTTTGCCCGTTGGATTCGGCATAGCCGCCGGTATGGCAATCGTTGCAGCCGCCGATCAAGACGATATATTTTCCCTGCTGCTCGGGGGTTTTCGCCGGGGCGGCAGCGGAAGGGGTCTCGGGAGAATGCTGCTCGCAGGCAACTACCGTCAGCAACACCACCAGCGTTGCCCAAAAACCGGCTGCCAGCTTCCGGGGGTTCCTTTTGGACATTTTAGCGGATAAACTATTTGTTTGATGAATTATCATACCTTCTCCATTATTGGGTTTAGTGTTTGGGGGAATGGCAAAGCAGCAAGCGCTGAATGGTCAATGGATTGTCCAATGGTCGCGGCTCGCCGCTTCACCGCTCACCCGTTACCGGTTTCTTAGTGAGCCGCCGCTCCCAATCTTTCCAGATGCCGGGGCACGAACACGACATAGGGGAAGCTCGGCTCCTGGTCCGGGGGAACGTACTCCGGGGCTCGCGGGCCTTTGGGTCCCAGGCTGCTGATGTAGCGATGTATCGCCCGCAGGTCTTCTTCGCTCATATTGTGCAGGCTGGGCCAGGGCATGGGCGGCTTCTGGCTGCGGGTTTTAGCGATGGCCACAAAATCATCTTCCGGGGTCTCATTCATAAATAAGCGCAAATTCGGGGGGAAAGTGGTGCCCCAGGGGCCGCGAAAACCGACCGGATTGCCGGTCAGCCACTCGCTCTCCGCGGGGCTTTTTCCATCGGTTTCGATATATCCCGGGGTATGGCAGTCGTTACAGCCGCCGATCAACACCAGGTATTTCCCCCGCTCTTCCGGGGTGGGCATTTTGGCAGCCTGGGACGGGGTTTGCGAAGCGCTCCGCTCGCAGGCCACTACCGCAAGCAGCAGCGACAGGCACAGCGCCACAAAACCGGCGGCTAACTTCCGGGGGCTGATGCGAAGCATTTTTCCGAGTATATGATTAATACGATTGGCAATCATTGTCTATCCCCTTATCATTGATGTTATGGGTTCCCGCTCTTACCCTGCAACGGAGAGAATTGGACCAGCCGTCGCAAGCTTAAGACGATATAAATCTACACCCTTCTGCACCGGCGTTCAATAGAACCAAAAGACTATTTTTGAACCCGATTTACCTTTAATACTGAGGGGATGCAGTACTACAACCTACATCGGGTGGCTCATAACCATTCCGCCCAATGATATAACCAGGAGAACGATTCCAACGATTCCGCCGAGGTGAAGTCTCTTCTGCAATTTTGCGATGGCCGTGGCCTGTTCCGGCGTTGGAGGCCCCTGGATACCGGCGGTTAACGTCCCCAATCGTTTGGCGTTTCGCGACTGGATAAAAAATCCCCACAAAAACGCCAGGATGCCGCTCAGCGACCCGACCATCAATCCCATCCACGCTAAAGCGCTGCTGAACACCGGGGTAAATCCCCCCGTCAAGCGCCAGTAGAGCAGAATGCCACAGAAGGTGGTGGCCGCCGCTGCGACGTTGATTGCAAGGGGAAGTTTCCGCTCATTGGTCAGTTGTTTCATCACCGCGCCGCCGGCCGGCCCGGCCGCCCGGACCGCCGGTAAAACGAAAAATATGGTAATTACCGCCGCGCCCATCCAGAATACCCCGGCGAAGATATGTAAGAGCTTTACGAAAATCCAGAATGACATATCATTATCTCCTTGCGAATGATTAAGTTTTAGTTGATTCTGTTTATATCTGTATTTTGGGATATTAAGTGGCAGTAAGCATTGGCAGTAAATAATTTTGCCTACTGCCTACTTTTTTACCGGATCAACCGGCGCAGTTCGGCATAATCCACCTCGCGCAGGGCGCGGGTCATAGGCTCCCCCAAAGAGGGATCGTTGGCGAACGGCTGGAGGACGATGAGTTGAATTCGCCGGGCGGGTTTATCGCCCTGGCTCAACGCCGGATTCAATTTGACTAATTTGCCGCGCCCCGCACTTCCCGCGGGAGCAAGCCCGTAGCGGCCTTCCCCGGAATTTACTTCCAATACTGCCTGGGCGCTGCGTTCCCGGGGAGAGAGTTTCGCAAGGTAGCCATTCAAGTCCGCCAGGTAGCGCTCTTTTTCCTCAACCTGCCGCCGAACCTCCGGCAGGCTCTCGGCGATGCCCGCTTCCAGTGTTTTCTGGTTCTCTTCGATGATTTTCCGCATCTCTTTCGCCTGCGCCGGGTTGGTTTTTTCCATTTCCCGCAGCATGACTTCGGTTTCTTCGGTATTGTCTTCCGGGTGCGTCATTTCGAAGAGGGTTTTTTCCAGTTCCGCCAGCTCTTTCTGCCCTTGTCGCTCCTTGAAGCGCAGGTACTCCTCTACCGTTACCGCAATCCAGGGAGCTAAACGATCCGGGGTCAAAATGACTGCCCGGTGGCTGTAGAGGGTTTCCTCGCCAACGCGTTCGAGCGCCTGCGGTTCGAGATAAGCGTCCAACTGCTCATCCCGTACGGCATAGGAATGGTTGTTAAAAATATTCCGCGGCTCGTTGAAGCTGACGTGCAGATGCGCCTTCGTGAAGTAATCGGCGCCCTTTTTCAAGCCGCATTGCCCTTCCCAGGTATGGGGAGGATAGAGATTGGCGGATACTCTTGCGGTATTGCCGAATCCCGGCATGGGGTAACCGAGGTACATGTTGTTGCGCAGGCGGATTTCCGGCAGGGTTTGCAAGGTGCGAATATTTTTGAGAATGTCGCTGGTCGCTTTCAAGTCCTGCATCCATTCCGCCACCGGGGCGGATTTGGTCACCGCGGGATCGGGCGGCTGAATGTCATCCGGCGCCCAGCAATTCTGCGCTTCAAGCGGCAGCGCCAGCAAGCGAAGCAGTAAAAAGCTGCCGATCACCTTCAAAATATCTCGTTTTCCCATGAAGTTAATCTTTCCCGACATATTTGAGTCCGACAAAAGGAAGCGCAATCATCCACAACAAGCAGGCCAGTGGATAGGTTACTTTGAAGCCCCATTCCCACTCCAACACTTGCGCTAAGGGGAAAAACACTCCCGCTGCCAGAAGCGCGGCGGCAACCCACAGCGGAAGGGTTTTAGATCGTAGAAAGCCGAATCCCAACAGAACCGAAGTCAAAGGAAACAGGGGGCCGAGCAGAGCAATCGCCATAAATTCCCAGCCGGGGCCGGCATAATAGGTTTGCCAGATGCTATCGCCGACGCCAACTTTGCGCAGGGTAAATTCTATCACCCGGAGAAACTCCAGGCTAAATCCCACCGCCGCGCCGAAAAGGCCGGTTACAGTGGTAATCGCTCCCAAAACCCTGTGGGTTGCGCTCAATCTCCTGGAAAGCTCTACGTAGATGGGAATAAACAGAATCAGGGCGTAGGAGCCGAAGAAACCCTCTACCCAACTGCTTATGCCGGGAGGGATCAGACCGATTTCCAGCGCGAACGATCCGGCTGAGAGGAATAACAAGACGGGACCGGCAATGAATGCTACTTGCAAAAGTCTTTTCTGAACACTAACGGCTGATTGTTTCTCCATATCAAGGCCTCCTGTTTCGATGGTCGCATCAATTCGATGAGCTGGATAAATGCGGGGAATCGCTCTTCGGCAAAGTTTGCAGGTACGCCCAAATTGCCCGCAGTTCGGTATCGTTCATCTTCCCGAATACCTGCCAGGGCATATAAGCATTATTCAGTTCCTTGCCGTCCACGGTTTTGCCGCTGCGCATCGCCTGAACAAAATCCGCTTCGGTCCAGCGGGCCAGGTTGCCGTTGCGGGTGAGGCTGGGCGCGGGGGGATAGCCGGGAACCGCGCTGGGGCCCCCTTCCATATTCGGATAATGGCATCCCTGGCAGCCTACCGCTATATATTCCCCGTACTCCGGCGTAACCGCCGCTGCCGGCGTTACCGGGCGGCGGGTCCGGTGGTCGATCATTTCCGCGGGAAGCAGTTGGTCGAGCTTTCCCAGGGGATAGAGCACCCGGGCCAGCGGGCCGATATTATTGGCAGGTAACGGATTGTCTATCGGGGGCAAACGTTTAAGGTAGGCAATCACGCAGGCCAGGTCTTCATCCCCCAGGTAAAAATATTCATTGGAAGGCATCACCAGCAGGGGGCGGCCGCTGCGATGAATGCCGTGGCGGATCGCCCGCACCCAATCCGCGTCGCTGTTAACCTTCTGCACCCCGCCTTGGCCGCCGGTTAAATTCGTCGCCACCACTTTTCCCATGGCGAAGTCATCAATGAACACCTTACCCTCCATGCGCGCGCCATGACAGTCGGTGCAACCGCGAGAATCCACAATATGTTTACCCCGGGCAATCGCGGCCGAGTCAACGGGAATGGGCACGCTCTCCGGCTCGATAATGTATGCCTTGTTCATACCGGCATCGGTCCGGAAAGAAAAAACCAGGTAAACCGCGAACAGAATTCCTACCGTCGCCAATAAGCCGCTGGAAGCGTATTTCAACACTTTTTTCATCGCTATTCCTTAATAATTTGAGAATGTTAAATTTCACCGCAGAGATCGCTGAGATTTATTCGCTACCGTGCACTTTTTTAAGCAGGGCGCATAATCTATGGTTTGCCGGCAGCCTTTTCAATAGAACCGGGGGACTATTTTGAAGGGGAAAATTGCAAAAAAAGTAGGAAAATGGAGTACTAAAAGGGGATTCAGCGAGGGGGATGGCCCGGGGATGCGCAAAATTCTTTCTGCCGCCGCCCTGCCCACCCAAACGGGCGGGCGGGATATGCTGCCCCCGCGCTTCGCGGCAAAACAGCTATTTCCTGGGCAGGAGCCGCTCCCTCAATGCTTTAGCGACTGCTTCGGATTTGGAGTGTACGTGTAATTTGTCGTAGATATTGCGCACGTGCGCCCGCACCGTAAAGGGGCTGACAAAGAGTCTTTCGGCAATCAGTTTGAGGTCGTGGCCATGGGTGAGGAACTCCAGCACTTCCAGCTCCCGTTCGGTGAGGTTGTAATCCACTTTAGGAGGCGGGGCAAATTGGCGGAAAATTTCCAATACTTTGCGGGCAATATGAGGCGACATCGGCGACGCGCCGGCAAAGGCCTGCTCCACCGCTTCCAGCAACTGCGCCGGCATCACCGGTTTGGTGATGTAGCCGCAGGCGCCCGCGCAGATGGCCTGGAAGACGTTCTCATTATCCTCGAAAACGCTCAGAATAATTACCTGCACCCGGGGATGGCGGCGTTTCAGCTCCCGGGTGGCCTCGATGCCGGACATGCCCGGCAAGCCGATATCCATCAACACTACGTCGGGAGGGTTGCTTTTAACGTCTTTGAGAAAATCTTCCGCGTCTTCGTATTCACCCACCACTTTAACGCTGGGCGACGCTTTCAATACGTAAAGCGTGCCCAGCCGTAAATCTTCGTTATCTTCGACGATTGCTACGGTAATCGGCATATATAATTATTCCCATTCAGCCAGAATAAAACGCCCGGGGATATGCAGGCATCTCTTGCGGAAACCCAAAACTTCCCCGGTCAACCGGTTTACAAACCCGAAAAGCGTTTCGGGGACTTCTTAACATTGTTAACTTACAGTTTTTCAAATGAGAATCAATAGAACAATTGTTCTATTTTTTGAAGCCGGTGACCTCGCAAGATACAGCCCTGAAGAATACTTTTTGGCCAGAAGCCGCTTACATTAAGAGAAAGGGTCAAAGTAGCGCGAAAAATTTTTTTCATACCTGCGTGAAACACTTATATGACAAATGTTTCACAGGTATTCTTCAGAGCTTTCGGCTAAAACCTGATTGACTTTTTGATAGAACCGTTATTACCTTCTTTGCATTGTCAAAAACGGCATAAATTTTCAACCGGTGATGATTTATATAATGAACGGTATGATCTTTCCAACAACGTGGCGCAGCGCCCTGAAGAATTCCGGCCAGCGAATCCTTCTTTGGCTGCTCTTAACCGGCATGTTCCCGAACGCCTCCTCCTTGTGGGCGCAAACGGAACCCCGGCCGGAACCGATCCCCCAATCGCCCGACAGCGTGAAAATCCTGCGCCAGCAATATAGCGGTAAAAAAACCTGGGAGCACTGGGTATCCCTTCCGGGAACGGTTATAAGTATTCCTTTCGTGGCGCTCTTTAAGGGAGTGGAATATAGCGCCGGGTATATCTACGAAACCAAGCTGGTTCCCCGCACCCTGGATTTGTTAACCTCCCGGGACGGAAATCGGCAGCTCTATCCCACCTATTCCAACCGCTCCGGTTTGGGCCTCGAATATACCCACAAAGGGCTTATCGGCTTGCGGTCCCGCTTATCGCTGCGGGCGACGCATGGTTTTTTTACCCAACGGCAGCATTACCGTTTCCGCTGGCGGCGCATTCACTTCTCCGAATCGAAGCCCCTGTTTTTAAATTTTCAGCTCAGCTATCGCTTTCTCCCCCAGGAAAAATTCTATGGGATCGGCCCGGATACGAAACGCTCCGAAGTGTCCGGTTACGACCGGGAGTTCTCCATTGCCTCGGCAGGGGTAGAAATTCCCCTGGCCAAAGCATGGAGCCTCTTCGGGCTGGTGCATTACGAGCATAACAATATTTATCAAAACAGCGGGGACGACTATCCTTCCCTGCAAACGGTCTATTCCGAAGCCCCTCCTCCCGGGTTGGATACCCGGGTGAAAATTGCCCAGTACCAGGGAGGGATCGTAATCGACACCCGAAACCGTTTGGGCAATCCCACTTCCGGCAGCGAGATCATCCTCTCCGGAAGCTATTTCGATGACGTCGGGGAGGACGATTTCAACTTCTGGAAAGCGCAGGGGGATGTCCGGCAATACCTTCACCTGGGCCATAACCGGGTGCTGAGCGTGCGGCTGGCGCTGGAAGTCAGCGAGCCGGTCGGCAACGGCCAGATTCCCTTTTATTACCTGAGTGAATTAGGGGAAGTGGAAACCATCCGCGGGTATGACCGGGGGCGTTTTCGCGATGAAGACATGGTCCTCGCGTCCCTGGAATATAATATTCCGCTCTGGTACCGTATCGACAGCTTCTTGTTCGTGGATGCCGGCCAGGTTGCAAAAGACATAGGGAAGGAATTTAGCCGGGAGCAGGGGCGCTTCGGATTGGGGGGCGGAATCAAAGTAAGGGACTCCAAAGACGTGATAGCGATCCTGCAAGTGGGCGTCGGGCGGGAAACAGTGCGGGTTTACCTGGATTTGCATTAGAATCTGGAGAATAACGATAAAACGATTTTGCTTACATATTCCATTGCGATTTATCCGGCGCGGGATCGTTCTCTTTCTCAGTCTGACGGCGCTTACCGGCTGCGGTGGCGCTTCCCGATTTGTGATTCCGAATCCCCCGCCAAACGATCTCCGCCCGGTTCCCGCCCCGGAGTCCCGGGAGATCAACCTGGCCAGCGATAACGTCGATAAGCTGTTTACCCTGCAAATTCAACGTTTTTTCGACATTTCCCGGCATGTGCGCAGCCTCTCCGGCAATCCCCGCCAGGCCCTCAATACGGACGCGTTTGATGAAGTGTTCAATTCCAGTTGGTTTACCAACCGCAACGCCCGGCAGCGCCTAAGCCTGGAAGATATTGCCCGCGGCCCCGACACCGAAACCGGGCCGGATACCTCCGGCTTATGGACCGTGGTGCGCGCCAAAGCCCAGGGGGTTACCCCGGGGTTTTCCATTCAAGATTCCCGGGGCGGTATCTACTTGCTCAAATTTGACCCGCCCGGTTACCCGGAGTTGGCGACCGGCGCAGAGGTGGTTTCCACCAAATTGTTCTACGCCGCGGGGTACAACGTGCCGGAAAATTACCTGGTCTATTTTCACCCCGGCATTCTGCGCCTGGGCACAGAAGTAAAATTCACCGATCAATATGGCAAAAACCGTTTCATGAACGAAGAGGATCTGGCGGAAATCTTATCCCGCATCGAAAAATCCCCTGCCGGGCGAATCCGGGCGGTGGCCAGCAAATACCTGCCTGGCAAACCGATGGGTTCGTTCAAATATGAAGGGGTTCGCAAAGACGATCCCAACGACGTGATCCGCCACGAGCACCGCCGGGAGCTGCGCGGCCTGAAGATTATGGCCGCCTGGCTGAACCATTTCGATACCAAAGCCGGCAATTCCCTGGACATGTACCTGCCGGAAGGGTACGTGCGCCATTACCTGATCGACTTCGGCTCTACCCTGGGAAGCCAGGGGGATGAACCGATGCCGGGAGAGATCGGCCATGAAGGGGTGACGGATCCGGGCAAGGTTTTCAAAACCATCGCTTCTCTGGGGATTTACAAACGCCACTGGGAGCGGGAGCGCAACATCCGGTTCCCCTCGATCGGCTTTTTTGAATCGCAGGATTTTCAGCCCCAGAAATACCGCTACATTCTGCCCAACCCGGCGTTCATGAATGCAACCGACCGGGATCACTACTGGGGCGCAAAGTTAGTGATGTCTTTTACCGAGGAACAAATCCGCGCCGCGGTGGCCCAGGGGCAGTATTCCGATCCCCAGGCGGCTGAATTTCTCATCCGCACCCTGGTGGAGCGGCGGGATATTGTGGGGCGCTACTGGCTCAGCCGCGTTCCCCCTTTGGATGAATTTTATCTGCAAAACAGCGCGAGCGGCGAACCGGCGCTCTGCTATACCGACCTGGCGGTGCAAACCGGGCTGGAAACCTCGCCGGGAAGCACTTATGAATGCGAGCTACGGCAAAATGGCCGGGTGGTGTCCGCGGTGCAACTTCCCCGGGAACGCGCCTGCATTCCCCTGCCCCGGGGAGAGGAAATTTCGGAACGGAGTGAAAAGGAGGTCTCATTAGAAATGAAAATCCGCGTGAGGCGCGGCTTGCAAGGCAAATGGGGCAACTGGATGAGTATTTACTTAGCGCGGGAGGCGAGCGGCCAATACCGGTTGTTAGGGGTAAGGCGCTGAAGCGGGAGGTGTGGCCCTTACCCCATTATCCCTTAAGTTAACCATTCACCATTCACTGCGGATCGGTTAAATTGCTAAGGGGATGAGATAATATTAACTCCCTTGCTTTTTCTTATATGTCTGAATTATCAAGGTTTCTCAAAAAAAATCGGCCTGCCCGTCTGGCCAGTCGGGCAGGCCTGGCTGCATCGGCAGACAGGAAAGTTATTTTATCTCACCCCCTAAACCGCTTCAATAGTGAATTGAGAATGGGGAATTCGGAATAGCGAATTCTATTTTCAGTATCTTTAACTAATGGGTGGGGAGCGTCGAGCGGGGCAGCCGCGATCCGCTTACCCTTCAAGCGGCTTTATGAATCCGCTCGCGGGAGCGGGAAGGTCGGCGGTCGGCGGGGGGCGGGGGATTGAGCAGTTTTTCCAACTCCACTTTTTGGCAACCCCAGCAAATTCCGTGGGATAATTTGTGGTTGATTCTCAATATCCAAAACGACCAGGAGAGAAATCCCATCGGTTTTTTGCACCACGCGCAGATCTTGATTATGACTTCTTTCTTCATATTTCCATTCCGTTAAATCTTAAAAATGCACTTGCAAATCACTTTTCCCCGTTCCGATACGCTTGTAATTCTTTATCCGCCTTTAGAAGATCTGGAAATTCGATTTCAAATACTGCTTCAGGTTAACAATCAAAAATTGCAAGCCTGTTGTAGCGGTAATAAGATGAAGTTACAATCCTTTGAATTTGCTGCAAACCGGCCTCATTGGCTCAGCTTAAAAATAAACGGTTCCACAATTTTGAACTTGACCGGTTTTCCCTGGTAAGTTCCGGGTTTATAGCGGAATTTTTTGAGCGCCGTAAGAGCGGAGTCGGTAAACAGATCCCCGTCGCTCCTCAACACCCGGGATTCCTCCACGCTGCCGTCCCTCCCCACGATAACTTCTACCAACACCCGCCCCTGGTGGGCGGTTTTGAGGTAAATACCGGGATATTCGGCAGGAACTCGTTGAACATATTGCCGCTGGCCCCCATCCAAAAGCGCCTCGATAACCGGCTCGGCAATTTCCGGCTCCGCGGAGGCGGGTTTCTCTACCGGAATTTCCTTGTAGATATACAGCGTTTCCGGTTGAGCCACTACCGGGGGCGGGTTTTGGATTATTTCAGAACCGGCGGTGGCGCTGTTCGCGGCAAGGTACTGGGAATTATCAGACCCCGGGGTTGCCTGGGCCGGTTGCGCCGCGCCGGGGTTGTTTGCCGGGGGGTTGGCGGCAGGAGATACCGTTTGCTGAGCACCCGGATTGGCGGCGGGAGTCGTGTTACCCGCTTGCGCGGTTGCCGGTCCCGGCGACGCCGGAGAGTTCTGGGAAGCCGGGGAGGTTTGCGATGCCACCGCCGGATTATTCGCGGTCTCCCGGGCCGGCTGCTCCGCTACCGGCTCTTCCGGCGCAGCGGGAAGCGCTTCCGGCCGGCGCTGCGCCGCAGCAACGCCTCCGAAGAGGGGGTTGAAAACAACTTTGCCCTTGGAAGGATTCCGGGCGTTATCGAAGAGCGTGGCCTGAATTTGCGCATCTGCGGAGGTGTTCCAGAGATTGTTCTGGGCATAGATGTCATTGGCGGAGTGGTTGTAAATATTCCTTTCGAAGTTGTTGATGATCAGGTTTTCGCCCACGGATTCGCCGGGGCCGGGGGAAACCCGTCCCAGGTCCGGCCGGGAGCGGTCAAAAATAACCACTCCGTTCAAATTCTGGCTGATCACGTTCTTTTCCACCACCGGGTTGGAGGCCAATTCGCAATTCAACCCGGCAAAGTCGTTGCCGGTAATGGTGCTGCTGCGAATGAGCGGGTTAGAGCGCACTTCCGCGCTGATCCCGGCGTATTGATTGTAACGAATTTCGCAGTTAATAATCTCCGGATCGCTTCCGTAGCAGGTAATTCCCTTGTAGGCATATTCGATGACGCAATTTTTGAAACGGGAGCGTTCGGCGTTGTCCTTAATGATAATCCCATACCAATCATACATCTGAGGCTGGTGGGAGCCGGAAGTGAAGAGAATCGCTCCCCCTTCCCGGCTGCCCTCCGCCAGAATGCGGCCCATCACGATGATTTCCACGTGTTTGGGATCTTTGCCCAAGCGGGTGGCATCGGCTTTGGGACTGAAAAAAATATCGGTTCCCGGCTCAATCGTGAGGGTTACCCCCTGGGGAACGATCACGTCTCCGGTTACCCGGATTTCTCCGAACCAGCGAGTATCGGCGGTTAAAGTTCCCTGCACGGTTTGCTGGGCGGGCAGCTGCAAGGAAAAGAACAACGCAGTCAATACGATGGACGCTTTCATGGCAAACTTCCATGTTTTTAAAATTATCTATCGGCAACATTTCTTTATGGAACGAACCCCGGTAATCGCCAATAGCGGATGTAGCGTTACAACAGGCAAGATGTACCATTTTTACCGGGGAAGATCATGTTTGAGGTCACGGATTTTCAGGCAGAAAAATTGAGTGAGCCTGAAAAGGGGAGCGTGAGCGGGAGAACGTGCGGGGAAATAGAAAAGGGAAGGCGGGGCGCCTTCCCTTCGAGAGCCGGTGAGGATGGAATATACTCCCTTAGCTAATTGCCAATTGCCAATTGCTAATTGCCAATTGCTAATTGCCAATTAAAACGCTCCGGAACTGTTTCCGATCAATCGGCCTTGGGATTTGCCTCTTTAACTGCCGCGGAAGCATTGGGAAATTTATCGAAATTTTTGCGGAAGCGTTTGGCCAGATCGGAGGCCTTTTGATCGTAGGCCGCTTTGTCCTTCCAGGTATTGCGCGGCTGCAGCACTTCGCCGGGAACGCCGGGGCAATTGGCCGGTACCAGCACCTTGAAAACCGGGTGAGGCGCAAAGTCCACGTTTTTTAGCTGCCCGGTCAGGGCGGCTTTGATCATCGCCCGGGTGAGGCGGATATCCATGCGCTGCCCCACCCCGTAAGGCCCGCCGGACCAGCCGGTATTCACCAGCCAGACGTCCGAACGGTGTTTTTTCATCTTTTCCCCGAGCATGTCCGCGTAGCGGGTGGCCGGCAGCGGCAAGAAAGGCGCCCCAAAGCACTCGCTAAAGGCGGTCTGCGGCTCGGTCACTCCCATCTCCGTTCCGGCCAATTTGGAGGTGTAGCCGGTCAGGAAATGGTACATCGCCATTTCCGGGGTCAATTTAGAGATCGGCGGCAGCACCCCGAAGGCATCTGCGGTAAGAAATATGATATTTTTCGGATGATCGCCGATTCCGGGAATCAGGGCGTTATCGATGTAGTCGAGCGGGTAAGTAGCGCGGGTATTTTCAGTGATTTTATCGGAATCGAAGTCGATTACCCGGGTAGCTCCGTCAAAATCTACGTTCTCCGCAATGGAACCGAAGCGGATGGCGTTGTAGATCTGCGGTTCTTTCACCGGCGAGAGGCGGATGGTTTTGGCGTAGCAGCCGCCTTCGAAGTTGAAAATGCCGTCGTCGCCCCAGCCGTGTTCGTCATCGCCAATCAGCTTCCGTTCCGGGTCCGCGGAGAGGCTGGTTTTACCGGTGCCGGAGAGGCCGAAAAACAGGGCCGTATCCCCTGCATCTCCCACGTTGGCGGAGCAGTGCATCGGGAAAACCCCTTGCTGGGGCAGCAGGTAGTTCATAATCGAGAACATGGATTTTTTGATCTCCCCGCCGTATTCGGAGCCGCCGATGAGCACGATTTTCCGCCCCAGGCTGAATACCACGAACGTTTCCGAATGGGTGCCGTCCAATTTAGGCTCCGCCAGCAAGCGCGGCGCGTGCAGGATGGTGTATTCCGGGTGATGGTTTTCCAACTCCTCAGGCGATTGGGGACGCACGAACAGGGTATGGGCGAACAACGCCCCCCAGGCAAACTCGCTGACGATGCGCAGGGGAACCCGGTACTTGGGATGCTGCCCGACATACAAGTCCTGCACGAAAAGGTCCTTGTGCTGGAGATAAGATTGTATTTTACTCAACAACTGGCTGAAATACCGTTCCGAAATCGGCTGGTTGACGTTTCCCCAGGCAATCAAATCTTTGGAAGAGGGTTCTTCCTCGATAAAACGGTCTTTCGGGGAACGCCCGGTGCGGCTGCCGGTAGTCACTAACAAGGTTCCGTTTGCGGCCAGGTGGCCTTCTCCGCGGCGGATCGCCTGTTCTACCAATTGCGGGGTGGTCAAATTCCAGCGAAGGGAAATCCAGTTCAACAAACCCAATTCACGAATCTGTCGATTTCTGGGGTCCATGTTTTCCTCCAAAGAATGGGGTTAGCATTAAAATCTATTGCTTATCCAGCGTTCCGTACAAATTCCGGATGAGCCAAAATAATCAATGAAACGCTTATTTGGAAATCAATTCTAAACAAAAAGCCCCGGTTCTTTTACGAACCGGGGCTTTCAATTGAAATCGAAGCTGACCGCTGAATGCTGACCGCTAAGAACCGGCCGCCCGACTTCTCAGGTCAACAAGGTCAAAAATACCCCCGCGGCGACTGCGGAGCCGACCACCCCGGCGACGTTCGGTCCCATGGCCTCCATCAGGGGATTGACCGCGCCATCGGTGTGTTTGGAAACGAAATTCTGCACCACCCGGGCCGCCATGGGAACCGCGGAGACCCCCGCGGCCCCTATGCAGGGATTGATTTTTTTGCCCTCCGGCAAAAACCAGTTGAGAATTTTTCCAAAAACAATTCCCCCCGCGGTGCTGAAAGCGAACGCCGCCGCCCCCAGGGCCAGGATCATCAAGGTTTGCAGGGTGAGGAAACGCTCCGCTTCCATGGTGGCCCCCACCGCAACGCCCAGGAAGATGGTCACGATGTCGATCAGCGCCCCGCCGGCGGTTTTGCGAAGCCGCTCGGTTACCCCGCTCTCCCGGATCAGGTTGCCGAACATCAGCATTCCGATCAGCGGGGCGGAGGAAGGAACCGCCAGGGAGGCAACGCCCCCGGTGATGAGCGGAAATAGAATCACCGCGGTTTTAGACACTTGCAGCGCCGGGGGCATGGCGATGGCGCGCTCTTTCGGAGTGGTCAGCAACCTGAGGATCGGCGGCTGGATAATGGGCACCAAAGACATGTAACTGTACGCCGCCAGCGCCACCGGGCCTAACAGGTGGGGCGCCAGTTTGGCGGTGAGGAAGATCGTGGTCGGGCCGTCCGCCCCGCCGATAATGCCGATGCTGGCGGCTTCTTTAATGGTAAACCCGAAAACATAAGCAGCGCCGATGGCCGCCGCGAAGATTCCCAACTGCGCCGCCGCCCCTAACAGGAAGGTTATCGGCCGGCCTAACAGGGGGCGGAAATCGGTGAGCACCCCCACGCCTAAGAAGATGACCGGGGGGAGCAGCTCGGTCTTGATCCCGCTTTTATAGATCAACGCGATGATGCCCTCCCCGTAGGAGGCCATATTCGCCAGGGGGAAATTCGCCACCACGATCCCGAAACCGATCGGGATCAGGAGCAGCGGTTCGTACTCCTTGCGGATGGCGAGGTACACCAGCACTCCCGATACCGCGTACATCACCCAGTTGCCCCAGGTCATGTTCGAAAAACCGGACTGGCCGAACAGTTCTAAAAATGTTTCCATGGCTCGCACCTTTTCATTCGGATCAGGAAATGGTCATTATCGGTTTGGAGGCGTCCACTTCATCCCCGATATGGGCGGTAACGGCGGAAACCACCCCATCGCAAGGCGCTTTGATGTCGTGCTTTGCTTTCATGGCCTCCACCTGGGCGACCACCTGGCCCTTGTGAACCGTATCGCCCACCTTCACTTTGATGTCCACCAAATCCACCGCGCCGGAAAAGGTGGAGAAAACCGCGCGGCTCTCTTTGGGCGCCGCTTTCTCCGCAACCGCCGCCGGGGCGGTAGCAGCAGCGCCGGAGAGCGGCTCCACGGTAACCACGAAGGTGCGAACCTTCCCGTTTTCCTTGACCACGCATTTGGAGGTAACCGGCCCGCTCAACGCCGGCGGCGCGCCGGCAGCGGCAGTTTCCGCCGGGGCTGATGCCGGTTTCGGAGCCTCTTTTTTCAGCAAGGGCACATCTATCTTCGCTTTTCCGGTCAAAAATCGAATGCCTTCGTTTACTTCTATCTTTTTATCCGGCACCATCGCCGCAAGCACCAGGAAGATGTTGCGCTCGGTGGCCGGCAGGTTTCGCTCTTCCAATGCCTTCCTGGCCGGCTCGATGTTTTTGGGCGCGGCTTCCAGCGGGTCGCCCTCGAAAACCGGGAGATTCAATTGTTCGGAAGCGATTTTTACCACTTGCGGGTCCGGCGGCAGGGGAGTTTTCCCGAAATATCCCAACACCGCCCGCCCGTAACCGGGGTCGATCTTCTTCCAGCGTCCGTACATCACGTTGTTGAATGCTTGCAGCCAGTATTGCTGGCTTCCGGGGGTAACGCTGGTCCAGGCGCCGCCGGCTTCTACCACGACCGGGAATTCGGCCAGCACCTCGCCGTATTTGTGCAGGATGCCCGCTTTTACCATCATGTGCACGTTGGGGCCGATGGCGCCGCCCGGCATGGGAAAGCCCAGCACCCGGGCGTCTGCCGTGGTGGTGGTGGGATTAAAATCGTATTCTTTCAACCCTTCGTTGAGCAGGTCTTCGATGACCGGCATTTTGGAAGCGTCGAGGTCGAGAGAATAGCCGGTGCCCTTCAGGGCGTGGTCCAGGGAGCGCGCGTCCGGCTGCACCGTTCCGCTGGCCATCGGGCGCACGGAGAGATCTACCCCGTCCACCCCGGCTTCGATCCCGGCGATGTAGCAGGCCACCGCCATGCTGGCGGTATCGTGGGTATGCAGCCAGAGCGGCATTTCCGGGGGCATGATTTTCTTCAATCCCAGCACGGCGTCATAAATGGTCTTGGGGTCGGTGGTGCCGCTGGCGTCTTTCAGGCAAATACTGTCGATGTGCAGATCGCTTTTCAGCAGCAGCCGCCCGATATTGATGTAAAATTCCGCGGTATGAACGCGATCGGACTTGAAGGGCAAGCCCATCAAGGCAATGGCGGCCTGGTGGTGCATTCCGGCGTCCACAATCGGGCGGCCGGTTTTGATGAGGTTGTCCACGTCGTTCATGTAATCGAAATTCCGGTCCCAGGTGGTTCCGCATTGCTTCATCAGTTTGGCTTGCAGGGCCAGGGCTTCCAGGGATTGGGAAGTGAGGGTGACGCCGGAGACCGAGCGGGTGAGAATTTGCAAATCCACTTCCGGGCCGACCGCCTCGCGCATCGCCTTCATGGCGTCGAAAGGGTCCTCTCCTAAGTAAAAATAGGGCGCCTGGAAGCGCGCCCCCCCGCCGAATTCCATGTGGCGCACGCCTAACTCCGCCGCGGCTTTCATGGCCGGGATAAAATCGTTCAGGCGCACTTTTCCGCCGAATGAGCTTTGCAGGCCGTCGCGGAAGACGGTGAGCATAACGCGAATAGTCTTGGGGGTTTTGGTGAAGATCATTTTTTCTCCTCTATCTTGGTGATGGCCATATTCGGATAGGCGCTTTTAAGGGAGGCGGCGATGGCGGCGTAAAGGGCGGGGTCCCCGCTATCGTCGATTTTTTTGTGCGGGACGGCGGCGACGATAACGCGCATGATGAATGCCAGGGCCGCGAGAACTACAAAAACCGTGGCAAACGCTACGGCACAGATGGCAAGAAAATTGGTCATACCCGGTTCCTCCGGTTATTCGCCGCCGTTCGCAACGGCGGGTCGATCATTAAGCTGAATTCCAGCGGGGGTAGTTACGAATTTCATCTTGCGGAAACCATGATCCCGGTCAGCCTAAAACATGATTTATGTCAAGAAAATGGGTGGGGGGGGTGGCGGGGCAACGCGTGATGCGTGAAACGTAATGTCTTCGTGGTAGGTTTTTTATGCACTACGTTTCAGGCTTTCGCTTACCGTTGACATGTGCACGCTAAAGCGCGGCAATCAATATATCACGTTTTACGCATCACGTTTTACGCTTCACGGGGCAGGAAGGCCAGCCGGCCCCTGGTAACCGGAAGGTCCGAATTTTCCAGGAACAATTCCAGGTTTTCGCCGATGGCGCGGATTTTCCCTCGCCGGATTTCTTGCGGGGCGGCGTCCGGGGGGTCGGAATAGATCGCCGCTTCCCTGCCGATCACCGCGGAATGGCGGCGGTACACTTCTAACAGGTGTTGATACTCCCCGGCCAGCAGGCGGCGGTAGTTTTTCTCAAGCATCCTGATTAAGCGGGCAAACACCCATTTCCGGCTACAGGGAGAGGTTGGGGCGGCAAAATCCCGCAGGGAGGCGGCCTGAAGCACAAAGGGGTCGGGAGGCAGCGCGGGAGTGGCTTCCACGTTGATCCCGATTCCCAGCGCCGCCGCGGTAACGGTTTTCCCCTGGGTGAGGGTGTGCGCCAGCACCCCGCTCACTTTGGCCCCGCCGAGCAGGATATCGTTCACCCATTTGATGGAGGCCTGCTCCTTCAAGCCCGGCAGGGAATTGAGGGTTTCCAGCACCGACACCGCCGCCAGGACGATAAATCCCACCTGGAAGTGGGGAATTTCCCGCCCGGGCGTGAGGAAAACGGAGAGATGGAGGTTGCCGCTCAGGCTCTGCCAGGGGCGGTTGCGGAAGCCGTGCAGTTTTTCGCCGGTATCGGCAATACACAAAATGCCCCCGGGCAGGCGGGGATTTACCCGGACGCTCTCGATCAGCAGATCGAACTGCGAGAGCGGGGTGTGTTTAACAATCAGCAGATATTTCCAGAAACGCCCGGGCTGGACTGCGCTTCTCAACGCTGCCGGGGGAGGAAAAAGCTGGCTGGCGAGGGAGTGCAGGGGAGGATCGACCTCCGCCAGGGAAGCAGCGCGCCACACCGGCGCCGGATCGAGGAGGGATTCGGCAAAGGGGGGATCATCGGTATAAATCTTCATGAAAATGCAGCCGTTCCGCATTCCGCATTGCGTTTACTAATGCTCCTTGAAAACCTTCTCCCCGGCCTTTACCGCAAAGGGGAGGCGGTTTTCCGCCGCGGGAATGGCGCAGGAATACCGGGGATTGTAAGCGCAGAAAGGGTTGTAAGCGAGGTTGAAATCCACCACGTAATGGTTTTCATCGTTCTCGGCCAGGTCGATGTAGCGGCCCCCGCCGTAAGTTTCCCCGCCGCTGCTGCGGTCCGTAAAACCCAGGAAAAGATATTTCGCATACTCCGGGTTATCCCGTAAAATTTTGTAAATCTGCAAGCGGTATTCCCGGTTTTGGTAGGTGAACGGGAAATACCCGTAGCGCAGCGCGGGGCGGCGGTCGCCTTTGCTGCCGATAATGGTATCCGGCAGCAGGGAATCGTATTTCACGATGGCGCCTTCAAAGCGTAGGGAAAGGTCAACCGGATAATATTTCAAGCCCTGGAAAGCTTCGCGGTCTTCGGCGAGCAGCGGGGAATCGGGGTCGGTTTTGAAATCCCGGTCTTTTTCCGCTCGCTGGCGGCGAATATCGGCGGCGATGGCTTCCTGCTCCGGGGCGTAGCGGCTGCAATTTGGGAGCAGCAATGCGCCGGCTACCAGCAGCAGAAGCGCTGCGTTGAGGCCCGCCGGGTTTTTCCGAAGCCGGCGCGGGGTTGGGTTGGTTAGCAAAGCCGGTGGGGTAAAAAAAATCATCATTCGCCCCCGGTCAGGGATGGAGGAAGGACTTTTTTCTGCGCTTCCAGCCAGGCGGGCAGTTCGGCGATGGAGGGAAGAACCTGGTCAGGCAAATTCTTCTTGCGGCGGAGGTGCTCTTCGCGGAATTTGCCGGTCTCCACCGCAATCGTATATAAGCCCACTCTGATCCCCCCGGCAATATCCGATTCCAGGTCGTCGCCGATGACGGCGAGGTTTTGCGCCGGCAGGCCTAACTTTTTCACCGCGTGCTGAAAGAACGCCGCGTTCGGTTTGCCGATGACGACCGCGCGTTTGCGGGTGGCATACTCCAGCGCCGCCACCACCGCGCCGGTATCCAGGGCCAGGCCGGTATTGGTTTGCCAGTAACGGTTTTTCTGCAACGCCAGCATCCGGGTGCCGCTCATCACCAGCCGGAAAGCCTGGTTCAAATACGCATAGGTCAGGTCTTCCGCAATATCCCCGATAACGAGATATTCCGGCTTGTTGGTGGTAACGTGAAAATCCTTGAATTCCCGGTAGGTATCTCCCCGTACGAACAAGCAGACCGAGCTTACGTTTTTTTCCTTCAACCAGAGAGACGCGGCGTAGGGAGCGGTATAGAGTTGTTCGATGTCCAGCCGGAATCCCATTTGCTGCAAATTCGCCAGCAGGGAATAGCGGCTGCGGCGGGTGGTGTTGGTGAGCAGCATAAAGGGGATATTTTCTTTCTGTAAATATTCGATGGTCTCCACCGCCCCGCGAACGAGTTGTTTTTCGACATAGAGGACGCCGTCAATATCGATCAACAACCCTTTGATATCGCCCGGCATCCGCGGTTGCACGTTTTTTTTCTTCATGTCGCCTAATTTTGGATTATTACTCAACTTATTTTACTGATGTTACGCCAACCAAATGAATTAGCCACAGAGCCAGAGAAGCAAAAAACGCAATGGAACATAAAGCAGCTTAGTAATGCAGAGTGGTGGCAACAATTAGTTTGTCATGCATCTCCATATCGACATCAAGGCTGTCTGCGACTTTAAGAATATCCGCATCTAGAGGCAAAAATGCGTAACATCGCTTATTTATTAACGGTTGGATAATACGACTAATCGGGCAATTACTCAAGGGAAATTTCCTTTTCCGGGGGATGGCCATTGCCGCTCAGAGGGTGTTTGAAAAATCTCTGGCAATGGGCCGAGGCTAAGAATTGGAACGCTGATGACGCTGATGCGACGGATTTGCACAGATTTTTCTAAATTTATCCGTGAATATCCGTTGTATCCGCGTTATCCGCGTTCCAATCTCTTTTCTGCGAAATTCTCATAAAGGAATGGGGATTTCTGCCGATATTTTACCAGCATGCCAGGAGTTACCTTCTATATGTCGCCTTGCATTGCATCTGCAAAGGTCATATATTCACGATCACTAACAATAGAAGAAAGATTCATTCAGGAGCAGGCAATGAAACCGCTTTTACCTTTCCGGATATTCCTTATCATCCTTATCATGGCGCTGGCACTACTCCCCGGCCGGGGATATGCCCAGCGGTCTGCGGCGGAATTGATCTCGACCGTGCCTCCTCCGGAAGGCAACATCAAGTATAGAGACGGCGTTCGCCAGATCACGCTGTTGAACAATTACCTGCTGGTGACCAACTTCTGGGCCGGTTTGCAGGTGGTAGATATCTCCGACGTGCGGAATCCCCGCCAGATCGCCTTTCTGCCCACTTACGACCAGGCCTACGGCACCACTATCGACAGTATTTACGCCTACCTGGCCAATGACGCCAGCGGGGTGATGGTGTTCGACATTCAGGATCTCAACCGCGTTACCAAAGTGGCGGAAATTATTCCGCCCGGCAACGCCTACTGGGCGGTTGCGGAATTTCCCTACCTGTTCGTGGCCCTGGGAGACGGGGGGTTTGCGATCATGGATATTAACGACTTCGACAATCCCATCACCGTCAAGCTGGAAATTCCCGGGGAATGGGTGCAGCAACTCTTCAAAAAGGATAATTTGCTCTATTTGGCCGTCAAAACCGGGGGATTGATCATTTACGATGTTTCCGAACCGTCCAATCCCCGCAAATTGTCGCAGTATCGCACCAACTATAACACCATGATGGTGCAGGTGGTGGATAATGTTGCATTCCTGGCCGACGGGGCCGGCGGCATGTTAGCTTTAGACGTGGCCAATCCCCGCTTGCCGGTTGCCTTGAAACGCTTCTCCGGGATCGGGTTCGTCGGCGCGCTGTACAAGGCCGGCAATTACGTGTACCTCGCCAACCGGGAAGTGGGACTGCAAATTGTGAACGTGAGCGATCCCGCCAAACCCTTCCTGGAAAGCCGCTATGATACTGAGGACATCAATTACGGGGTTTATAAAAAGGATATTTACGTTTTTTTAGCGGCGAATGTCGCTACCCTGATCATGCGCCACAACAACGCCCCGCTCCTGGAGGACGTTCCCGATTTGAATTTGCAGGAAAATACCCCTTTTTCGCTGCAATTGAAAGCCCACGAGCCGGACGGCGACGCCATCGTTTATGAAATCATCAATATGCCCGAAGGCGCCTCCTTCGACGCTAAAACCGGCTACTTTTCCTGGATCCCCACTTATGAACAATCCGGGAATTATCCCAATGTCATTTTCCGGGTAATCGAGCAAACCGCCACGCACCTGAGCGCGGCGGATACGGTTACGATCCTGGTGAACCACGTAAACCGCCTGCCGGATCTTCCAACCCTGGCAAATACTACCGTCAATGAAAATAACCTGTTGGCGTTTACGATCCCCCAGGGCAGCGATCCGGATAAAGAGGACCAGAACCGCCTGGCCTACCGGGCGGAGAAACTTCCCCCCGGGGCGATCTTCGATTCCGCCACACGCACCTTTAGCTGGACCCCTACTTTTGAGCAATCGGGCGCTTACGTGGTGGATTTCCTGATCGACGACGGGGCCGGCGGGATCGACCGCGAGCCGGTTACGATCACGGTAAACCACGTGGATCGCAAACCGGAAATTACCCCCCTGGCCATGCAGGCCGTAAATGAAGCGCAACCGCTGACCTTAACCGTCAGCGGCGACGAACCGGACCGGGAAGACCAGGATAAAATTTCTTTCAAGATGGAAAACCTGCCCGCCGGCGCGGTCTTCGACCCGGCCAGCCGCATTTTCACCTGGGCCCCCTCACACGACCAATCCGGAACCTATAATACCATTAAAGCGATCATGATTGCCGGGAATTTGAGCGATACCACCACCCTGGCCGTTACGGTGAACCACGTCAACCGGCCCCCGGCGCTGGATCCGCTGAGCGATCAAATCATCGCGGAAAACCAGCTCCTCACCTTCACCGTCTCCGGCAGCGATCCGGACGTGGAAGATGCCGGGAAACTGCTTTTCAGCGCCGCCAACCTTCCCGAGGGCGCGGTATTCAACCCTGCGACCCGCACTTTTACCTGGACGCCCGGTTTCGATCAATCCCGCCAATACCCGGGGGTCGCATTCACGGTCAGCGACCCGGCGGGATTAACGGATACGAAGAACATCACGCTCACGGCCAGCCACGTAAATCGCGCCCCGGCTATTGTGCAGGTGGAAAATAAGGCAGTGGCGGAGAACCAGCTTTTAGAATTTCAGCTCAGCGGCTCGGATCCCGACCGGGAAGACGCGGGAAAGCTGGTATTTTCCGCGGCGGGCTTACCCGAAGGCGCAACGCTGGATTCTCAAAGCGGGCTGTTCCGCTGGATTCCTTCCTTCGACCAGTCCGGCGAATACCGGCTATCATTCATGATTTCTGACGGCCCCTATAGCGACACCACGGTAATGGCCATTACCGTCGCCCACGTCAATCGCGCGCCCATGTTGGAGCCGGTGGCGGCGCAAATCGTGGATGAAAACCAACCATTAACCTTTACCATCAACGGCACGGATGCGGACCGGGAAGACGCGGGCTTACCGGCCTTCAGCGCGGCGAACCTGCCCCCCGGCGCAGTGTTCGATCCCGCAACCCGCACCCTTACCTGGACGCCCACGTATGAACAATCCGGGCAATACCAGGTGAGCTTCGAGGTCAAAGATCCCTCCGGCTTATTCAACCAGGTGACGGTTCCCGTAGCGGTTAACCACGTGAATCGAGCGCCTTCCCTGGAGCCGGTGCTCGCGCAAACTATCGACGAGAACCAGCTTTTGAGCATCCAGCTCGTTGGCGCGGATCCGGACCAGGAAGACGCCGGAAAGTTGATCTACACCGTGGAGAGTTTGCCCGCGGGCGCACAAATCGACCCGGCGCAAGGAATCCTTACCTGGACCCCCTCGTACGAGCAGTCCGGGCAATACACCGTGAACGTGATGGTTAGCGATCCTTCCGGCCTGTCTGCCCGGCAAACCGTGGCGATTACCGTTAACCACGTCAACCGTCCCCCGGCGCTGGAACCGCTCCCGGTGCAGGCCGGCAGCGAAAATACCCCCTTGCTATTTACCGTAAAAGCAACCGATCCGGATGTCGAAGACGCCGGAAAACTGACCTACATGGCCGGGAATCTCCCTCCCGGTTCCACCCTGAATGAAAAAACCGGGGAGTTCGCCTGGACCCCCACTTTTATCCAGAGCGGCGAATACACCGTCTCCATCCAGGTTAGCGATAGCTACGGGGCCAGCGTTTCGGAAAACGTAACTATTACCATTGCCCATGTAAACCGCCCCCCGACCCTGCTCCCCGTGGCCGGGGCAACCTTCCGGGAGAATTCCCCCGGCAGCCTGGTGATTCCGGAAGGGGAAGACTCGGACGGCGAGGATGCCGGAAAATTGGCCTATGCCATCGAGAATTTTCCCACGGGCGCGGCGTTCGATCCCCAAACCCGCACGCTTACCTGGACCCCCACTTTCGAGCAATCCGGGGAATATCCTTTGGCGGCGGTAGTTCGCGACCCGGACGGTTTGAGCGCCTCGCAAATGTTCAATATCATGGTGGAGCACGTCAACCGCCCGCCCCAATTTGCCCCCATGGCCAAACAAACCGGCCCGGAAAACAGCCCGCTGCAATTTACCTTTTCTTTCAGCGACCCGGACCGGGAAGACGCCGGGAAACTGGCTTTCCGCTCCGATAACCTGCCCGGGGGCGCTTCCCTCGACCCCGCCAGCGGAACGTTCTCCTGGACGCCTTCCTACGAACAAAGCGGCGTTTACCAGGTTAGCGCGACCGCCAGCGATCCCGGGGGAGAAATGGCGACCGGCGCGGTGGAAATCGAGATCGCCCACGTAAACCGTCCCCCGCTGGCGCCGGAGGTGCCGGTTTATTCCTTCCAGGAGGAAACTCCCGCGCAATTTACCCTGCCCGAAGGAACCGACCCGGACCAGGAAGACGCCGGAAAATTGAGTTACGCGATGGAAGGGCTTCCCAAAAACGCTTCTTTCGATCCCGCCGGGCGCACCCTTTCCTGGAAGCCGGATTTCGAGCAGGCCGGGCAGTACCAGGTCGCTTACCGGGTCAAAGATTCCGGGGGCCTCTCCGCCACTCAAACCGTGACGCTCACAGTTGAGAACGTCAACCGCCCCCCGGTATTCGAGGGCGCCGGGGCGCAAAACGGGGAAGAGAACAAGCCCCTGCAATTTACCTTGAGAGTGATCGACCCGGATAAGGAAGACGCGGGGAAACTGAAATATCATTCCGACAATCTGCCCGAAGGGGGTTCCCTGAATAATTCTACCGGGGAATTCAGATGGACGCCCTCGTTCGAGCAAAGCGGCACGTACCCGCTGCGCTTTAGCGTGACCGACGCGGCCGGGGAAACCGCCGCGACCGAAGTTGTAATTACCATTGCCGGGGTGAATCGCCCGCCGCGCATCGAAGCGCCGGGCAGCCGCTCGGTAAGAGAAGGCGAGACCCTGCGTTTCAACGTATCGGCCAGCGACCCGGATAAAGAAGACGGTGGCAAATTGCAAATCGAAGCGAAAAATCTCCCCCAGGGCGCGCAGTTCACCGCCGGGGAACTCACCTGGACGCCCGGCAACAACCAGCAGGGCAATTACTCGGTGGAGTTCATCGTGAAAGACCCCGGCGGCCAGACCGCCAGGGCCAGCGTATCCATCGAAGTGATCGACGTGCCGGAGGAGCCGCAAAACCCGTGAGGTTAGCCGGGCTGATGCCAAATTGCACAACAGGAGGAGACAATGAAATATCATGGTCCGCCGTTAAGGCAATTCGTCTGCCTTTTTATGGCAATGGTACTGATTTATGGATGTTCGCGGGATTATGAATCAATCGTTGCCGTGAATGATATCAACCCGGAATCGGGGAAAAGAGAATTTACAGACGTGGTTGGGGATGCAGCCAAAGAATTTGTCGATTTGGAGCGAATGGAAGTGGAGGTGGACAGTAGCGAAATCAAGGTGACCTTAGACCTGGTTAATCTGCCTTCTCTGTTTCTTTTTAACCATGATGCGCTTGCCGACAATCTGTTGAATTATTCATGGCACGCCATATTCGATCTGGATTCGAACAACCAGTTATCACAGAATGACCTCGTTTTAGCAGTTAACCGGTTCAAAGTTCCCAACGTGGCGCAATTCGAAGGCGACCTTCTGTCGAATACTCAGCAAGGATTATGGGAGGGAACCGGCAGCGGCGCGCGGTTTATTGCTAATGTTAGCGCGTCGGTTACAGGGGATAAAATCGAAATGGTCTTCAACAAAGCGGATGCTGACTCATTATTTGCCAAAATTCACCCCTCCACGAACATCCTTTTCAACACATATTTCAATGATGGCGTAATGGAGGTTGAGGATAGATTTCCGAATTGAATACAATATCCGGCCCGGCGTTTCCTTAACAAACCTTTGGCCAACCATCGTTGCAGGATTTATGGCGTTTAGACTGCTATTTTTCATTCTGATCGGGGGGCATTGCGCCGCGGCGCAGAACTGGCAAACCAGCGGGGCGGATACGTTCTTTACCGACTCCGAAGGCAAAATTTGCCTGCAAACCCGCCAGGATTACGCCTATGCCATTCGCCCGGGGCGGCTGCCGGATTCACCCTCCCGGTTCTGGCTGAAAGGCGATTTATGGTTTTCCACCCCCCCGGAAACCACCGATGCGTTTTTCGTTTTCGGGCAGGATTCCGGTGCGGGCGGAGGATTGTGGGCGGCGGGCTACTCACTCTCGGAAAAACAAATCCGCTTCGGCGCGCTGGAAATCTCCCCAAACGGCGAGGTTCAATTTCGCCTCCTGGCGAAAAAAGCGGTGGAAATCCTCAATCCCGAGGATAAATACGTCTTCATGTTCATCTTCTCCCGCCGCAGCGATAATTTAGCCGTGGAAGTCAACGGCGTTCCCATGGCGGTGACGTTCCCCCTTCCCGATAAAGAATTTACCTGGTTCGGCTACATGGTGAGAGATGGGCTGGTACGCTTCCAGCCCCTGGAAATCTCCGGGGATTGAGAGGCAGGAGCAGGAGCAGGGGCGGAATAAAATTGCCAATTCGCAATTGACAATTGCCAATTATAGGGGCAGGAGCAGGAGCGGAGCGGAATAAAATTGCCAATTATAGGGGTAGCGGCAGCGATAATTCCGATTTCGAGGTTGCCTACTGCTCCAGAGTTCTCTCCCCCCGCCCCTGCCCCTGCTCCTACCCGCTTTACATCGCCTGATGCACGATTTGCCCGCCCAATACCGTCAACAACACCTTCGTTTGTAGCAGCGCTTCCGCCGGTTCGCTGAAAATGTCCCGGTCGATCAGGATAAAATCGGCTAATTTTCCCTTCGCCAATGATCCCCGGCGGCTCTCTTCGCCGGCCAGGTAGGCGCTGTTGGCGGTATAAGCGGCCACGGCTTCGGAGATGGCAATTTGCTCTTCCGGGTAATACGGCGCTTCCGCGGGATTGCAGCGGTATTTTCGCGCCGCGGCGCTGTACATCCCCTTCCAGGGATCGAAGGATTCGATGGGCGCGTCGGAACCGAAAACCAGCCGGGCGCCGCTCTTCAACAGGCTTCCGAAAGCGTAGGCGTAGCGCCCCCGCGCTCCCCAGTAGCGTTCGATGAGGGGAATATCCGCGGCCAGGTGGATCGGTTGAACGCTGGCGGCCACCCGGAAGCGGGAAAAGAGGGGAATATCATCCCGGTGCAGCAACTGGGCGTGCTCGATGCGGTGGCGCAGTCCCAGGGCGTGGCTGGCCGCCTGCACCGCTCCGAAGGCGTGCAGCACTTTGCGGTTGGCGCGGTCGCCGATGGCGTGAACGGCGCAGGCGAGCTTTCGCTCCACTCCCAGCCGGATTTTATGAAGCAGTTCCTCCGCAGTCAGCACTTCCACACCGGTGTGGTTCAATTCCCGGTAGTTCTCCAGCATATCCGCGGTTTGCGACCCCAGCGCCCCGTCGGCGAACAATTTTACCCCGCAAATCTTCAAAAAGCGGTTTCCCGCTTCCATGGAAATATCTTCCATTCCCCCCTCCTCTAAATAACGCGCCGGGAAATACCAGGCGATCCGCAGCCCCAGTTCCCCGCGTCGGTAAAGGGTATGGTAGCGGGCAAAATCGGCAAGCGTTTCCACGCTGTGAATTCCGCTGATCCCCAGGCGGTGATGCTCCGCAAATGCTTCTTTCAGGGCGGGCAGCAGCTGATCGAAGGTTGGCGGGGGAATGGCTCGCAGCACTTTTTCACAGGCTTTCTCCTGCAAAATGCCCAGCGGCTCGCTGCTTCCCGGGTAGCGATGGATCCGCCCTCCCGCCGGTTCTTCGGTGGTTTCGTCGATGCCGCAGTGTTGCAAAGCGCTGCTGTTGGCCCACAGGCTATGCCAGTCCTTGCTCTGCAAGGCGATGAAATGGCGGGTGGAGAGGCCGTCGAGCAGTTTCTTATCCGGAAATCCCTCTAACCCCCAGCGGTTTTTGTCCCACCCGTCCCCGCTAATCCAGCTTCCCGGGGGGGCGGCGTCTGTTTTTGCGCGAATCTTCGCCAGCGCTTCGGAAAGCGTCGCGCAATCGCCCAGGTCGATACGCAGTTTACGTTCCGCGTAACCGCTCAGGTGGCTGTGGGCGTCGGTGAGGCCCGGCAGCAGCCAGCAGCCCCGGCCGTCGATGGTTTGCGCGCCCGGTCCGGCCAGCGCCAGACTCTCCGCATCATCGCCGATGGCGATAATACGCTCTCCCGCTGCCGCCAGGGCGGTATGGCGATAGAATCGCGGGGAAGAGGGGTCATACACTCTGCAATGATGAATGATCAGGGTGGGAGTTGAATGCCGGTTTTGCATGGGCGCTCCGGAATGATAAATGGAATGGGAAAGGGGACAGAGCGAAATGCGACTCGTGATGCGTGAAACGTGATCCTTAATGTAGGCTTTCGATTACGCCTCACGTTTCACGCATCACGCTTCACGGCTTACGAGGCCGGCATTTCACTTCATAAAAGTCTCGAATGAGTTGAAAAAGTAAACCCCGTCTCCGCTCTTACACGCTGTTCAAAAGCAGGTCCGGGGTTGCAGCAAACGCAGAGGGGCAAAACTTATTGCTTCAGCGATTCATAATGATAGGCGAGCTTGCGATTCAGGAATTCCCTGAGGGAGTGCGTGACCGGGTTCTCTTCATTTTCCACCGGTTCCTTGATTTCGATCTCGTCCGGTTCATTATTCAAAAAATCATCTTCGAAGCCGCCCTCCAGTTCTTCCAGAATCTGGTGATCGCGCTTTTTCTGATAAAATTCCTCGTTGATCTGGCGCGCTCTTTTGGCCATAACCATAACCGCTTCGTACAAATTTTCGGAAATTCCTAACAATCCGTTGATATTCTGGGTTCTTGCCGGCATTGGGATAACCTCCTTTGAATTATCGGCGTAAAAATGGCGACCAATATAAAGACGGAATTGCCGGAAATCAAACAAGAGAGTTTTTTATTTTCAGGCGGCCCGCATAGGCGTAAACCTAAACAAAAAATCACCGCAAAGACGCTAAGACGCAAAGAACGTAATGTGGTAGTCCTACACGATTAATGCTGTTATGAGATTCCTGCATTCGTAGGAATGACAACTAAACGTCTGTTTACCATGTCATTCCGGCTTTATGCCGGAATCCCCCTTTTGTGAACCGAGCATTACCCTTTTAGGACTACCCGTAATGTTGATTTTTGTGAATATCAGCAGGATTCCCGGGCGAGAACGCTCCAAAACCTCCGCGTCTTAGCGTCTTTGCGGTAAAAAAATACCTGGGGTTTACGCCCGTGCGGCGCCCCGGGCAGACCCTCTCAAGCAAGAAACGGGATTATGGCTTTGTCTCCAGGATATACCAGATTCCGGAGAACCAATTGCTTTCCCACTCCTTTCGCTCCAGATCGATGATCAGGTGCGGAACCAGTTTGCCTTCCGGCCAGATCAGGTGCCCCCCGTTGATCTCCGCCGGTTCCACAACCGGCAATTCGCTTTTTTTCAAGGCGTTCTCGAATCCCTGCACGGGTTTGAAGTAATCCACCCGCAATTTTTCGATTTTTTGGCTGCTTTTATTGACAAACAGGGTTATCCCGTGCTCCACCAATTGCTGCGACTCGGTTACCACGTCTAAAATAATCGATTCGTGGCTTCCCAATCCCAGGTCCTTAAAAAACAGTTCGTAAGCGCCCGGCGTTTCCTGCCGTCGCTGCCCGCGTTGGGAAAATTCATTCTGAAAAAAGGCGATTTCGCGGAAGGCCTGCAAGGTGGTATCGAAATAGAAATAGGGGCTGTATAAATTCTGGTAGGTATAACCGACGGAGGGCGCCCAGATATAGGCGTTTTTGAATTTCCGATGGTTGAACTGCACCCAGTTTCCCACCCGGCGGATCACCGTGATGGAATCTCCCCGGGACAATTGCCCCAATTTTTCCCCGTTTGGCTCGCGCCGGATGTTCTCCGCTTTTACTTGCACCGCCAGGACTTTCCCGGCATCGGAAGGAATTAAGGGGGTCTCCGCTTCCACGGCCTCGGAAACCGGGGGAGCTTTGGTGGCTTGCGAGGAGCAGGATAGAAAACCGATTCCCCACCCGATCATCATCCCAATGATGAATTTTTTCATACCAGATCCTTGATTTGGTACTACATCTATTCTGAAGACAAAAAAATAAACCGCCGGGGGGAAGATTCAAAATAGTTTAAAACAAAATTCCCTGACAAATGCAGTGATGGGTTGCGAAAGCGCCTGAACGCCCGGTATCATACTCCCGAAACACCGTGCAGAGCGGTTAATTTCGGCCCTGCCGCTGCCGCAGCAGCCCGGTCCCAAACAGCGCCAGCGAAACCGCCAGCCCGGGATACATCGGCGGCATCTCCCAGGGATAGTGAATCTCCCGCAGCGAGGGGCTTTGGAAGATCGCCAGCAGTAAAAAAAACAGCGAGACGGAGAAGGAGAGCGCCAGGTTGGCCAGCACCCAGGCTCTTGCCGGGCGCAGCGCCGGGTAATAACAGGCGATGAGGGGCAGCAACATCGGCGGGATGAAGATGTTTCCCAGGATGAACCAGATGTCGATGACCGAGGGAACCAGGATGGCCAGCAAAACGGAAACCAGCGCGGTAATCGCCAGGCCAGTTTTCAGATACCGCGAGGAGGATTGGGGAGCGGGATAGAATTTTTTCAACAGGTCGTAGCCGATGCTCACCGCCGAGAGCAGGGAAAAACTGACCGCGGTGGACATGATGGTGGCAAACAGGCCGGTCAGGAATAACCCGGAAAACAGGGGAGACAGGTATTGGTGGCCCAGGAGCGGAAAGGAGAGCGGGGGATGAACATTCTGCTCCTGTAAAAGCGCCCGGGCGTACAGCCCGCTGGCGGTGGTCAAAAAATCGAAAATAAACCAGAACCCCACCGATACGAGGATGCCGTTTCGCGCCACTTTGGGGGTTCGCGCGGCATAACAGCGCTGGTGAAACCCGGGGTCGATGAAGGTCCAGGAGGCGATGAAAAACCAGGCCAGGATGTAAAAGGGGCTGTTGCCCCCGCGCCAGGTGAGGTGCTCGGGGGGAAGTTTGGCGGATAAAAAACCGATCCCCCCGTATTCGAAGACCAGGGGAATGAGCAGGGCCAGGAACCCGGCGTACATCAGGATAAATTGAAGCTCGTTGGTGCGCACCACGGCCTGAAATCCCCGGGTGAGCACGTAGATCATGGAGAAAAACGCCCCGATGATAACGCTGATCCAGAGGCTCCACCCGAAGATGAAGTGCAGCAGCAACCCTACCATCAGCAGGTAAGGAGCGGGGAGGGTCATAAAAAAAGTGTAGATCGCCGCTAAAACGCCCCCGGCAGCGCCGAAATTTTTGTAGAATTGATCGGGAATGGAGAACAGCTTCGATGCCCGGATTTTGGGGGCCAGAAAAAACGCGAACAACACTGCAAAAACATAGTACGGTAATCCGAAAACTACCCAGTTGGCCAGCCCGTACAAATAGGTGAACTCCCCCACCCCTAAAATCCCCCCGTACCAGGTGCTCACCAGCGTCGCCACGAAGACCGGGAGGGTGAGGCGCCGCCCGCCGAGGATAAAATCCTCTTCTAGGACGCGGTTTTCTTCGCTATCCGGTTGTTTTCTGGCAAACAATCCTAACAGCAGAATCGCGATAAAATAAATCGCAACCGGAAGCAATTCGAGGTAGTGGAATCTCATGGAATCTCGCTCGTGAAGCGTGCTGCGCCCTTTTACGCATCACGCTTCACGTTTCACGCATTACGCTTTACGTTTCCCCGTCCAACACAAAAATGAACAGTAACCCGCCTTGAATGCTTACCCGCGCGGGGTTGGAGACGATGTAATTGCTCAACCCCTCCCGCTCGCCGAAAACCAGCGGTTCGTTTTTAAGGGGAAAGGCCAGCCCCTCGGTAAGCACCCCTTCCACGCGCCCCACGGGAATCAGGGAAATCAACTGGTTGATGGCCCCGGAATATTCCCAGCGCTTGCGCACCAGGTAAATTTGGGAATAAGCGTCATAGATAGTGAAATGAAGTCTCTCATCGAAGCGGCTCAACACCGAGAGGTTGTTGAGGGTGTGGTCTAAACGCTTTCCGCCGATTCCTAACAGGGTAATATCGCGCAGGCCCAATTCTTCGCAGAATTGCAGGGCTTTTTCCAGGTCGTTCAATTCCTGGGAGGGGCGGGAGATCAATTTTGCCCCGGGAAGCTGCTTTTCGACCTCCGGGGTGATGGAATCCAGGTCGCCGACCACGTAATCCGGCAGGTAACCGCCGCGCAGGGCGTTCAACGCCCCGCCGTCCGCCGCGATCACGAGATCGAACCGTTCATCCCTGATCTTCCGGAATTCTTTCTCGCCAACCTCGCCGTGGGCAAAAAATAGCGCGTGTTTCATTGTTTTAGAGGTTTCGAGTTTCGAGTTTTGAGTTTTGAGTATAGAGCCTGGGGCATGGCGCATGGGATAATATCTGGTTGCAACGCTATGCACTATGCGCCTCACAGCCCCAGCCGGGCGTTCAGGAAGAAATGCCGCTCCGCCGCGGGGAAAAATTCCTCCCCTTCCCCGTGGGTGATGTAGAGAGTATCAAAAATATTCTGCACGTGCAACTGCAAAATCAACCCGGAGAGGGGCAGCCATTTTCCGAAATCGTAGGCCACGGTTCCGTGAAAAACCGTGTACGGATCGACGGTGTTGTTTTCGTTTTTGAAATTATCGGTATATCTTTTCCCCACGTGCTGCACGGAAAGCGAGGCGGTGAAGCCGGCGTGTTGATACTCCACCCGGGCGTTGGCCAGGAAATCCGGAAAACCGGCGATGGGGTTCCCGTCCAGGCGCAGGGGGACGTCCTCCTCGTAAACCGTGTATTTTTTTAATTCATTCTCGCTGAACGTCAAGTTGCCGAAAATCTGCCAGCGATTAAGCAGGGCGGCCTGCCCGCCGAATTCCACCCCGGCGTGAACGGTGCGCTCGGCGTTGCCGGTCACCGGCTGGCCGAAACGGTCTAACTGCCCCTGTTTGACGATCTCATCATTGAAATCCATGTAAAACAGGTTGATGTTCCCTTTCAGCGCGGCGTTTCCGTAACCGAAGCCCAGTTCAATATCATTGAGTTTTTCCGGCTTTACCAGGGGATCGGCAAAGTTGTAGCTGCCGTCGGGGTTGACAGAAAACTGGGGAATTACCGCGCCCCAGCTAAGCGGGGTGCTGGCTTCCGCGGCGTCGTAGAGGTTTTTCAGGCGCGGCTCCCGGCTGGTGCGGGAATAACTGGCAAACAGGCTGGTTTGCGGGGCGAGGGTGAAATTCACGCCGAGGCGCGGATTCAGAAAGGTGTAATTTACCTCGAAATCGTTGCCGAGGAATTGTTCATCATACAAGCGGTAGCGTTGCAGCACCAGTTGCAGCGCCCCGTGCAAAGCCAATTTCTGATTCAACCGGTAATTGGCGCTCAGGTACGGAGAAATAACATCCTTGCCGCCTTTGTATTCATAATAGCGCCGGGTGCCGATGTAGTTAAGTCCCTGGTATTCGCCGGAAACCGCGGGAGGCAAATCATCGCTGCCCTTCTGGATGCGCCCCCAGTGCAGGGAGCGGTGCAGCCGCAGCTCGCTTCCCAAAACCACCTCTCCGCGGGAGTGCCGATAGGTGAGGGTGGGCAGCCAGCCGGCCTGTTTATTATCCACGTACGCGCGGATGAGAACTCTTTCGGGGTAGATGGTCTCCGGGTCGCCCTGAACGTCGAAGCCGTACTCCGGGGTGAGGCGGTAATAGGAAAGCGGCGCCCAGGAGCCGTCGTAATCGAAAAATCCGTAGCCGCGGATGCCGAAAAGGGCATTGTTCAGCAGCAAGCGGTCGCTGAGCTGCCAGGTATGGATCAATTCTAAGTGGGGCTGGTTGAAATTTTCGATCTCGTCTTCCCCGGCGATGGGGTTCTGCCGCCGGGTTTCCCGGTTTTGCGCCGCCGCTTTGGAGATGCCGTAATAGGCCAGGTGGTCTTCGATCGGCCCGCCGTAAAAGTGCAGCCGGGCGGAGGATTTCTCCCCGAAATAGGCCAGCCCTAAGAAATAGCTCTTGAAATCCACCCAGGAGCGCTCCCGGTAGCCGTCGCTTTTGATCTGGGAAATTCTCCCGGAAACCACGAAGCGGTCTTTGAGCAACCCGCTGTTGAGCGCGGCGGAGAGCCGCCGGGTGTTGTAACTTCCATAGCCGGTATAAACCGAGGCGGAGCGCTCCGGGGAGAACCGGGAAGTGATGATATTTACTGAACCGCCGATGGCCGGGGGGCCGTAAAAGGCGCTGCCCGCCCCCCGCTGCACCTGGATGTCTTCGGTGTTGGCCAGGAAATCCGGGAAATCCACCCAGTACACGCTATGGTCTTCCGGGTCGTTTTGGGGAATCCCGTTGACCATCACCGAGATACGCCGCTGGTCGAAGCCGCGAATCGACAGGTAAGTGTAACCGACGGCGCTGCCGCTTTCGGAATAAAAGGTGGTCGAGGGCAGCTCGCTGAGCATGGCGGGGATGTCCTGGGCGTAATAGCGCACCCGGAGCTGCTCCCCGGAAAGGGTGCTGAAGGCCGCGGGGGTTTCTCCTTCCACGGCGCGGGTAGCCACCACGGTTACCTCCTTGCCCAACAACGCGGTGGGCTGCAATTGAACCGTTATCGTCGATATGGCTTCGGCTTCCACTTCCACTATGGTTTTGAACTCTTTGTAGCCCAGGAAGCTCACCGCCAGGGTATATTTCCCGGCGGGCAGGTTCGCGATGGCAAATTCTCCGTTTTGATCGCTGCTCCCGCCCTTTTTCAGCCCGGCGATCACAACGTTAGCGCCCGGCAAGGCCTCCCCGCTCTCCCCATCCCGCACCACCCCGGTAATGCTCCCGCCCTGCGCCCAGAGCGGTTGACAGAGCCAGATAGCGGAAATGAACCAAAATAATCGTTTCATAAGAACTCCTCCGATCATGGTCCAACAAAAAAGCCGTTTTCCGGCATTGGAAAACGGCTTTTTTTGAAAATTTCAGATTTTCAAAGTTCCTGATCCGTCTTCCTCCGCTGGTATGATCCAGGTCAGGTTCAAGGGTTTGTTCTCAGCCCCCGTTTTTAGAGGGCACCCCTGACGGAACCGGCGTTAATGTACTGGACGATTGCGCAGAAATCAACCTGTAAGTACGACGCACTTGGTTGCACCCTTGACAATAATACTCCTGAGCGGTATATTTTTTCGCTCCGGTAACTGCGGGATCAAAAAGTATGGAAAATAAGGAATATTTCACTGTCACCCAACCCGCCCGGCAGGA
>CAZFVV010000035.1:0-33246 GCA_964522165.1 uncultured Calditrichaceae bacterium
GTAGTTCCCCCCTTTGAAGGGGGGACAGGGGGGATGTTAAGCACCGCTGCGCCTCTGAATCCAATCATTATGTTTCAACCCTTAATTCGCACTATAACACTACTTCAAGGCGCCTGGGTAACGCTGCCGCTGTCCGGGCGCCAGAAGAAATTCAAATCAAGAGCGTCGATTCCCCCATCCAGGTTAAAATCTCCGAATTTGAGATAATCCCACGCCGCGCCGTTCTGCGCCCGCCAGACATCTTCGCGATCGGTGATATTCACGCTGCCGTCGCTGTTACCGTCCCCCGCGATCATTCCGTAAACCCCGGGTTCCAATTGTTTCATGGGATTGGTTCCGTAAGCCTGGGACGCGGCAGTGGAGAAATCATATAACGCGCTGGACTCGCTGAGCGCAACCAGATTGGCGCTCATAACCGCCAGGTGGTTGCGCTGGCGGATAATTAGGTGATAATTGCCCGGGGGATAAACAAATCGAACCGGGTCTTGCCCATTCAAATCTACCACCGCGCCGCTGCTCTTGATGAACGCCGCCCGGGAAATCTTTTTCTCGAACGCCGGGGAATCGCCCCGCAGCTCCAGCAGCACCCAATCCGTTACTCCGGCGGGAATATTTGCCACGCTTTCTGCGCCGCTGTAATTCCAGGGCGCGCCGCCAAAGGGCTGGGACAGGGGCAGTTTGGCGTTGTCGCCTAAGTAGCTGCTCATGCTGCCGTTGTTGTAGGGACCTTCCAAAAATATTTTCAGGTTCGCTACCAGGCCGTTGGTGACGATGAGCTGCACCGGCACGGTTAGCTGCGTTTCATCGGGGTCGTTGCTGGAAATGAGCACGTTGCAGGTATAAGTTCCGGGGCTTAAACCCGCGGCATCGATGCTTAAATTTGCACTCGCGCCCCCGCCGGGCGGGACGGCCCCGCTGAAAGGGGTTACCGACAGCCAGGGGCAATCGTCGCCGCTGCTGCCATAGATCAGGAACGGAAACCCTTGCTGGGTAAGGGTGCCGCCGTCGAGGGCATTCTGCCAGGCTGCGCTCGAGCCGGTATATTGCAACGCGTTTCCGGTAACCGCCTGCCCGGTGACGGTGACGGGCGGGGCCCAGGGGCCGGACGGAAGGCTTCCGGCGCACTTCCAGACAATCCAGTAGCTTCCCGGGGTGAGGGTAAACCCGGCGCCGGCGGTATTGGCCATGACCGGGCGGTCGGTAGCGACCCTCATGGTATTTTCATCCACCCGGTATAGATTTGCCCAGCGGGTATTGATCAGGCGGTTGGTGGTCAGGTTGCCGAACACCACGCTGCTGCCGGGGTTGCGGGGATCCCCGTTCCAGATTTGATAATACACCCCGGTAATGGTGGAGACGGTTGAAGAACCGGTCTGGTAGGCAAAGAATACCAGCGAATCGACGCTCCAGCCGGCGGGATTGGAGACCGTAAAATCATCGGCGATGCGGTTATCCGCGGAAAACTGGTTCCCGAATCCAAAGGTGGCCATTCCCAAACTGACGTTTTGGACAATGCTCTCATCCGCTCCCCCTACCCCGCTGCCGGCGCTGTTGGCCAGCGGGCCGTTATCATACAAAATATACTCGGTAAACGGGAAAACCGGGCGGTGAACCGGAGTAAACGCTGCGCCGGCTTTTCCCCCCGCGGCAGGCGATTCATCCCTGGCAGACTCGTCAAAGAAAGGGTATGGCAATGGCAGGAATTTAGCGGGGTATGCTTCTTCGGCGAATACGACCGTTGCGCCGTTTTCCGGGGTTGGCTGAACCGGGTTGGGCGGGGTGCGCCCGCTATTCAACGCTAAGGTCAGGTCCTGCTCCCCGGCCCACCAGTTGAGGGCCTGGGCGCGCCCCTGGGCCAGGTTCGAGATCGCCAGCGTTGCAGAGGCGGTTGCGCCCGGCTCCAGGATGAACTCGAACGAGAGCGGGGACAGATCGATCTCCGGGGGCGCGGGCGGCCCGTAAACCCCCACGGCGTCCCAGGCGTCTTTGACCGCCTGAAGCTGCGGGGAGGGATCGCCGAACAGGTCGCCGGCGGCGTCGATCGAGCCGTTCCGGGCATCAATGAAGCGGGAGTTGGAGGCCAGGTAATCGGTCAGGCTGCGGTAGGCAATTTGCGCGGCGTCATCAATTCCAATCCCGCTGACGGCGTAGGCGTCGCCGTTGTCGTTCACCCCGCTGCCCCCTTCGGAGAGGAGGTAAAACCAGAAATTCTGCACCCCGCTGTTGCTGTGCACACCGCCGTAATCATTGAACTGGTTGGGGCTGGAAGACAAGGGCGCCCAAAAGCTTCCGAAATAGGTATCCGGGTCGCCCGCGGAATTGGGATTTTCCATGGAGCGCAAGGCCGGCCCGGCCAGGTAAATATCCTCGCCGATCAGCCAGTCCCCCGCGGCGCCTTCGATGTAAAATTCAATCGCGGTTCCGAAAATGTCGCTGAAAGATTCGTTCAACGCGCCGGATTCGTTGGCGTACACCAGATCGGCGGAATATTCGGTGACCCCGTGGGTGATTTCGTGGCCGGTCACGTCCAGGCTGACCAGCGGGGAAAAAGTTACCCCGTTCCCGTCGCCGTAGGTCATCCGGGTTCCGTCCCAAAAGGCGTTGTTATAGTTGTTACCATAGTGCACGTAGCTGCGCAATATCCCGCCGGCGTTGTTATAGCTGTTGCGCCCGTGCTCGTAAAGGTAGTAATCATAGGTGGCTTCCGCGCCCCAGTGGGCGCTCACCCCGGCGTGGGCCACCGCGGCGGTAAAGTTCACGTCGGAATCCACGAAATCCACCGCCGCCCCGTAGTTGGTGCCGTTTTGCATATTATAGGTCTGCACCCCGCTGCGGCCGGCTTCCCGCAGGCGGTAGCCGCCCGCAAAACTGTCCACGATGATATTGACGGTTCCGTTGTAGAGCGAGGTTCCGGTTCCCGCGACGTCGGCGTCGTGGATGCGGGGATATTTTGCCAGAACTTCTCCGCTGCGGGCGTCCACGTCCACATAGTAGCGCCCCAGGGGATTCTCGGCGTAAATATCGAAACGGTAGGCCAGCCGGAAGTTCCCCGGGAGCATCTCCGCATAGCCGCAGGCCAGCTTCAACTCCCCTTTCGGATAAAAAGTGGCGTTGGGATCATTTTGCTCTTTTTTCAGGAAGGCTTCGTTGGCTGCGCTCTCCCAGAAGTAGGATTCCGCGCCGATCTCCCGGAGCGCCGCTTGCAGGGCTTCCGTTTCGGAAAGCAGGGGAGCGACCTCCGCCTCCAGCCCGTGCACGAGCAGCCCGTTGGCGTAAAAAACCCGCCCCTCGCGCTCGTGGAGGATATACTCCCCGCCTAATACCTGAACGCCGCGGTAATATTGATCGAAGCGGTAATGGGTTTGGCCGGACTTATCGGCAAGGGTTTGCCGCAAGCGGAATTGGTGATCCGGGGAGAGGAAAAAGAGTTCGCGGTATTCTTGAAAGAAAGAAGCGACGGTGGGCTGGCGGCCTTCCGGGAAGCGGATGGAGACCGGGGAGCGCCCGAAACGATCCATCACGATCCTTGCGCCGGTGAAGTTGCCGCCGGAAGGCGGGGTTTTCGTCTGCCCGAAGAGAGACGCCGCCGCGCACAGTAAGATGGCAACGGCGATGCTGATCCGGATCTGGAATCTCTTACCCACGGCGAATCCTCCTCTAATTTTAAGATTCGGAAAACAGAAAAGGCTGGCGAAAATATCGAAACTTTATTTTCGCTGCGATTCCCTTCGCGAACAGCCGGAAATCACTTTTTTATTACATCGCTCAGCCTTCCCTGGCCGGGGGCAAACAGGGGCATCCTGCGGGATTAGCAGGGGCTTTGGGGAATAAAACCCATTAGCAATTGGCAATTGGCAATTGGCAATTAATTCGACAATGTCACATTTCAGGTTTTACCGCAGAGAACGCGGAGTTCGCAGAGAGATATTTATAAAAAAAACTATATTTCTCAGCGTTCTTTGCGGCCTCTGCGGTTAAATGTGATATTGTCAAGTTAGCAATTGGCAATTATGACCGCCTCGAGTGTGAAAAAACCGCACGCTAAAAACGCCTACGGCACCTGGGTGCTCCTGCCCTCGTTGGTGCGCCAGTACAAATCCAGGTCCGCGGCGTCGATGCCGCCGTCCAAGTTGAAATCGCCCGCTTTGAGGTACTCCCAGGCAGTGCCGTTCTGGGGGCGCCAATCGGAGGCCCGGTCGGAGAGGTTAACGCTGCCGTCGGCGTTGGCGTCGCCGGCGCGCATCCCGAAAATCCCGGTTTCAAGGCGTTTCATGGGCTGGGCTCCGTAGGCGCGGTTCTGGGCGGTGGTAAAATCATAGGTGATCGCGCCGGTTTTGGAAAGCGCCTGCGCGGCGTTGCTCATAATCGCCAAATGGTTGCGGTGATAGAGCGCGATGTAGTAACTGCCCTCTTTCAGGTCGAACTTCAGGGGGCTGGCGCCATCCAATCCCACCACCGAGCCGTTTTTCTTAATAAAGGCCGCCTGGGTATCTGCGGCCGCGGCTTCGCTAACGTTGGAGCGCAGCTCCACTAACATCCAGTCCACTACCTCCGCGGGCAGGGAGGCGACGCTTTCCGCGCCGGGGTAGTTCCAGGGAGCGCCGCCGAAGGGCTGGGAGAGCGGCAGCAGGCCCTGATCGGCCAGGTAAGCGTCCATGGCGTGGCTGCTCAGCCGGTAGGGGCCTTCCAGCCAGGCTTTGGCGTAGAGCTTCAAGTCCGCGTTCGCCACGCTGATATCGTCGAAGGCGAAGCCGTCCGAAGTGAGGGGAAATTCATCATACTGCTGAAATTTGATCACCGACCACCGGGTCAGGCTCATTCCGTGCAGCCCGGCCAGGGAATCGAGGTCGAGGGTGAATTCCTGCCAGCCGGCGTAGGCGTTCGGCCAGAGATCGAAAATTTTCACGAAGGTTCCCCCGGCGTCATCGGAAAAATAAATTCCGTCGCGCAGGTGGGTTTCGTCGTCGAAATCCTTCCACCAGAATTTCAGCTCCACGTTGGCGTTGCCGGAGAGGTCCAGGTGCAGCCAGGCCTCGTTGGTCACGAAAGCGCCGCTGGTGCTCACGTCCAGGAGAAGGTGATAGTTGCCGGAATGGGGGGAATTCGTGCTGCCTACCCGGATTCGCCCATTGGGGTGGTCGCTGGTCGTGCGCCAGTATGAATCCAGCGACCCGCTTTCAAAGCCGGTAGCATAGGGCAGGGGGGCAAAATTTTGCACCCCGAACTGGGTAACGGCCACTTCGATGGGGCTGTTCACCGCGTCAAAAGAGCTGATTTGCAGGGTTCCCTGGCGGGACGCGGGGCTGCCGTTCTCATCGAAGGCGATGCGGATTTTTTCATTGCCGATGCCGCTGCCGCCGGAAACGATGCTCAGCCAGGAAGCCCCGCCGGTGACCGCGGCGTTCCAGATCATGATCTCGCCGCCGATGTTGGAGACAGCGATCTCTTTCTCGCCCGCCAAATACCCGGTTTTGACCTCCGCGGGAGCGGCGTGGAGATAGGCCGCAGGGGCGCTTCTGAACGCGGCTACCGTGGAAGCGGTATTCTGCAGGGTTTTACGATTGTCCGCGGCGTTGGGGCTGCCTTCGGGAATGCCCGTGGGCGAGCCGGTAACCGGGTAGCTCAAATCCGGGTTGGACCAGAAAGGAAGCCGCGCGCAGGAGCCGCCGCACTGGTTTTCCAGCGCCATGATGGTGCGCCAGCCTTCGCTGGCGTTCACATAGCCATGGTTATAGGTGAAGGGGCTGTTGTTGAGGGGATCGGTAACCCAGTCATGGCGGGCGCCTAAGTTGTGGCCCAGCTGGTGGGCAAAATCCAGGTTGCCGGTGGCGCAATAGCGCCGCACCACGCTAAAAGCATCGGATTGGAAGGCGGGGGAAACCGCGGTCATCTGATAGGCCGTTCCGCAACTGCCGGGGCTGCCGTACTCCACCCACAGGCACACCAGGTCCGCCCCGTAACTGTCGCGCCAGAGGTGTACGTCGTCCATGAAGCCGTCGGCGTTGCCGCGCAGGCGGCTCAGGTCGGTGGTAAAAGAGCCGCTTTCGGTGTAGCCGACCGGGGCGGTATAGACCAGGCGCAGCCCCAGGTCGATGCCGCTGCTCGCGTAAGAAGCGTTGGCTTCGTCAACCGCCAGGCGGATTTCCCGCTCGATATCCGTGGAGGAGCTTTGCGCCAGGGGGGTATAGACCACCAGAATATCCAGGTAAGTTATCCCCGCGGAAGCATCGCCGGGGAGGTTGGGGGAAGCGGGCTGATCCGCGCCGTATTCCGGCTGCAAGAGGGTTTCTTCCCCGGGAAAAAACGCCTGGTCGATTTCGCCGATCGAGTGAACGCCGTCGCCCAGCGGGCGCACCTGGTATAGCTTATCGCCGATCCAGATATTGCCGGTAATGTTGTCATCCTTCACCACCAGCACCACCTGGCTATAACGCGCGCCCACAATTTTCCCGAACCAGGTGAACTCCTGCTCTCCCCTTCGCGTTTCGCTCTCTTTGAGCGCCGCAACCGACAGATCCGCGAACAAATTCAACGCCAGCAAATCTTTGCTTCTGGCGGGGTCGCTTCTTTCCGCCAGGTAATGATACCCGCTGCGGGCATAGCGATGCCGGCGCAGGGTATAATCGCCAACCTGCTCGTTGATTTTTTGCCACACCGCCGGCTTTGCGACCGACGCCGCTTCCGTGGCAGTTACGCTTTCCGGGGAGAATAATTCCATCCGCTCCCGGGCGAAAACAGGTTGGTGATTCGCAAGCAGCAAGAAAGAAACTCCCCAAAACAGTATTGAGAAGGTGAGGTGAAAACGCTTCCGTGCAGCCTTTTCCCGGCTCATAAAATTCCTCCCTGGGGGAAAATAAACGCTCATTTTGGGCATGAATTGCGATTTGAGGGGAGGTAAGGGTATAGGGTATAGGGTATAGGGCGCTGTGTTCCCTATCATTATACCTTACTCCTTATACCCTAGACCTTATACCCTAGACCTTTTCCCCTAAACCCGTGAGCGGAGATTTTAAATGATTGATATTACGCACCGGCCATGATTCGGGGATAAATCCCCTCTCAAATTGTGCGATAGGATTCACACCTCCCCGCGATGAATCGCGGGGCTATTCAATTGTTTATAGCAGGCTTGAATAGCCCCGATCTTTAGATCGGGGATGGTTGAATATATCAACCTTTCCATATTTTTGCAGGGATTTATCCCTGCGTAATAAGCCCTGTGTAACATCAGTTAAATGATTGAAATGCGGAGAGAATCTACAACACCCGGCCGCCCGGGCAAGCGGGCGGCCGGTTCGGTAAAACCCTTGACAACTCAGCGGATTAACAGCATTTTTTGAGTTTGCACAAAACTCCCCGCTTGCAGGCGCAGGAAATAGACCCCGCTGGCCATTTGATCCCCGCGGTCGTTCCGGCCGTCCCATTTGACGGTGTGGATGCCCGGCTGCACGCTGCCGGAGACCAGGATGCGCACGACCATGCCTAAGTTGTTGTAGATAGTCAGGGCAATTTTGCCGTTGCTGGCGGGGTCCGCGGGCACCTCGAAGCGAATGGTGGTTTCCGGGTTGAAGGGATTGGGATAGTTGGGCCGCAGGGCGTAGGCTTCCGGGATCAGGTCCGGGGCCTGGGCGGACACCGGGCCGTGGAAGGTGCGCACGCCCTGGTAATCCACGTCCGCGATTTGGTACCAGTAGGTTCCCCCGTTGCTGATGATGGCGTCTTCGTAAGTGTATTCCCGCGCGGTATTGGAATTTCCCCCGCCCTGGAGCGCGGGAGTATTCTCGAAGGAGGCGATCATGGCGTAAGCGCCGGTCTCCTCGCCGGAGCGGTACACCTCGAAGCCGAGGTTGTTGACTTCGCTCTGGGTGGTCCATTTCAAGACGATTTTATCCGCTTCCGCGACGGCGGTGAAGGCGGTGAGATCGACGGGGAGGGAGACATCGCCAGGATTTGAATAAGTGCCGTTTGCGGAGATATTGGTTTGATTCCACGGAGAAGTAGGAGCTAATGTTGTAACAAGGGTTGTATTGGGTGTCGTTGTTCTCCATTGTAGGCCGGCTGTACCTGATGGGTTAGTGATCCCCGTGATTTTGACACTTGCTACCAGAGTCCCACTTCCGGTATTGGAAATCACTTGTACTCTAGCATTGAATTGGGTCTGATTACTAAAAAAGGGTTTTTGAATATTAAGTATGGCTCGATTATTGGCGATGATATCGGTACCCATTCCATAAAATCCGGTCAGACCTTCAGTTACAATTTCATAAGTTGGGTTGGTGAAATTGGCGTGATTGAATGTCACCACAAAATCACAATCACCCATGTAAATGTTTGTTCCTCCTGTTCGAAGGATGTAAATATCAAATGTAAGTTCAGAACCAACTACTTGTTGGTTTTGAATAGATACTTCAAACGTCTGCGAAAAGAGTAATTGATTTAATGAGAATAGAATAAACAATACTTTTATAATACTTTTCATTTTTTAATCCTTCCCCTGATTATTTCGTGAAGTCTGATGTTTTTCATTTTCTCCGACATTTCTGAGGTGTTGATTTTTCTGTCTTTGATTCAAAATATCTGATTCAATCAGTTCGGAGTTTCCTAAATTCATTGTTTCAACAGGAGTGAATTTGTTCCTATTATTCCAGGTGATACCCCGGTCATTTGCATCGACCGTTCCGCTAAGGTCACAATCACCCACTTCATAACCGCTTTTATTCCTATCATTCCAGGTAATGCCGCGATCATTTGCATCAACTGTTCCCGAGGCATCTGTATCACCGGCGATCATTCCCCAAACGCCGGGTTCGATCTCAATTGCGCCATCTGTTCCATAAAACTGCCCGCTGCCGATTGTAAAATCATAAGGATTCTCATTGCTCGCTTTATTAAGCGACATCAGGTTCGTATTCATCGCCGTTAAGTGATTGCGATGGAAGACAACTACGTGATAATTATTATCAGCTACATCAAAGGTCACCGGGCTGATACCATTCAGATCAACAATCACCCCATTATTTTTTATAAATGCTGCACGGCTGGTAAGTGAATCAGTTCCAAGAGGTCCGGAACGTAATTCCAGCAAAACCCAATCCACTACGTCAGCAGGTATGTCCGTTACACTTTCCATGCCGGAATAATTCCAGGGATCAACGTTATAAGGCTGGCTCGTTGGTAAATCACCATTTGTATTCAAATCTGTAATCATACTCCCCCCGCTGTACGGCCCTTCCAAAAACACCTTCAGGTCGGCTAAGAGCACCTCGTCGGCTAAGCTGGCGGAGTTGAGCACCGTGGCTTCGTCATTCTGAAACAGGGTAAGGGGGTTGGGCGACTCGCTGCGCCAGGCCAGGTTGCTGAGTTCGGTTTCGTCTTCAATGGTAAAACGGATGGTGGCGATATCCACAAAGCTCATCGGAACGATAGCGCCGGAGTCCGGCTCGAATAATTCGATATTGAGGGACATTCTGCCGAGAGCCGGCTCGGTGAGGGTCATTTTCGCATAATCCCCCCCGCTAAAGTTGTGGATAGCCTGAATTTGCAGGGTATCGGGGCCGGGGCCGATGGGCAAGGGGCTGTTGAGGGCGTCGGTGTTGTAGGTAAATACCAGGTTGCTGGAGCCCATTCTAAACGTGTCCACGTTGGCCTTGATCTGGGCGGTCACCTCATAAATCCCGTTTATAGTTGCCTCGTTCTGCTCCAGGCGGAACTGCAAATCATAAGTGGGCTGGGCGTACAGGCCCACTCCCGGCAGCGCCAGCAACAGGGTAAATATTGCGATGTAAATGGTTTTCATCTAACAACACCTCCGCTTGGGTATAAGCATGTTCATTTATCGCCAATTTTCTATCATACTTGAGACAATATTAAATCCATTCGCCGGTTTTCGCGTGATTCCAATCAAAAATGGCGGGAGATAGATTTTTCGTACAGATTCAGTGATCAGCCTTCAGCGGTCAGCCATCAGCTAAAACGGTTGCTCGCTTTGTGAGCTTTTCTCCCCGATGGCAAAGACCTTGAATTGGGCGTCGCGATTTGCTACATTGCCGCTCAATATCAGTGGCTGAAAAAATTATCGGGAAAAAAGTTTCCGCGCTAAAACTGAAAGCCTTACTGCCATGACCCGGGAAGAGAAAGAAAAACTAAAACAGGAACTGGTAGAGTGCCTGCGTTCGGAAAAAGAGATTACCAGGATCGTTATCTTCGGTTCTTTTATTACTTCCAGCCACCCCAATGATATAGACGTGGCGATTTTTCAGGATAGTACGGAAGGATATCTACCTTTAGCAATAAAGTACCGCTTGCGAACGGAGAGAGTCTCGGATAAGATTCCTCTCGACATCATTCCAGTCAAAGATGGTTTGAAAAACGGCTTATTTCTTAAAGAAATATTGGCCGGAGAAACTATCTATGAAAGATGAGACGAAAATCTGGATGAAATATGCAGAGGAGAATTTAAAATCTGCTAAAATTCTCCTGGAAAGTGAGCTTTTTAACCCTTGCTTGCAAGAAGCACAACAATCCGTAGAAAAAGCGATGAAAGCGCTATTGGTCGAATTTTCTATCATGATTAAGAAGACTCACAGCATAAAGAAGCTTAAAAAACTATTGTATAAAGAAGGTCTGGACATCCCAATAACCAAAGAAGAATATAGCTTGTTAGACTCCATCTACCTTCCTTCCAAATACCCTCTCGGCAGCGCCTTGCCGGACTATAACCCCGGCGTGGAAACCTGCCGCACCGCCATTCAGATCGCCGAGAAAGTGATTGCCTCGGTCAAAAACCATTTGGAGTGACCAACCCCCTTCCGGCCCTGACGCGCTCTGCCCTTGAACCAAACCTTCACCATTCGCTATTCACCATTAATTGTGAAGACAGAATGGTGAATAGCGAATCATTAATACAATAGCAGCGCCGCTCACCCCGGGTACTTCCCCTCGATGTACTCCCGCAGGTAACGATTCTCTACTTCCACGTCCTTCAAACGCGCCCGCACCACGTCGCGCATGGAGAGTATGCCCACTAATCTGCTATCCGCAATCACCGGCAGGTGGCGAATGTTGTTCTTCACCATCACCTGTTCCACGTATTCAATGGTATGATCCGGCTCGCAGACGATCAGGTCGCGGGTCATCACCGTCTTAACCGGGGTCGCTTTCAATTTTTCACTATTGCGGCTTCCCTCGCGCAGAATATCCCGCTCGCTGACGATCCCGACAACCTCACCCCCCTCGTCGCGCACCAGCACCGCCCCGATGTTATGCTGCACCAGGAATTTTATGGCGTCATGGATGCTCTGGTTTTCATGGATCGTCACCACCTCCGCTCCTTTCCTTGCCAAAACATCTTTGATTTTGATCATAAGCGGCTCCCCGGGTTATAAAGGTTGAAGGATAAAGGTTATACAAGGAAAAAGGTAAAAAGAAAAAGGATAAAGTTTTGCGCTGCCGGTCAGGGAGTATGAACAACTTCTTCAAGCTTTGAACGAGGCGCCGGGAATGCACCAACATCAAACGTGCAATGAGTCTTACGACAAGCAGGCACGATTGAATATGATAAACGGCGGTCAATTGTGCAAGGATTTTTTTCGCCGATTTGCTTTCCGGGCATAAAAAAACCGATTCAAGCGAACCGGGCTTCTATAGAGGCATAAATGGATGGTTGAATGGCTAAATGGCTGGATGGTTAGATGGTTAGATGGTTGGATGGTTGGATAGCAATTTAACAATTTAACCATGCAGCCATCCAACCATTCAGCCATTCAGCCATTCAGCCATCCAACCATTCACCCGGCCAGCGCCGCCCGGCGGGTATATAAAAGCGTAACCAGGAAGACTACCGCGGCGAGAATAAGCTCTACCGGCGCGATGAGAGGATGCAAATTCAGGTGCGGGCCGATCATAAAATAGCGCTCCAGCAAAATACCGCCCCACACCCAAAAGCCCAGGGGCATAACCAGCCGGGGATTCGCCTTGATCTTCCGGGAGAGCATGAGCACGAAGGGAACCAGGAAGAGCATCAGGATGACCATGTAGAGCAAGGCGGAATATTCGTTCAAACGATATTGAATGTAAGCCACCTCTTCGGGAATATTGCCGTACCAGATGACGATGTACTGGGAGAAAAACTGGTAACCCCAGAAGATGCTGAACCCGAAAAACAGGGTCATCATGTCCATCTGGCTCTTTCTGAAGGTTGGCTCGCTGAACTCTTCCACGAAATTGTGATGGTTGAAGTAGGTCATAATCGCCGCCAGGGCCAGGCCGGCGTAGAACGCTTCCACGAAAAAATAAGCCCCGAAGAGGGTGCTGATCCAGGGATAATCCAGCGACATCACCCAGTCGAAGGCGACGATGGTCTGGCTGGCCACGTAAGTGATAACCCAGAAAATCGCCCACATGGTTTTGCGCGGCCCGTCGTTTAGCGACTCCCTGGCAAAGCGATTGGCCACCAGCCAGGCCAGCAGCAGCAAAGCGAGGTTGCGGATGATAAAAAATTGCGAGTTCAGCCAGGCGTTGGGATGTTTGGCCCAGCCGTACAGGTCCACCTTGCCGCTGGCGGCAAAAATGGCAAACAGCAGGGCGACAAAGAGAATCATGTGGCGCACCGAGAGCAGTTCCCGGCGGTACGCGCGAAGCCAATCGGAACGGGAGATGTCCGCCGCCGCCACAATCGCCAGCGGCCCCTGGGAAAGAGCCACGAAAAAGAGCATGGAATACATCAGGGAGCCGCTCTCGGCAAAAGTCCATTCCAATATCGCAATGAGCAGGGCGCAGCCGGCATACGCCCCGATGAGGATGGTTCTGGATATCTGCATTCTTACCTCGCGTCATCAATGATGATTATATACTCATTCCCGTGCACCTCTTCGGCGAACATTTTACTGATTTTGGGAAGCCGCGCCAGGATCATAATGCCGGCAAACGAGAACAGCGCCCCCAACAGGATGGTCAGCTCGAAGGCGATAACCGTAAAGGGAGGAATAGAGATGAACGGCTTTCCGCCGGTAACCAGCGGCCAGCTGAATACCGTGTAAGTGGTGAAGGCAAAGCCGGTCAAACACCCGGTCAACCCGCCCACCAGGGTAAAAAACTTCAAGCGGCTGGGCTTTTCGTATTTTTCCACCAGGTGTTCCACGTCGTGCTCGGGATGGGGCATGTAGATTTTCATCCTTTTCAGGCGCATCCCGTCCTTGAAAAGCGCTTCTAACTTTTCCATGAAATCTTTTTTGTTATTGAACCGGTATTCCATAATCTATTTTCTCCTTCAAATCGCTAACTTAACCGGCCGGCGCAAAGCTGAAGCTTTGCACTCCGGACCTGTACGGGTATAAGCATCAGTGCCCGTGTTCCACTTCCTCCTTCAACTCGGTAACGGAGAGCACCGGCAGGGTCCTGGTGAATCCTAAATAGTAGGTAAAAAACCAGCCGAAGCTGCCTAAGGTGATTCCCAATTCGATGAGAGAAGGGGTATAAAGCCCGAAGGCGTAAGGATCGAAGTCTTTCGCCAGGGAGATGACGATGATATTGAAGCGCTCGAACCACATCCCGATGTTGACCGGGATGGAAATGGCAAAGAGAAAGGCGATGCTGCGCCGCAGCTTGCGGAAAAACAAGAGCAGGGGCGTTCCGATATTGCAGATCATCATGGTCCAGTAAGCCCAGGCGTAGTCCCCGCCCATGCGGTACATGAACTGCTCGTATTCATACACGTTTCCGGAATAAACCGCCAGGGCCAGCTCGATGATGTAGGCGTACCCCACGATCAAGCCGGTGAACATCAGCAGTTTGGCTAATTTTTCCAGATCGTCGATGGAAATGTACTTTTCCAGGCGGTAGATTTTTCGCATGGGAATGACCAGGGTAAGCACCATGGCGCAGCCGGAAAAAATCGCCCCGGCCACGAAGTAGGGAGCGAAGATGGTGGTATGCCAGCCGTACACCACCCCCATGGCGAAGTCCCAGGATACCACGGAGTGCACCGACAACACCAGGGGCGCGGCCAGCGCGGCCATGTATTTATAAAGCTGCCCGTAATGCTGCCACTCTTTGAAGGAACCGCTCCACCCCCCGGAGAAAATTCCGTAGAGCACCCGGGCAATTTTCCCCTCTTTTACTTGTTTAAGGCGGCGGGCTAAGGCGATGTCCGGCACTAACCCGACGTACCAGAACACCACGCTCACGGTGAGGTAAGTGCTGACTGCAAAAACGTCCCAGATGAGGGGGGAGCGAAAGTTGATCCACAACAAGCGCTGGTTAGGGTAGGGAAACAGCCAGTAGAAAAACCACACCCGGCCTAAGTGCACCAGCGGAAAAAGACCCGCGGTCAATACCGCAAAAACCGTCATGGCTTCCGCGGCGCGGTTGAATTTGCTGCGGAATTTGGCGCGGAAGAGAAAGAGAATCGCGGAGATGAGGGTTCCGGAGTGGGCGATACCGACCCAAAATACGAAATCGACGATATAAACTCCCCATCCCACCGGGTTGGTAATCCCGGCCACGCCCAGGCCGGTATAGATCTGGTAGGCCCAGCAAACCGCCCCGATTAACACCGCTGTTGACGATAGCGCCAGCGCAATCCAGAAAAGCCGCCGGGGCTTGCCAACCGAGGCGTAGATATCGTGTTCGATCTGGTCTTTTACCGCTTTCGGATCGCTGACGTGTTCGTGAGCATGGCCACCTGCTGCAAATGTCTCGGTGGTGCGTGAACTCATGCGTGTTCCTCCTTGCGCAAGTAATGTAGCGCCGGGCCGGTGCCCAATACTTCCAGAACCCGGAATTTTCTTTTCGATTGGGATTTTTTATACACTTCCGACTCCGTATCCAGAATATTGCCGAAGGTGATGGCGTTGGCGGGGCAGGTCTGGGCGCAGGCCGGGGTAACTTCCCCGTCGCGCACGGTGCGATTTTCGTCTTTCGCCCGGTCTTTGGCGTGGCGAATGCGCTGCACGCAGAAGGTGCATTTCTCCATCACCCCCTTGGGGCGCACCCATAAATCCGGGTTCAGCATCCGGGTCATCGGCTCCCGCCAGGCGCCGCGGTCGGTCCAATCGAACCAGTTGAAGCGCCGCACCTTGTAGGGGCAGTTGTTATGGCAGTAGCGCGTGCCCACGCAGCGGTTATAGGCCATTACGTTGAGGCCTTCGTCGTTGTGGTAGGTGGCGAACACCGGGCAGACGTTTTCGCAAGGGGCAAAATCGCACTGCTGGCACATCATTATCAGGTGGTCCATTCCGCCGTCTTCGTGGTAATAGGGCTGCACCCGGATCCAGGACATCTCCCGGCCGCGCAGGTGTTCTTCTTCGCCCACGCAGGGGATATTGTTTTCCATGTGGCAGGCGGCCACGCAGGCGGAACAGCCGGTGCAGGTTTCCAGGTCCACGGAGATGGCCCAGCGATAGAGGGGGTGATTGGGCTGCGGGTAGAGGGTTTCATCCCCTTTGAGGTATTCCTGCCCGTGTTTGTGCTCTTCATGCCCGCGCGGGATGATGTTGCGTTGTCCCTGCTCCAGCGCGCCGGCCAAAATCGCCAGGGGCTGGCTGGCCCCGGTTTTGGAAAGCGCCGCCCCGTCGATGCGCGCCAGCGCTTCGCCGCTGCGGGGATCGTAGGCCAGCATGGCCGCGGGAATTTGCTCCCGCTGCACGGTATAGACGTTTTCCGGCAGCCCCGGCTGCACCATGGCCCCGTATTTCGCACTGGCTCCGTTGGCTTCTACCTGCACTTCGTCGCGATGCTTGTGCACCAGGGTTTCATCGGACACGCCCAATTCCCGAGCAGACGCTTCCGGCATGGAGACCCAGGCGCCGTAGCTGATGGTGGTGAGGGGATCGGGAATTTCCGTGGCCAGGGGCAGGGCTTTGCTGCGCCCGTCAAAAGAGCGGATGGAGGGCATTACGTAAAGCGTCGCGCCGGCGGCGGGGGCGTCGAACTTCGCCCCGCGCAGGAAAGCGGCGGTTTCATTGGCGTTCAGGGCCACCGCGGCGGGGGAAACGGCCTCCGCGCTGTATCCCTGTTTCAGGAGCTCCGCGACCCGGGCTTCCCCAAAGCGCTTGTTCCACTGCGCCATCAGCCAGTCTTTGTAGGCCAGGGAGGGCTGCTGCCCCCGGGCGATCTGGCCCAGGCTCAGGAGTATATCACCCTCGCTGCGGGTATCGAAGAGCGTCTCGCGCAGCGCCGGCTGCAACAGATTGACCATCCCTTTGCGCGGCTCCACGTCTCCCCAGCTTTCGAAGCCGTGAGAGAGGGGAAGGATCAGGTCATAAGCGTCCGCGTACGCTTTGACGTGCTCATCGGCCATAATATCGGTAAAAGCTACCCGGAAAGCGGCTTTTTTCAGGCGTTCGCCTAATTGCAGGCCCGCGGGAACGGTGCTCAACAGGGGATCGGTTCGGGAGACAAAGGTCACCCCGATTTCACCCCCGTCGAGGCGGCGGGACAGATTCTCCATATCGTTCAGGGTTCCCACCCGGTTGTAATCCTCCGCCCGGGAGAAATCCACCGTGGAACCAGCCATGCTGGTAGCCCATTGCACCAGCCCGGCTAACAGCGCAGTTTCCAACCCGTTGGCCTGCATGGTAGAAACCCCGCCGGCAATCAACAGGGGATTTTGGGCCGCGGCCAGGCGCTGGGTCATTTCATTGATCTTTTCCTGCGGGATGCCGGTTTTTTCCGCAGCCTGGGCCAGGGTTAGCCGGGGAATCGCCTGCCGCACGGTATCCGGGAGGCTGTTTTCCATCAGGTTGCTGGTAATAATGAAATTCAACAGGTAGCTGAGCAGGAACGGTTCGCTGCCCGGTTTGAGGGTCAAACGCTGGCCGGCCTTGAAGCCGGTGAGGGAAGCGTGCGGTTCCAGGTGCATCCAATGAAAGCGCGGCTGGCGCTCCCGGGCGCGCCGGAGCTGCACCCCGTAATTCACCGGGGAGATAAAGGTTTCCAGCAGATCTGCGCCCACGGTCAAGAGGAAGTCGCTGTTCTCAATGTTGTAGGCGGGGATTTCCCGTCTTCCGAAGAGCAGGCGGTAGGCTTCCCGCAGGTTAGCATGGGAATACGCTTCGTATTCCGGGAGGCGTTCCACCGCGGCGGCGCGGCAGAATTCATCGATCAAAACCGAAAGAGAGCCGCTGGTTCTGCCGGATAAATAGACGTTTTTCCGCCCGGCCCGCGCTGCTTCCTTCATTTTATCGGCCAGCAATTGGTAGGCTTCTTCCCAGGAAACGGGTTGAAAGGGGCTGCCGGACATCTGGTCTAACACCAGCTCGTATTGCCGCGCCCGCAGGGGGCCGCGGATTCGCGCGGGATGATATAAGCGCATCAAAGAGGACTGCCCGCGCAGGCACAGCGCGCCGTCGTTCAGAGGGTGGCTCTCCAGTCCCTCCAGCTTGATGGGATTGTATTCGACCAGTTTGACGGAGACGCCGCAATGGGCGGGGCATTCGGTGCAGGCGGAGGGCTTGAACATCGCCTCCCCGGGCAGGTAATCTTCCTCGGCGGGCAGCAACAGGGGTATGAGCCTTTCATTGCTTCGCTGAACACCGCAGGACGCCAGGACAGTAGCGCTGGAAGCCATTCCTACGAATTTCAAGAAATCACGTCTATTCATGGAGTTCCTCGCTTGATGCGTGATACTCGATACTTGATGCTCGATGATCAGGTCTCTCTATCGAAAATCGAGCATCCAGTATCCAGTTAATGATGGCAGGTCCAACAATCTTGCGGCGCGTTGTTGGCCCGGTGGCAGGATACGCAAAAACCCATCTCGAAGGAGCGCACCCGGGTAACGGTTTTCACCACGGTCATGTCCCCGTGGCAGGATTCGCACTGCACCCCGGCTTTGATGTGCCGTTTGTGGGAAAAATAGACGTGTTTGGGCACGTTATGGATTTTTACCCAGGGGATCGCTTCGTTATTATCGAGATACACTTTCAGCTTCTGCTGTTCCGGGGTGCGGGCAGGAAGATTCTGGTGGCAGTTTTTGCAAACCTGCATGGGCGGAACGGTGGCGAAACGGGATTTTTCAACGTAGAGGTGGCACTGAACGCAGGGGAGGTTCAACTGGCCGACCTGGGTTCCGTCGCTGAGGTAGCCCAGCCCGCTGCCGGCGTGAATATCATGGGGAAAGGCCACCGGCTGCTCCCCCAGGGGTTTTTCAAAACTGACCCAGTTATACGCAAAACCCACAATCACCAGCGCAAATATTCCAAAAACCGCTACCAACGCCAGGGGAAGAATGATCCGCATTGCTGTCTCTCCCGAGTCTATGCTTTGAAAGATTTAAGTTCCAGATTCCTATTTCTTGGATAATTCTTCATAATGTTTGAGCAGGTACATCGCCGCCGATTCCGCTTCGTTAGGCTTCAACCCCAAATTGGGCATCTGGATGTACTCCGGGTTCACTTTCTCGGGATTCAGAATAAACGCTTTGAGCTTCTGCACGTCCCCGGCGTATTTGGGCAGCACCTCCACGTAAGGGGGGCCGACCACTCTCTGCTCAAATTGATGGCAGGCGGTGCACTTGGCGGTGTAAACCTGTTCGCCTAACTCCACGTTTGCGGCAACCATTCCGCCGCGCTCCTCCCGCTCGGCTTCCATCTTTGCACGGAGCTCGGTATCGATCTTTTTGAGGGCGTAGTTCTGGTACACCAGGGCGTTCTCCCGGGCAAAGTTTTCGTTCACCAAAAACACCAGCCAGAAGATGAGAAACAGCGGAAAAATGAGCGCACTCAAACCGGCGTTTGCATCCCGAATGAGCAGATAAAGCAGATAGCTGACCACAAACAGTACCGCCAGCGCGCCGAAGGCGAGATAATAAACCATATAGGATTTAGCCGAAAAAGGCAGGGTGCCGATCGCCCAGAGAAAAAGCGGGGTTTGCAGAACCAAAAAAATCAAGCCGGTGATGCTGCTGAATTTTCGCACGTAAACGGCGTATTCCCCGCTAACGTCCTGCTTGCCGCCCATCCAACTGAAGAAGAAAAACAGAATGGCCAGGCAGGTTAAGGCCACCGCGGAACCGGTCACGAACATGAAATGGGCGATCACGTTCCAATCATACAAGAGAGGAAGCGGCTCTTTGTTGATCGGCCACTCTTCCGGGAAAAGCACAAACGTCACAGAACCGGCGAAACCCAACAGGGCCAGCACCGTCAACCCGTGCGCGGCGATGCCCAGGCCGTAATGAAGCATTGGCGACTCATCCGGCTTATTGAAGCTGTTCCGGTATAAGCGGGCGGCGATCAAGGCCAGCACCACCAGCAGCAGGGTGATGGTGAAATATTGCCCGGTATTGTAGGGAGTAGCGTAAAGAATTTGCGCAAAACAGATCGCCATGGCGATTACCGGCAGAACGCCCATTATCAGCGCCGCGCCGGTATTGCCGAGAAAGGTCTCCGCCAAATCTTTAGCGAAGCGCGTGAAAACAGGATTATTTTCCGATTTCCCGCGGTAGCTGAACCCCAGGGAAAAGAGGGTGCTGCCGAGCAGAATGCTCATGTAAGGGATAAAAAATAACGAAACGGCAATGATAATGTATTTAGCAATTAAGATATGATCGGCCCTGGGAGGAGAAATAAAGCTGTCCAGAAAGTTCATATACCGTCTCCTTGAGTAGGTTAGACCGGGGAATTACGATTAACGGAAAATTTGTTTGCAAAAACGCGCCCCAACCCTCTTTCCAGGCGGAAGGGATAACTCCTGTGCAAACCGGGAAGATAAAAACTTCACAAAAAACAGGCGTAAATATAACAAAGCGCCTTTGAAATATCAAAACCGGAAAAAATTATTTAGGAAGTAAAATGGTATATGCCAAGACCTCAAAGGTTTTGAAAACCTTTGAGGTCCTGGCTCAAACTTTCAGGAAGCTTCTTTGAGCGCGGACACGGATTCCTGGATCACCTTTTTGCCGTCGCCGAAGAGCATCAAGGCATTGTCCGCCGCAAAGAGCGGGTTGGGAATGCCGGCAAAACCGGGGCTAAGGCTGCGCTTGATGATGATCACGGTTTTAGCCCTGTCCACGTCGATGATGGGCATCCCGGCGATGGGGCTTTTGGGATCGGTGCGCGCCACCGGGTTCACCACGTCGTTGGCGCCTAACACGATGGCCACGTCCACCTGCCCCATGGTGGGATTGATGTCATCCATTTCGATGAGTTTATCGTAGGGGATGTCCGCTTCCGCGAGCAAAACGTTCATGTGCCCGGGCATCCGTCCCGCTACCGGGTGAATGGCAAACTCTACCGTGATGCCCCGGGATTCCAGCAGGTTGAACATATCCCGCACCGCATGTTGCGCCTGCGACACCGCCATTCCGTAACCGGGCACGAACACCACCCGCTGGGCGGTTTCCAGCAGCATGGCCAACTCTTCCGCAGAAGTTGATTTCACCTTGCCGCCGTACACGTCGTCGCCGCTGGCCGTCACCACAATTTCCCCAAAGCCGCCGAAAAGCACGTTGGCCAGGGAACGGTTCATGGCTTTGCACATAATGTCGGTCAGGATAATTCCCGAAGCCCCCACCAGGGAGCCGGCAATGATCAGCACGTTGTTGGAGAGCACGAAGCCGGTCGCCGCAGCGGCCAAACCGGAGTAAGAGTTCAACAGCGCAATCACCACGGGCATGTCCGCCCCGCCGATAGCAATCACCAATAGCACCCCCAAAACAGAGGCGACGCCGGCTAAAACCCAGTACAGGTAGGTGTCGTGAGGATCCATCACGATCAATACCGCGAGCGCAATGCTGATGAGCAGCAAGAGAACTTTAACGATTTGTTCCCCGGAGTAACGCACCGGGCGGTCCGGCACCACCACCCCCTGGAGTTTTCCGAAAGCAACCAGGCTGCCCCAGAAGGTGACTCCCCCGATAAACCCGGAGGCCGCAATCGCCACCAGGGTTTGCAGATCCGGATCGGGAGTCTCCGGGTTGAGCACCGATTTCAGCAGCTCCGCCCCGGCCACCAGCACGGAGGCGATGCCCCCGAAACCGTTCAGCAGGGCAACCATTTGCGGCATGGCGGTCATTTGAATTCTGGTGGCCAGCACCGCGCCAATCGCGGAACCGATCACGATGCCGAGGATGATCAGCTCAAGATCCAGTTTTTTGGAGGCCACGGTGGCCAGGATGGCGATGAGCATCCCCAATCCCCCCATCAAATTCCCGCGAATGGCGGTGCGGGGATGGGAGAGTCCCTTCAAACCGGCAATAAACAAAATCGAAGCAATCAGGTAGGCAATGTTTATAATCGCTTGAGGCAATACCATGGCTCAATCCTTTCTCTTGAACATTTCCAACATCCGGTGAGTCACTAAAAACCCGCCGACCACGTTAATCGTCGCGAATATCACCGCCGAAAATCCTAACAGCTTGGCCAGGGAAAGGTGAATCTCCAGGCCGGGGATGGTTAAAAAAACGTGTTCATTCGCGACCATGGCCCCGCCGGCAGAAAGGAGCGCCCCAACGATGGTAATGCCGGAGATCGCATTCGATCCGGACATTAAAGGGGTGTGCAAGATGGGGGGAACCTTGGTGATCACCTCCCACCCGACAAAAATGGCGAGCACGAAGATCGTCAATATGACTACGAAATCCATAAATACTCCTCCAATAGTTTTTTCTTCAGAAGTTTATTGACTTTGGAATAACGGATCATTGGATTATTGGAGAACTAAACCATCTATTAATCCATTCATCCATCTATCCACTCCTCCACTCTTCTATCAACCCGGAAGGCTACCCCAACCCCAGCGCTTCCTTCACCCGGGGATTGGCCACCTGGCCGTCGCGCGTGACCATGGATTCGCGGATGATTTCATCCTCCATGTTCAGCTCCAACTGCCCTTTCTTCACCAGCAGGGCCATAAAGTTGGTAAGGTTCTTGGAGTAGGTCTGGCTGGAGTTGAAGGGAATTTCCGAGGCCAGGTTGAGGGGGCCGGCGATAGTGACGCCATGCTTTTGCACTACCTTGCCGGGTTCGGTGGCCTCGCAATTGCCGCCCCGTTCCGCGGCCAGGTCCACGATCACCGAACCGGGGTGCATGTGTTTGACCATCTCTTCGGTGACCAGCACCGGGGCCTTCTTGCCCGGTACCGCGGCCGTGGTGATGACCACGTCGCTTTCCGCCACGACTTTGGCCATCAGCTCGCGCTGTTTGCGGTAGAATTCCTCGCCCATTTCTTTGGCGTAGCCGCCCTTGTCCTGCGCCCCTGCGGCGTCTAATTCCATTTCCACGAACTTGGCGCCTAAGCTTTGCACCTGTTCTTTTACCGCCGGGCGCACGTCATAGGCGTGAACCACCGCGCCCAATCGCCGGGCGGTGGCAATAGCCTGCAAACCGGCCACTCCCGCGCCGACGATGAATACTTTGGCGGCGACGATAGTGCCGGCGGCGGTCATCATCATGGGGAAAATTTTGGGCAGGTAATTGGCGGCTAACAGCACCGCCTTGTAACCGGCCAGGTTGGCCATGGACGAAAGCGCATCCATACTCTGGGCGCGGGTGATCCGGGGAACCAGTTCCATAGAAAAGCTGGTCACCTTTTGTTTTGCCAGCACTTCCAGCTCTTTTTTAGCGGTGAGCGGCTCCATAAAACCGACCTGGATTTGCCCCGGCTTCATGTTCGCCACGTCCGCCAGGCCTTTCTCCGGATTGGCGCCCAGGCTGCGCACTTGCAACAATATATCTGCAGTGGAGAGCACTTCCTTGCGGTCCTTAGCGATTTTCGCGCCTCTTTCCTGGTATTGCGCGTCCGGAAAACCCGCGGCTTCGCCCGCGCCGGGTTCTACCAGCACTTCCAATCCGTTTTTGACCAGCGTTTGAACTCCCACGGGAATTATAGCGACCCGTTTTTCGCCGGGGAAAGTTTCCTTGAGCACACCTGCGATCATAGGCTATCTCCGTTCTTTCTATACTTAATGAAGTTACGGTGAATTAAAAAAAGATCATAAAAAGACTCCCTGAACCAGCATATTTTAAACTCAAGAAAGGAAGTTCACGCTTTTGAGGCACAAAAACAATGACTTTGGTTAGGTTTTTAGATGATTTTTGTCATGGAGAGAAAAAAAATTGCGGATCAGCTTTGAATTTCGGGGACGGATCATGCGCAGTAGATTTTTTTTGGCCGCAGAGAAATTTCTTTATTTCTTACTCTCTAAAGTTCAATTGCCCCGGCCAGGCTTTGGCGACATGCCTCAACGGCGCTCTTCTATTGATTCCTTGTTACTCATAAGGACCAAGGAATCGCTCACCGTTAAAATGGATGATGTGGCTCGGCGCTTCTGCAACCCAGACCTCTGTCTCCCATGCGATTTCAGAGAGATACTTCGCCATCGCACGACGGGTGAGAAACGCGGTCACGAAGGCCAACCCGGCCTTGGCCCCTCTGAACAGTTCCCTTAGCTCGTTCTGTCGCTTGACGCCGATGGGGCCGTGACTGGTGACGGCCTCGATAAGGACAAGCCACTTCTTGTCCGGCAAATGCACGATGATGTCTGGCATCTTGCCGTGCTCGTCGAAGGCCATACCAAGCCTGGCGAGGTAATCTGCTTCGACATGTCGCTGTTTGTTGCCGGTGTCGCCCAGGTACACAAGCACGCCGGCAGGCGTGAAGCGCGGGCAGAACTCCTCGACAATCTTCTTGACCAACTCGTTTTGCCCGCCGGCAGTAAGCTTTAGTTTCCGGCCATCAGGGAACCTCACCGGAATCAGCGCCATTTGGCGCTCCCTCGGCTGGAGACGGCGGAGCGTCTCGGAACTGTTCACAAAATTCCTAAGCGACTCGCCCCAGGAATGTGAGCCATATTCTCGAACGAGCTTCAAGAGAGCCGGAGCAACCTGGTAACGATTGTCGGGGCTGTTCACCGGCCGGCCAGGATCATCGGGGTTCGCCAGGACTAAACCCATCTGGACGAATTGGTGAACGGTGAACCGGCGCACCGTTTCGCGGGTGTTGGGGGCATATTTCTTAGCAAAGTGCTTCTCGAAGTAGTTCATCATTTCGGTGATGCCGAGCAGCGGCGCCTCCGCTTCCGCCCAACTCCTGGCCGGGGTCATGCCCAACAGGGCGAGAAGCGTCAGGGCAGACCGCTCATTCTGTTGCTCCTTAGGAACATCAAGCGCCTGGAGAATGCTCAACGCATCCGACACCTTCCTGGCTGCACCCGCTTGCTTCCCGCTAACCCGCTTAGCCACGGTAGATTACCCCCTCTACAAGACGGTCAAGCTCTTCTTGATCGGGAAAGATCTCGCCGATTCGCTCGCCAAGCATCTCCAGCCTCTCCCATGCCGGATAGCGCAATGCGCGAAGGTCCGCGGCGTTCACCTGGGTATGGCCGCTGAACTGGCGGAAGTAGGAATCTACCAGCGTCGAGTTCAGGAACGCGGCGAGGCCCCTGGCTACGCTCGCCGGTAAGCCGGAGCCTTGAATATGGTAGAAGTTCAAGTGGTTCTCGAAAGCGACGCTGTCAGAGGGGACGCGCAGAGGATCGTACACTGCCGCCGCCACCCGGCGCCGTTCCTCCTTAGCTGAAAACCTTTTAACGAGAACGTAGTAGCCGCGTGGAACAAGAAGATCTTCCGCTCCGGGGCCAGGCGCAAGGGCATTCGGCTTGCGGGTCCCACCGCCAGGCCATTCCACAAAACCGCGCTGAAGGTGGCAGGGATAGATAAGAGGCACTGTCTCCGCTCCCGGTTGGCGGCGAAGGAGGTGTTTTGCCCGGAAATCCACCACTCGCCCGGTGGATACCGTCAGACCAAGATCCTCCAGGGTGGAATCCAGCTTGCGCATCTGGTGGCGGATTGCATCTCCATCCCCATCCGGGACGATGTGGATGATGAGCTGCTGATCACCGGGCCGAACAAGATCATCATGCTTTATCGTTCGACTGCGCAGGGCGAAATCACCGGGATCGCGGCTCGATGAAACAACCACGTCATCAGACCGATCAGATATCTTAACGGCCCGGAATATGATGTTTTCCTGCAAGACCTCGTCGTCGGCAAAGGCGCGATCTCGTGCGTCAAATACGTGAACACGCCGGAAGCGCATGTCCTTCAGAAAAAAATGGCGAAAAGGCTCGAAATAAGGACCATTGCAGAAGCTCCTGGGTGTAATCGCGACTATTTCACCCCCCGAGGCGAGAAGTTTCATGGCGACCCCCAGAAAACCGGTGTAGAGGTTGCTCGTTTCTAAACCGATTGCGCGCAGGAGCTTACGCTCCCGGGATTGCGAACGAATCTTCCGGTAGGGTGGATTGAGAATGGCACAGTCGAATGGTTCCTCAATCCTCGGCGTGAAGAGATCTCCGGCCAGCGACCTCGCCCCGGCTTCCAGGAAGTCCTCTTCAATGACGCGGAATTCGAATTGGATGCCTGCCTCCAGGCTGGCTGTCCGGCAGAGCTCGAGCGTAGCCTGAAGATGGCCAATAAGCCTGGAGTCGATTTCGTAAGCGGTGAGCGAGATTGCTTGCGGCCGGTGAGTTCGGCGGCGCATATCAGCAACGAAAGCAGCTGAAAGAGACCCGATCCCGGCGCCGGCGTCTAAAACCCGAAGAACCGGCTGCCGCACCTCGAACATCCCTGCCATGAAGAGCGCCAGTGGCGCCGGAGTGAAAAACTGTCCCATAAGAGCGCGGCGACGCCGCTCCAGGCGCTTCAAGACGCCGCGCCGCGTCTCCTCCACAGCATCCAGAAAGGTATGGGCGGCGTGCAGGCGCTCTTGCTCGCGTAGTGTCTTGTTTGCCATCTTATTTCTCACTCCGCGGCTTCATTCAAATTAGCCCACACTCAACCGCACATTTGCAATTGGTTCACTGCACGGGGCGCCGTTCATCTTCTCCACCTGCTCTTGCGCATGGTAGGAACTGCGCACTAACGGGCCGGATTCCACGTGCTTCAGCCCCATTTCCTCGCCAGCGCGCTTGTATTCTGCAAATTCCGAGGGATGCACGAACCGTTCTACCGGCAAATGGCGTTTGGTGGGTTGCAAGTACTGCCCGATGGTGAAAATATCCACTCCGATAGCCGCCAGATCCTTCATCACCGCGATCACTTCATCGTAAGTTTCCCCCAGCCCGGCCATGATGCCGGTCTTGGTGGTCATTCCGTGGAGTTTCGATTGCTCCAGAACCCGCAGGGAGCGATCGTATTTGGCCTGCGGGCGCACCCGGCGATAGAGGCGCGGAACCGTCTCGATGTTATGGGCTAAAATATCCGGCCGGGCGTCGATCACCCGTTCCAAAGGTTCCCAAACCCCTTTGAAATCAGGGATCAGCACCTCCACCGAGGTCGCGGGGTTGAGTTGGCGCACCTGCTCGATGGTGGCCGCCCAGACTTCGGAGCCCTGGTCAGGCAGCTCGTCGCGGTTGACGGAGGTGAGCACCACGTGGCGCAGATTCATTTTCTTCACCGCCAGCGCCACGCGCAGCGGCTCGTTGCGGTCATACAGCAGCGGCCGCCCGGTTTTGACGGCGCAGAAGCCGCAGGAGCGGGTGCAGACGTCGCCTAAAATCATCAGGGTGGCGGTGCCTTTGCCCCAGCATTCGCTCTGGTTGGGGCAGCGGGCTTCCTGGCAGACGGTGTGCAGGTTGTTGCTGCGAACGATCTCGTTCAATTCCCGGAAGTTCTCGTTTACGGAGAAGCGGATTTTTAGCCAGTCGGGGCGGGTGCGTTTAGGTTGCATGGGGTGTTGAGTTTTGAGTTACGGGTGTTGAGTTTTGAGTTACGGGTTTTGGGTTGGTTCTATTTGAATTTGCGGCCTTTGATGGATGACTGCTGCAAATAGTTCATCAGGCCGCCGATCATTTTTCCGATTTCAGAAGCTAATTCATATAACTCATTAAATCTATCATTATTAATGTAATTTTGGTCAAGGGCGACATAAAGCAGACTTTTGACTTCACCGGCAGACCCTTTTGCAACCGAAAGAAAATGAGTGAATTCTTTTGAACCACCTCTTTCAAAACCCTCAGCAACGTTGGACATAAGGGAAACGCTTACCCGGCGGATTTGGCTCCTCAAGTCGTAATCCTTTGAAAAGAGGCCTGCATGAGTTATGAAGTAAATTTCTCGTGTGAGTACTCTCGCCTTTTGCCACGCCTCGATATCCTCAAATCGTTGAAAAGTTGCCATATTGATCTCCACAAGAGATACTTCATTAAAAACACATTTTAAACTTACCCTCCAACTCGAAACTCAAAATCCATGACTCGAAACTCAAAGCCTACATCCACGCTTCTTCAAATGTCTCCAAATAGTGTCGCACCCGCTGGAGGTATTTATCCCCCAGTTCCCCGTCCACGATGCGGTGGTCGTAAGAGAGGGTGAGGAAACCGATGGCGCGGATGCCGATCATGTCTCCCTGCTCGGTTTCGATCACCACCGGGCGTTTTTTGATCGCTCCCACGCCCATGATCGCCACGTTGGGCTGGTTGATAATCGGGAAGCCGATGATATTGCCGAATACCCCGTAATTGGTGACCGTGAGGGTGGAGCCCTGCACGTCTTCGATATTCAATTTCTTATCCCGGGCGCGGATGGCCAGGTCGTAAGCAGTGCGGGCGATGCCGGTAAAGTTCAGTTCATCGGCATTTTTTAGCACCGGGACAATCAACCCCCGCTCGGTCGCCACGGCCATGCCGATATTGATGAAGCGCTTGCGGATAACGTTGTACCCTTCCACGGAAGCGTTGACGCCCGGAAAATCCTTTGCCGCCCTGGTGACGGCATACAAAATAAAGGGATTGATGGTCAGCTTGAACCCTTCCCGCTCCTGAAACGCGTTTTTATGCCGGCTCACCAGGTTCAACACCGCGGTGAAATCGCACTCCGCCACCCCGTACACGTGGGGCGAAGTCTGCTTGCTCAGCACCATGTGCTCGGCGATTTTCTTGCGGATGGCGTCCATGGGCAGAACTTCCACCCGCTCTCCCTGCCATTTTTCGGTTACTTCCGCCGCGGAAGGCGCGGGCCGGGCGGGGGCGGCAGGCTGCTGGGGCGGGGACGGGCGGGACGCGGTCGCCGGAGCGGGCGCAGGGCGGATAGGCGCAGCGCCGCGCGTTTCCAGGTAGCTCAAGATGTCCTGTTTGGTCACCCGGCCTTCCAGACCGGTTCCGGGAATCTCTGCCAGTTCCTCCTTGCCGATCCCTTCCGCGCGGGCAATGTTGCGCACCAGGGGCGAGAAGAAACGTCCCCCGCTCTCGCGCCGGGGAATTTCGTTGGTTTTGTCTGCCGGTTGAGGGACAGGGGCAGGGGCAGAAGCAGGAGCAGGAGCAGTTGAACCCGGACGGTTCAATCCCGACATAGGAACAGGGACGTTCCTGTCTTTGTCGGGAGCAGTGGGTTTTTCGGCTGCGGGAGCGCCCTTTTCGGCGCTAATTTTGGCGATGACGCTGCCGACGGTGACGGTCTGGCTCTCCGCGGCCAAAATTTCCAGCACTGTGCCCTCGAAGGGGCTGGGGATTTCCGAATCCACTTTATCGGTGGAAATTTCTAACAGGGTTTCATCTTTTTTGACGAAATCGCCGGGTTTTTTCCACCAGCGCACGATAGTGCCTTCGGTAATGCCCTCGCCTAACATGGGCATCTCCACTTCCATTGCGCCGGCGGGGGAAGGAGCCGCGGTCGGTGGGGAGGCGGGAGCGGGTTTTGGCTGCGCCGGGGCAGGAGCGGGGGGCGGCGATACAGGAGCAGGTTTCGCCGCGGCGGCGGGCCGGGGCGCTTCTTCGCGCGCTTCCGCGCCGGCAGCAGCGGCGTCGATAATGGCGATGACGGTGTTCACCGCCACGGTTTCGTTCTCCTGCGCTTTGATTTCTACCACCTTGCCCTCGTGGGGGCTGGGGATTTCCGAATCCACTTTATCGGTGGAAATTTCCAACAGGGTTTCATCCTTTTTGACAAAATCACCCGGTTTTTTCCACCAGCGCACAATGGTGCCTTCGGTGATTCCCTCACCTAACATGGGCATCAGTACTTCGGTTTTCATAATATTTGCTCCTGATCGTTCTCGATTTTGGTAATTCGTGATGCGTGAAACGTAATGTGTAATAAAAACGGAATACGCACTACGCAATAAACATTCACCCCGTATTTCGTATTTCGTTACGTTTCACGCATTACCCTTCTATTTCATAAGCCAATGTTTCACTATCAATCGTTCCGGTTCGCACTTCCGAAAATCCGAAGACCTCTTGAAAAGATTGCAAAACTGTTTTTTTCACCGCTTCCAGGTCCGCCGGGCGTCGCAGCTCTTTTTCCAGGGAGGTTACGCCCTTGTGGAAAATGCCGCAGGGGATGATTCCGGCAAAATGGCTCAAATCGGTATTCACGTTGAAAGCGAAGCCGTGCATGGTGACCCAGCGGGAAATGCGCACCCCCAGTGCGGCAATCTTCTCATCCCCGATCCATACCCCGGTGTAGCCTTCCATCCGGCTGCCCTGCAACCCCCATTCCGCCAGGGTTTCGATGAACACCTGCTCCAACTGGCGCATAAAATAAGAGACGCTCTGGCGGTGCTGATGCAGATCAAAGATCGGGTAACCGACCAGTTGGCCGGGGCCGTGGTAGGTCACGTCGCCGCCGCGATCTACGTGTACCACTTCGATCCCTTTTTCTTTCAGAAATTCCCCCGAGGCGATCACGTGCAGATCCGAACCGTTCTTCCCGATGGTGTACACCGGGTCGTGCTCCACGAAGATGAGCGTATCAGGGATTTCCTGCTCGATGCGCAGTTGCTGCAGCCGGCGCTGGAAATCCCACACCGGGCGGTAAGGCCGGCGGTGCAGATCAATAACCGTGAGGGTTTTATAAGGGAATGAAACCATGATCCTTGATTTTTAATCCTGATTCGCCAGAGCAACCGCCATTCAGGGCGAAGGAACGCTAATCCCAATCATTTCAATCGCGTTCTTCATATCTATTACGATTAATTAGTTTCAAATAACGAGCGAGGCAAGCCTGACTGCCTGATGATTCCTGACAGAGTACCGGCTTTTAGTTCATCATGATCTGGCACGGGCACAGTGATGGTTGTTTTTCTCTCCCTCTTTTGCATAATGATGTGGCTGCCTTTGCGTCGAACCTGTTAAAATCCATGCTCGGACATGATCTTGCAAACCTCTTTACCGGAAAGAACACGCAACCTGGGCACGTTTTAACCTCGCGGCTTAACTCACGGAAGCAGTTGGCACTGTCGGCATAATAGGGATGACATAGGTTTCCTTCTTCAACCTGCGTCGAATTTCTGAGGGTGAGGCCACTTCAAAGAATCCTTCCAGCGCCTCCAGCAGATTCAAGCGCGCCTCTTCAACCGTTCGACCCTGGCTGACAATGTCGAACTCCGGGCATGTAGCGACATAGCCATCTCCTTCACGTTCAATCACCGCGGTTAGTCGCAATACCTTGCTCATATTGGCTCCTTCATCAAATATTGATCGGCTCCCCCATCGCCACGTGGGTAGCTTCCGCCACGATCTCGCTGAGGGTGGGGTGGGGATGCACGGTATGGAGAATTTCCAGGTAGGTGGCCTCCACGGACTTCGCCAGGGTCACTTCGGTGATCAATTCGGTCGCTTCCGGGCCGATGATGTGGCAGCCTAACAACTCCCCGTATTTTTCATCATAGATGATTTTGACAAAACCTTCCGTCTCCCCCATTCCCTGGGCCTTGCCGTTTACCCGCACGGGGAATTTGCCGACCTTGATCTTGTAACCGGCTTCCAGCGCCTTCTTTTCCGTCAATCCCACCGAGGCCACCTGGGGAAGGCAGTAGGTGCACCCGGGAATGGCGTTGTAGTTCAGGGGAACGACGTCGCGCCCGGCGATGTGCTCCGCGGCCAACATCCCCTCGTGGGAGGCCACGTGCGCCAGCCAGGGCGGGCCGATGATGTCTCCAATGGCGTAAATGTTGGGAAGATTGGTCTGGTAGAATTTATTGACCTTGATCCACCCCTTTTCCACCTGGACGCCTAATTCTTCCAATCCCAGGCCCTCGATGTTGCCCTGCACCCCGATGGCCATCAACACGTATTCGGCGGCGACGGTTTCGCTCTTGCCGTCTTTGCCGAGGGTGAGTTTTACCTCTTTTTTGCCCTTTTCCATCTTTTCCACCCGGGTGGAGGTATGGATTTTGATCCCCTTTTTCTTGAAAGCCTTTCCGAGTTCGATGGAAATCTCCTCATCCTCGATGGGAAGGAGCTGGGGCAGCATTTCGATGAGGGTCACCTCCGCGCCGAGGGAGCGGAAGAAATAGGCGAATTCCACCCCAATCGCGCCCGCCCCGACGATGGCGATGGAAGGAGGCAGTTCTTTCATTACCATCGCTTCGCGGTAGCCGAGCACGCGCTTGCCGTCGATCTCCATTCCCGGCAACTGGCGCGCCCGCGCCCCGGTGGCGATGATGATGTTCGTCGCGGTGACGCTGCGGGCAGCGCCGTCGTTCAGTTTGACCTCCACGCTGTTTTTTCCGCTCAGGCGGGCAGAGCCCGCGATGACTTCGATCTTATTCTTTTTCATCAGGAAGGCCACCCCCTTGGCCTGCCGCCCGGCGACGTCGCGGCTGCGCTGGATCACCTTCGGGAAATCAATCGCAGGATTTTCCACCGTAAAACCGAAATCACTGGAGTGCTTGATCAATTCGTACACCTCCGCGCTGCGCAGCAACGCTTTGGTGGGGATGCAGCCCCAGTTCAGGCAGATGCCCCCTAATTCCGCCCGCTCCACAATGCCGACCTTCTTTCCCAACTGCGCCGCGCGGATCGCCGCCACGTATCCGCCTGGCCCGGAACCGATTACCAACACGTCAAAATCCATATCGTCATCTCCGTTGTGTTCAAATTGAAAGAAGTTACGCAATACGGAATACGAACTGCAAATTGCGTATTCCGTAAAAAATCTTCAATCTTCGATTTTCAATCTTCAATCCATCTACCGGTAGCTCAAAATCAGCTTTTCTACCGACAGCGCGAACATGATCACCAGAATATAAATATTTATGGTGTGGAAAACAGGGCGGAAAGAAAAATTATTTTTCGGGTGATGGAGCAATTTGCGGCTCTTCCAGACCAGCCAGATGGCGGAAAGCGCCAATACCAGGTAGAGAATGATGGTATCGCCCAGCCCGAAGAGCGGAATCAGCAGGCAGGCCATGGCGGTGGCAATGATCCACGCAAAGGTGATCCGCGCCAGTTGCGGGGGAGAAAATTTTTCCGTGAGAGAGGGGAAACCGGCTTTCCGGTAATCATCGCCGAAGCTCAACAACAGCAACCAGAAGTGGGGAACCTGCCAGATGAAGAAAAAAAATGCCAATCCTAAAATCTGGGGATCCGCCAGGCTTCTTCCCCCGGCCACCCAGCCGATGGCCGGGGGAATGGCGCCGATAACCGACCCCGGCACCACCGCGAAGGGAGTTTTACGTTTCAGGGGAGTATAGAAACCGTTGTACCACAACACGTTCAGCAGTCCCAGCCCTAAGGCGGTGAGGTTGGCGCCCCGCAGCAAAATCAGCGCCCCGGCGAGCATAAAAGACAGGGCGATGAACAAGCCCTCCGCGGGGGATATCCGCCCGGAAGCAACGGGGCGGCCGCGGGTGCGATCCATCAGCCGGTCGAACCGCCGCTCCTGGTACTGGTTGAGCGCCGCCGAGCCGCAGGCCAGCAAAAAAACGCCGATGGTAGGAACCAGGATATGCAAGGAAAGCTCGTCCGCGGCCAGGAGATAGCCCACCAGGGTAGAGAGGGCTACCAGCAGGGAAATTCGGACTTTACTCAGTTCAACAGCGATTTTGACCCGGCCAGCAAGCGTAGAAATGCTGTGGCTATAGATCATTGCAATTCTTTGATATAGGCGATAATTTCTGCCAACTCCTCCTCGGTCAGATTCTGTGGCGGCATGGGAATATTTTCAAATCCCTTGACCCTGTCCGCCTGCGGTTCCAGGATGGAACGGCGCAAATATTCCTCATCCGCTAAAATTTCCCGCTCCTTGCCGTCGGTAATGACCGCCACTTGATGCCCGAATACCCCCTTGAAAGTAGGCCCGACCAGGGGAGCGCCGTCAATAGAATGGCAGGCCACGCAGCCTTTGATTTTAACCAGCATGGGGCCGCGGCTGCCGGGTTTCCGCTCCGCGTCACCGGCGGGACCGGCCGCGGAGGCAAATTGCGCGGTTCCATCATACCAGGTAGCATACTCTTCCTGGGGTACCACTTTTACCAATGAAAGCATATAAGAGTGGCGGTCGCCGCAATACTCGGCGCAGAAAATAT
>CAZFVV010000035.1:33256-36073 GCA_964522165.1 uncultured Calditrichaceae bacterium
GGTCACCGCCGACGACGTCCACCGCGAGGGCATCACCACGGTCACCGCGGCGGAGCCGCCGGTCTCGGTGGCCTCGAACCAGACGTAGTTTTTCATGCCCGGCACGGCATCCTGTTTGATGCGGAAAGCGGGAATATAAAAACTGTGCAGCACGTCGGCGGACTCTACCCGGATTTTGACCGGCTTGCCCAGCGGTACCGTCAGGGTATCGGTCTGGTAGCCGTTCTCATAAGTATAGAGCCAGGACCACATCCGCCCCAGGGCCTGAATCTCCAGGGCATCCGGCGGGATGGTTTTCATGTGCCGGTAGCCGATGAAGCCGTAATAGAACATCCCCAGCACCAGAATCGTCGGGATGACGGTCCAGAGAAGCTCCAGGGTGAGGTTGCCGGAGGATTGGGAGACGGTCTGGTTTTTTTTGTGGTGATAGCGCACCACAAAATAGATCATCGCAAAAACAATCCCCACGAAAAAGATCACCGAAATAATCAAAATGAACAAAAAAGCTTGATCTACCTCGGAAACAAACGTCGAAGAACCTGAGAACATAGGTTTTCCTCTTGGGACTTAAAAATTTTTATAGTTTGAAGAAGCTGTCAGCTATCAGCTTTCAGTTGTCAGCTATCAACCATCAACTGACAACCAACAATTAGCAACCGACGGCTGATCGCTGACCGCTGACGGCTAACAACGGATAGCCGATTCATCCGAACAATACGTTCGGCGATTCTCGGAACAGCACGTCGGAGAACAGCAGGATCATAAAGATTGCAAACGTGACCAGCAGTACCAGGAACATCCACCGGAAGACCGGCGGCTCATACTTGAGGTGCATGAAGTAGGCCATCACCAGGGTAGATTTGACGCTGGCCACCAGCATCGCCACCAGCACCGCCAATTGCCGCACGTCCACCCCGGCAATCGCCACGGTTACCCCGGTCAAAGCCACCAGGCCGATCCAAATCAATATATAAAGGCCGTACCCCAGCCCGTGCAGGGCCTGTTCATGGGCGGCGGGATCACGATGTTCGTGTTGCATGCTCATCTCCTTGAATATTACAAGCTGACGTTACGCAGAAAGTTCTCGTTCCAACGGTCTCCGTCGGAACGCACTACGCGATGCTCTGCATCGCGTCATGTTACGACTCGGCGCAGAGCGCCATCAGCGGCGTTCACCCCGACGGGCCAGGGTGAATGAGTCGTGGAGTGCATCCCGGCCTTCGGAGGTGCTCTCCTTTCAAGTAATCAAATAAAACAGCGGGAACAGGAAAATCCAGATCACGTCCACCAGGTGCCAATACAGGGCGGAGTTTTCTAACTTGATTAAATTGCGGGGATCGAAACGCTTCTCCCCGTGTTCATAAGAAATCCGAATATCGATGTTCCGCACGTCCTCGTCGATGCGCGCCACGGTACCCAATTCGTTGCCGTTATCGGAAATAACCGCCAGGCGCGCCGCGCCCTGGAAGCGCTTGAGAATTGCCGGGTTCATATGCTCTTTATTCACCGGCTTGCGGGCAATGAAATAGAGCACTCCTCCTAAAACGGCCATCCCTACCAGCACGTGCAGCCCGTGCAGGCCGGTCATGGCGTAATAGAGTTGAAAGAAAGTGATTTCACCCTGGCTGTGGGACAGCAGTTTCTCCGATCCGGGGTAAAGGCCGTGTTCGATCTTGTGGCCCCATTCAAAATATTTATTGACCATGAACCCCAGCCCGAAGAGGATGGTTATCACCAACATCCAGATAGAGAGCTTGCGGTTCCCCCGCTGCAGGGCTTCGATAGACAGCACCACGGTCAAGCTGCTGGTGAGCAGCAGCAGGGTGTTTACGGTCCCGATGAAGGTATCCAATTCCGTTGCCGCAAGGTGAAAATCCACCGGGTATTTGGCGCGGTAAACGGCGTAGAGCAAAAACAGCCCGCCAAACAGGAGCACTTCCGTGAACAGGAATAACCACATCCCGATTTTAGCGCCTACGAAGTCGCTGGGGTGTTTGTGCGCCACGACTGATTCGGTATGCTGGCTCATTTGCTCACCTCCACGGGGGTATGTTCGTACGGCCCGCGCTCCACCTGGGGAATTTTGTCAAAGTTTTCCAGGGGCGGCGGAGAGGGAATTTGCCATTCCAGGGTGGTTCCGCCCCAGGGATTATCTTCCGCTTTCGCGCCTTTGAAAACCGACCAGACCAGGTTTCCGATCATCAGGAACAGGCCGGCGACCAGGAACCAGGAGCCGACCGTGGCGATAATATGCCCGTCATGGAACTGGGGCAGGTGATCGTAATAGCGGCGGGGCATGCCCATGTAGCCCATCACCATCATGGTGAAATAGAGCATATTGAAACCGATGACCTGCAAGACAAACGCGGTGATGCCGATCTTCTGGCCGTACATTCTCCCGAACATTTTGGGCAGCCAGTAATAGAGCGCCCCGAACATGGCAAACACGGTTCCCCCGAACATGGTATAATGAAAGTGCCCCACCACGAAGTAGGTATCGTGAATGTGCACGTCAACCGAGATGGCGGCGTTCATCAGCCCGGTAAACCCGCCGATGGAGAAGTGGAAGATAAAGGCCATGGCGTACAAGAGCGGCAATTCCACCCGGATCGATCCTTTATAGAGAGTCGCCACCCAGTTGAACACTTTAATGGCCGTGGGAATGGCGACCAGGAAGGTCAGGAAGGAGAACACCACGGCCGCGGTATAGCTCTGGCCGCTGGTGTACATGTGGTGGCCCCACACCAGGGTTCCCACCAGGGCGATGCCCACGCTGGAGTAAGCGATGGCTTTATACCCGAAAATATTGCGCCGCGC
>CAZFVV010000035.1:36083-44756 GCA_964522165.1 uncultured Calditrichaceae bacterium
CGCGCAAAGGTAGGGATGATCTCCGAAACCACTCCCATGCCCGGCAGCACCATCAGGTACACCGCCGGATGGGAGTAAATCCAGAACAGGTGCTGATAGAGGATGGGGTCGCCGCCCAGCGCCGGGTCGAAAATCCCGATGCCCAGGGTTCTTTCTAAAATGATCAATAGCAGGGTGATCCCCACCACCGGGGTGGCCAGCACCTGGATCCAGGCAGTGGCGTACAATCCCCATACGAACAGGGGCATACGAAACCAGCCCATTCCGGGGGCGCGCATCCGGTGCACGGTAGTGACGAAGTTCAACCCGGTCAGGATGGATGAAAATCCTAAGATAAACGCGGCTAGCACCGCCAGGGTCACGTTAGTGCCGGTGCGCACGCTGTAGGGAACGTAAAAGGTCCAGCCGGTATCGGCCATGCCGGTAAACACGGCCACCAGCGCCGTGGCCGCCCCGATGACGTAAAGCCACCAGGAGAACAGGTTCAGGCGCGGAAAGGCCACGTCCTTAGCCCCGATCTGGATGGGCAGGAAGAAATTACCGAAGGTGGCGGTAATTCCCGGAACGATGAACAGGAAAATCATGATCACCCCGTGCAGGGTGAAAACCTTGTTATAGGTGGAAGGCTGCATGATGGTGGGGCCCATGGTAAGCTGCTCCAGGCGCATGAGAAGCCCCAGGGTAATAGCGACGACGAAAAAGGCAAACATTCCGATCATATAAAGGATGCCGATGCGTTTGTGGTCGGTGGAGAAAATCCAGGACCATAAACCGCCATGCCGTCCTTTATACTGAAGATAATTTTCTTCATGCGTCGTTTCGACGATTGCATGACTGGCCATACTAAGAGGTCTCCTTATCATTTCGACGTTTAGAGGTCAGGGAAATCAATACCACGAATCCGACTGCAAAGACGATCATCAGGGTGGCCACCACTTTCAGGAAATTGAACACGTATTTCCGCCCGGCCGGGTCATAGCTGAAACAAAATTTGATCACCGTGGCAATGGTGGGGCCAACCCGGCCTTCCGAAGCCTCCAATAGCGCCATTTTCACGTCGAACTGGTTGAAGGCGACCCCGGGCAGATAGCGGGCGATCTTGCCCGATTTGGAGAGTACCATCAGCGAAGCGGGATGGGCAAAATCGTTGCCGGTGCGCCGGAAGACGAATCCCACTTCGTCGGTGATGCCTTTGATACTGGCGCTGTCGCCGGTCATCCAGGTCCAGTATTCTTCCGGGAAGGGGCGTTTCAGCCCTTTCACGTAGTTCGCTTTCTTCCGCGCGGCCAATTCCGGGGTCTCATCCTCGTTGATGCTGATGGTGAGAATGCGGTAATCCTTTCCCGGTTCCAGGTCCACTTTATCGATCATATTTTGCAATTCGCTCAACACCGGGGTACAAATGCCGGGGCAGTTATAATAAACGAAATTGAGAATGGTGGGGCGATCCACCAGGTCCCGCAGGCTTACACTCTCGCCTTGTTCATTAAAAAAAGTATAATCCAGGTTGACGACGTGACCCAGCCGTTCATTCAGGCCGATGGGCGTTTCTTTGCCGGTCTCATTGGCGAAAAGAGGCTGGTTTAGCACCGCTGCCGGCATCACTAACAGGAAAAATGCCAGGCAGGATTTCAGGTAAATACGGAATATTCCAACCGCCGATTTAGCGGATAAGGTTGAGGAATTTAAGCAGCACATATCACCTGTAACTCCAATTTATTCAACAAATTGTGACGACATTCACATAAAAAGACAAAAATATATCACCCTGAAGGAAGTTTTACAAGGCAAAAAAAGTTTTTATTAGCCTTGCCGGAGCGAAGCCTTCCGCCACCATGACAGCAGAGCAGAAAAAGAGCCGCTACCGGGGCTTTTATCAACTGACGTTAGGGAGTTGCTACTCGTTCACATCCCGGCGCTGGGGCTGTTGCAGATTGTCATTCCCGAATGTATTTATCGGGAATCCACTTGCCTGGTACTTAGCGCCTTCCCCTGACGCTTTCACAAATCATCGCAAAATTTTTTTGCATATTTCTCTCAAGACCCTTATCTTCTGCCTTCACCCTGGTTTTCAGGGTTTTTTTATCGGTTTTTATAACGCCTGTCAAGGGTGGTTTAAAACGGAAGTTTAGATTTAGCAATTTGTTTACCGGTATTTCGGAGCCGCAAAACGGGAATTCAACCGGAATAAACGGCTTGTGAATGTGCGCGTGGTAGATTGTTACGGGAAATTATATGAGAAAAATTGTCTTTTCAATACTCTTGATCAGTTTGGTTTTATTAATCCCTTACCAGACCAACTCCGACTCTCCCCACCGGGGGTTGCCGCTCTCCATCCCGGAGCAGCAATGGAAACCGCTCGACAGGGCTTTGAATGCAGACTTGCAGCAGCGATTGGAGAATAAAATCGCCCAAAACCCGCGGTGGCGTTCCCTGGTGAACGATCACAAAATGGCGGTCGGGTTGGTAGATCTGCGCAACCCCCTCGATCCTAAATTTGCCCGCGTAAACGGCGACCGGATGATGTACGCCGCCAGCCTCCCCAAAATCGCGGTAATGTTAGCAGCCTGCCAGTCCATGGAAGAAGGAATTTTGAAGGAAACACCGGCGATTATCGAAGATCTGGTGAATATGATCCGCTACTCCAGCAACGAGGCCGCCACCCGCCTGATCGATTTCCTGGGCTTCAAAAAGATCGAAACCGTGCTCCGCTCCCCCAAATACAAATTATATGATCCCAAAAACGGCGGGGGTTTGTGGGTGGGAAAACGGTATGCCAAATCCGGGGAGCGCCATCCCGATCCCATGGAAGGATTATCCCACGCGGCCACGGTGGACCAGGTGTGTCGGTTCTACTACCTGCTGGCCACCGGCCGGCTGGTGAATCCGGAGCGCAGCCGGGAGATGTTGGAAATCATGTCCGAGCCGGGATTGCACCATAAATTCGTACATGCCCTGGATTCCCTTGCGCCCAACGCCCGGGTATTTCGCAAATCCGGCACCTGGCGGGCCTGGCACTCCGACTCCGCGTTGGTCTGGGAGGAGGGGAAGCGCCACTATATTTTGGTCGCCATCATCGAACACGGCGAGGGCGGTAAAATATTGCAAGAACTGGTACCGGCGGCGGAGGAGGTACTGTCTCACCACAACTTGTTAACCCTCAACCGATAATCTTTAGCGGAATTAATTTTTTAGCGCTCGTGAGTATCAGCTTCTGAAGGCGGAGTGATTCCATGGCAATTTGCCTTCTAATCATTTTGGCATTTCAAGAATGGCTGAATAATAACTACCACTCTGCGTTTTATTCCATCGCTTCTTTCAGACGACTTTTAATTCTTTCCTCCTGTTCCGCGGTCTCCCGAACCTTCCACTTTTTGACCTTCACCTGCTCCTTGATCAATTCAATGGCTTGCAGGGCCATATCTTTTACCATCTCGTTCATCCGGGAATCCCCTTCCTCCGCCAGCAGCGTCTCCAGAGTCAGGTCGGTGAGGTCTTTCACGATGGTTTTATTATTTTCCGAGGCCAGATCCTCGACAATCCCGTTCACCACGCTGAACACAATATCGCCGATGGCTTTTTCCAGGTTCGCGGCGATACGGTCGCCCAGGATGGGTATCAGGGTAATATCCCGGATCTCCCGGTTCTGCTTTACCGCCTCGGCAATCCGTTTTTCCACGTATTTTTTGATGTCCTCTCGATAAGCCTGGTGGGCGTCTCCGGATACCCGCTGCAATCGGCGGGAAAGCCAGTCCACCAGCGCCAGTTTGTGGGGCACCACCACGTCAGTGATGACCCGGCCGGATAGCGGATTACCCATGCGGATCTCGTCTTGAATGTTTTCCAGTACGTTCACAACCACCCGATCGGAGACTTCTTCGACCAGGACGTTGAGATAGTGTGCGGAGCGGTCGAAGAGATAGGTTTTGGTCAAATCGATGATTTCCAGCTTTTGCAGACGGAGCAGAATGGAAACTACCCGGAGGATTCGCAGGAAGCGAAGTTCCCCTACCGGGATGCAGCCCAATACGTCGTACCAGTGGAAAAAGGGGTAGTAATACCAGCGCGGGTAGATTTTCTCGATGATCGCAAAGAGCCAGCGCAGCAGCAGTTCGATCACGAAAATGGCCACGAAATAGAGGTCGATATTCAAAAAGTTTTTGTGGATATTCTCGTTGTAATAATGAAAAAAGGAGGGGAGATGCTTTGCGAGCAGGTTTTGCACGGTCTGGATGGCAAAGATCCAGTCGAAAACGATCAGGTTCAGGTTGATGATCAGGAGAACGATCATCAGCAGATCGACGATGATGATCCGCGCTTCCCGTTTTTTCAGCAGGGCGGAAAAATTCATACGGCGCTCCAGTGTTTCAAGGAAATCAAGCAAATTTTTGATGCAGCCAGATTCGCAAGTGGCGAATTTACAGGAAATTCACAGACTATCATAGACAAAAATTGCTATCCTTCTCAAAAAAATTTTTCGTGTTTTTCCGTAGCTGGTGCTTTTTTTTTACTTTATGATTATCTTTGAGCGCCGAACCATAAAATGTAAAGGAGATGCGATGCAGAAACCGTTTATAGACTTGAAAGAGGGGGAAGCTTTCCAACTCCCCGGTAAAATCGATCCCTACAACGGAAAACCTTACGTGTACGTCAAAATTCCTTTCATGGACAACTTTTACCGCACCACCGGAAACAAGCGTAACGCCCGCTTGAAAGTGTCCACCTCCAAGATGAACAACAAGTACACCTATGTCGAAAACAGCCAGAGTGTGGAGGTCTTGTGATTGAGCGTTGGGGTGAGTGAGCGCTTCCATAAATCGCCCAATCGCCAAATCATCAAATAACCATATGCGAAAATTCGCCAAATTTTTATTCATCGCGGCCGCCTTGTGTTTACCGGGATGCCCGCTGGAGCATGATATCGAATACGTGGCGGAGATCCAGTCCGATACCCATTGGAAAGCGCAGGTAAACGAGGAAACCATCAGCGGTTTTGGCAACGAGTTTCTTCAAATACCTCCCAGGGGGCCGGATTACCAACTTCCGGTGTGCATCACAGTCCGGAAACAATCCAATTCCGGTTACTTGAGAGCCCGGGTGGTGGCGGACGGCGTCAGCGTGCTGAGATCGCGCGACGGAGACTGGGTGTTTACCAGCGCCGATTCCGGTTGGGTGAGGGCGTGCAGTAAAGAGTGATCTCGTACAAACCAATTACTTTTTACACTATCTGGGCTGCACTCAAATAAAAACCGAGGAGCCTGTCTTGGCAACAAATAATCGTGAAATTAAGGATGAGGCGGAAGTTGTAGCGGTAAAAGAAGTGAACCGCAAAGAGCCTGACAAATCGCTGCAAAAATTCGACTGGAAGTTCTGGGGATTGCTGATCTTCGCAGCGATCTATTTCTTTTCCCCGCTCGACTTGCTTCCCGAGGCGCTGCTGGGGCCATTGGGATTTGCCGATGACGCCGCCCTGCTGGCGTTCGTGATTAAGCGCGTCATCGACAAAGTTCGCAGCCGGTAGGCGGTCGAACCATCGCCATTTCACGTCAAATCCCCCCGCCGGGAAAAATTTCCGGCGGGTTCGGGAGAGCGCGCCCGGGGAAGGGAAGAATCCGGATATGAAAAAGAACGTTTTGGCGCTGTTCAAAATCGGCGATATTCTGTTTTGGCTGGCGCTGCTCAGCGCGGCCTGGTTTTACCGGTCGATTATCGCTTCTTCTGCCGCGGGAGATAACCTTGCGCTGGTAGAAATTGCCGGGGAGGTAAAATACCGGATCGATCTGAAACTCCACCGGCAATACGAGCTGGATGAATTTCACCCCCCGGTACAGGTTGCGGCCGGCGGCGGCCATCTCGCGATCATCAGGAATGACTGTGTGCAGAAAATATGCATCAAAATGGGAGCGATTTCCCGCCCCGGGCAAATGATCGTCTGCGTGCCTAAAAAAATTCTCATCTACATTCCTGTGCATCATGGAACAAAAAAATCTGTTAAGGCAATTACCGGCTGACCTGAAAGAGGCGCGCCTGGCGGGATTGGTGGTGGTGGGGCTGCTGTTGTTCATCTTCGAAGCCTATCTTCCGCGCCCGGTTCCCTGGTTGAAATTCGGCCTGGCCAATATCGCTACCCTGGTGGCGCTCTATTGGATGGGTTGGCGAGCGGCGTTCCTGGTGTCGTTGTATCGCATTTTGATCGGCTCTTTTTTTACCGGGAACCTCTTCACCCCGGGCTTTTTTTTATCGCTGGGCGGGGGAATGAGCGCGGTGCTGGTGATGGGAGCAATGTATCACCTGCGAATTTTCAGCCTCCTGAGCGTGAGCATTGCCGGGGCGCTGGCCCATAACCTGGGACAGCTTTTAGCGGCGATTTACCTGCTCTTCAAAAACGCGATTTTGTGGTATTTGCTGCCCTACCTGCTCCTGACCGGGATTATTACCGGGGTAATCACCGGGCTGTTCAGCCACTATCTGCTGCGGCGGATCGGGGAGGACTTTGGGGGGGATTAATGGGCGACTGCATGGTTAAATGGCTGGATGGTTGAATGTTGAAGGATTGGATAGCCATTTAACCATCCAGCCATTCATCCATTCAGCTTTGCTTTGGGATACGGGGTTATTGTTATTAGATTATGAAGAAAGTGGGAGTTTGAATGGCAATGAAGCCTGCAAATAAAACCGTCGCCGAACGGCGGAATTATTCGGTGATAAACGTACAATCCGCCAAAGAGGTGGCGTATGTCTGGCTTAAAGGAGCGCAATTGGAGAATGCGATCAATTTTGGGTTGCCGGAAATTGATGATCGTTATCATGTGTGGCGGGTTCCGATTCTCCATAAAACCAGCCAGGAGCAGGTAGGAGAAATTGTAATCGACGCCAGAACCTCGTTGATACTTCAAGATAAATCGACTGATGCAAATACGTTGGAAGCGCGTTTATTGGGTCGAAATAGCTCTCTCACCCGGAGAAAGAAGAAACGGAATGGTCAATATACCTTATCGAATTTGCGAAATACCATCGCGTTGGGCGATAGTGAAGAGATACTTCAAGATTTGCCAGCTCAATCCATAGATTTAGTCTTCACCTCACCGCCGTATTTTAACGCACGCCCTGAATACAATGATTACCTCGATTATGAAGAGTACCTTTTAAAAATTCGAAAAATTATCCGGGAAGTGCATCGCGTTTTAGCCGAGGGGCGTTTTTTCGTGATGAATGTTTCCCCGGTATTGATCCGAAGAAGTCATCGAAACCAGTCATCCAAAAGGATCGCGGTTCCTTTTGACATGCACCGGCTTTTTATCGAAGAAGGGTATGAATTCGTCGACGACATCATCTGGGAAAAACCGGAAGGCGCCGGATGGGCCACCGGCAGAGGCCGGCGGTTTGCAGCCGACCGAAATCCGTTACAATACAAACCCGTGCCGGTTACGGAGTATATACTGGTTTATCGAAAGGAGAGCGATAAGCTGATTGATTGGCATATTCGCGCCCACCCTGACCCGGAGATAGTCAAACGATCCCGGATCGACGATGAGTACGAAAAAACCAACGTCTGGAGAATCAAACCCGTCCATGATAAGAGGCACCCGGCCATATTCCCTTTGGAGTTAGCAGAAAAAGTCATCTCTTATTATTCATTCAAAGGAGACGTAGTTCTCGATCCTTTCGCGGGGATCGGCACTACCGGAAAAGCCGCCATAAAATCAGGCCGGCGTTTTGTTTTGATTGAAAAAGAGCCTTCATACATTGAGATCATCTTGAATGAAGCAAAATCGTGGTTAGGGAGGAGCGCGAGCACTCAAATATTAACCGGAGGTAACGGATGGCCTATCAATCTGTAGATAAACTACAGAAAATTCTAACCGACGAGGTTTTTCACTACGCGCAAGATAAAAAGAAAGCAGTCGGTAGGGCGCTTGGAACGCTGGTTAATTAGAGTGAAATCGTATGACTGCCGGGCGCAAAACGCTTACAGAAAATAAAGATTGGGGAACTCCCTCTAAATATATCAAAGCAGTCAGAGAAGTCTTTGGGGGTAAAATCGATCTTGATCCTTGCTCAAACGAGCACTCGCTAGTCAATGCTACGGTAGAATTCATGCTGCCAGAAAATGACGGTCTAAAAGAGACCTGGGATTTTCCTTCTATTTACGTGAATCCGCCTTACGGGAAGGATAAAGAACGAAATACGACGATAAAAAACTGGTTGGCAAAATGCGCCGAAGCCCATCGGAAATTTGGCTCGGAGGTTTTAGCATTGGTTCCGGTAGCAACGAATACAAATCATTGGAAAAAATGTGTCTTTGGAAAGGCGGCTGCCATCTGCTTCTTATACGATACCCGGTTAAAATTTTTAGAATATGGGCAGGATGGCGGAAAAGGAGCACCGATGTCCTGCGCCATGATTTACTGGGGGAAACATTACCAAAGATTTTATGATGTTTTTATTCACTACGGCGCCGTTGTTGACATCACCCATCTGAAGGGAGAAATCGTCGGCCCGGAAAGAGCAAGCTTACAGGGAAGTTTCATCCCGGTATTCGAAGAATTAGATTCGGAAAATGGAAAGGAATGAATGTCATGGCAAACGTTCTCCTCAAAACCGACATCCCCGGCGCACAACTGCGCAACCGCGGCAAGGTGCGGGATATTTACGACGCCGGCGAGCATCTCC
>CAZFVV010000036.1:0-44211 GCA_964522165.1 uncultured Calditrichaceae bacterium
TAGCGCGCAGGATAACTGGTTCAAAAAATTATTATTTTGGTTTCATGCAGGTTACACAAACTGGAAAATTCCAAGCCTGCTCACTTTAATCCTTCTTTTGATGAATTTTCTAATTTTATATTATGGTTTGAACTATAGTGAGGATGCTCTTGTATATGCGATATTTCCTATAGATTTGTTTAAGGATGTTATTTTAAAAGATTTTAGCTTTAGTAATAGTTTTAATTTCTACAAATTCAGTTTATTTGTTTCAGAAATTTTCTTAATCTTTTCTTTCTTCTCATCAAGTTTGGCCATTAAGAAGATATTTGGTTTTAAAATTGTCAAATAAGTTGCACTTCGTACCAAGTATATGAAGCACATTACGTGGGATGAGTTTGGCTACTTAAGAAGAACTGCCTTTTTTATTTGCGGGGTCCGGCTCCCCGTTTTGATGGCAAAGAAATAAATCCCGCTGCTCAAACCGCTGGCATCAAAGCGGTAAAAATGGACGCCGGCGGGTTGATATTCATTCAGCAACCGTTTTACCAGGCGCCCTTGAACATCGTACAACTCAATTTCCACATGCTCCGGCCGCCGGAGTCGGTATTCAATGGTGGCGGCGGGATTAAAGGGATTGGGATAAACAAACCACTCGAAACCAACCGGTATGGCAGGCGGTGTTTCCGTAATGGCGGTGGGCGCGGCTTCAATCTTAATACCGCTGATGACCGGGTCGCCCACAACGCCCTGGAAATATAACTCCAGGATGCCGTCAGTTACTTCCAGATTCTCGATGGATTTTTCCACTGCGGTATTCATCGTGAACCCGGCTTCCCCAAAAATATTGAGGTTCTCGATTGCCAACTGCCCTTCGGCATAGACGTTAAAAATCCGCGAACTCGGAGAGTTGAACTGGGTTTCCGCAAACATCAGGGTAACATTGTACTGCCCCTCCGGCAGGCGAAGCTGGTAAAAAGTGGGATCGCGAAGCTCGGCGCGGTACACCTCGTCTTCCTCGGTATTGTTAATTTGGAGCGTTGGAGCGTGGATCACGATGCTTCCCCCGGTGTAGCCGTATTCCAACGCCTGAGTAAACACCTGGTCTGCCAGGTAAGTTTGCCAGGAGTTTCCGGCAATGTTGATATGAACCGGGAATTGCAGCGGTTTTATGATGATGATTACCGCGGTGTTCATGGTGTTGGGCGGCTGCGCCAGATCTTTAATGCCGGAAACGATCAAATTGTAAGATACATTCGGATCGAGGCTCTGAACGTCCAGTCTCACGGTGCGGTTATCGTTTAACAGCGTCGCAGCGGTGATGGCCAGCGGGGGAAGAATATAATTGGCGGCATTCTCCGCGCTGGCCGGCTCCAGCGCCTCGGAGAAAAAAACTTTGACGTAGTCGCCGTAAGCCCTGGCCCAGACCAGGTAGGGCGGGGTATTGTCCGTATCCTCCACCGGATCGCCGCTGTAACCGATATTGACCGCATCGGTGAGGCAGAGGATGAGGTAGCCGTCCTGGAAAACCGCGTTCTGGGGAATCAGGTCGCAGTTATTGCCGTTCCAGGTATGGTTGCCCTTGCTCCAGCGCCCCTGGTTCCAGACGTTGAAATCATCCGTCCATTGCAGGGTGAAGTTGTTGTTCGCGCCGGGAGTGTACTCATAATATTTTACCCAGTCGTAGTAAGCATAGACCGGGAGGATTGCGGGATCAAAATTACCCACCCAATTGGGGTTATCGGGCAGCCAGATATTCATCATATTTTTCTGGGCGTAAAACAACTGCTGCACGTGGGAAGCGGTTTCCCGGTAAATCTCGAATCCATCTACCTGCCAGGCCACGTAATCGGGCGTCCACTCGATGGCGTAAACGTGGAACCCCTGGTGCGGATTGAATTTCACCGCCTGCTCCACCACGTGATTGACCTGCCCCTGGGTGATGATATTGTATTGCACTTCGTCGGAATACCGTCCCAGGATTTCGATATCGATCTCGTTCCATTGCGCCGGTAAATTGGGAGTGTCGTGATAGGTGAAAAAGGATGAGAGCAGCCCGCTTCCGGCGGCGGATTTCATCCGCACCTCAAAGCGCCCGTACAGAAGAGATTCGTTGGTGCGAAGCTCCGCCCCCTTGTACTGCTTTGCGGAAAGATGACCAATCATTGCCAATAGAATGATGACGGTTACGCCAAGAGTATATTTTTTCATGTGAATCTCTATACTTTTTTAAACAGGTTTTTTACATCCCCCTCAATCCCCCTTCAAAGGGGGAGGTAATGCGGAGCCCCCCTTTGAAGGGGGGATGTCACGAATTTGTTGCGACACAGAATGTCAACTCATTTCATCAAAATCAACTTTTTCGTATCCACAAAATCCCCGGCCTGCCCCGAAGGAGTGCCCGCCTGCCAGCCGGGCAGGGATACCCAAAGGCGGTAGTAATAAACGCCCGCGGCCAGATGGGCGGCGTCCCAGCGAACCTCATGCTCGCCGGCCGCCTGGTTGCTCTTCAACACCGTTTCCACCTTCTCCCCGATGGCATTGTAGATTTCCAATCGAACTTCACCCGCTTTCGCCAGCGAGTAGCGAAAGGTGGTTTCCGGGTTGAAGGGATTGGGATAGTTCTGCTCCAGGCGATAATTCAAGGGCTGCCCGCTGTTTTCATCCTCAATTCCCTGCGCGGCCAAAAAAAAAGTGAGGCGGTTCAGGTTGAACCCCCCCTGGATGATGAAAATGGTTAACTGATGGGTTCCGGCGGATAGCTGGATATTATCGGCCTGCACCGTGCTCCAGTTCTGCCAGCCGCCGGTGCTGGCGACGTCGATTACCCCGCTTGCCGCCTGCCCGTCCTGCAATAGCAAAAATTTTCCGCCCCCGCCCTGGCTGGCCACCCTGGCGAACATGCTGTAATAGCCGTTGGCCTGAATATTCACGGTGTAGCTCAGCTTTTCCCCCGGCTCTATCCATCCGACATTGTATGTGTACCCCTGTGCATCCTGGGAGCGTTCGATATCCACCCCGTCGTTGCGATACTGCCAGCCGTTGTTCCAGGTGGCCCCGCCGGGGCCGGCGGTGTTTTTGTAATCCGTATCGGTGTATGCGATGCCGTTAGTGCCGTAATCATAATGCGCCGCGTTGATGACCCCCGGAACATTGAGGGTCACAAAGGGCCTGGCCTGGGTTCCGAAATCGCTATCCCGCAGCGCCTTTATCACGCCGGAACGGTATTCGCAATTTTCGATCTTCAACGCCTCGGCCATCTGCAACAGGGCGCTGGTGGCAAAAGCCACCGTGGGCTGGCCGCCCTGCCCGTTCCAGTAATTCAACACCGTTTGATAATCCGCGGGTATGATGGCGGAAAGCGGGCTGGTAATCGTCGCTAATTTTTTGTGCGCCCACCAGTTCCACCCGATGTTGTTCTGCTCCATCAACTGCACCGTCTCGTAAAACCAGGGATTGGAATTCTCCCCGGTCTCGCCTAACCACAGGGGAACGTTGTGCTGGCTGCGGATATTCAAATAACCCTGAATAGTGCCTACCCCGGTTTCGTTCCAGTATTTGTGAAAGCTGTAAACCATGTTATTGTCCCAGGGCGGGGTAAGCAGGTTGAAATCCGTGGCATACCAGTTCCCTTCGATAAAAATGATGTGATTGGCATCCACCTGGCGGATGCTGTCGGTCAGTTGCACGTAAAAATCGCGCAATACCTGGTTGCTGAATCCCTGCGGCAGCACCGGCTCGTTCAGCAGGTCGTAGCCCCCGATGCGGGTATCATTAACGTAGCGGGTAGCAATTTCTTTCCAGATCGAAATGGTTAAGGGCTGGTAGGTTGCCGGCTCCGTCCACAAACGCGCCTCGATGCCGTCGCTGTCGCTGATATTGTCTTTGTTCTGTCCCCCCGGCGCGCAGTGCATATCGAGGATCAGGTAGAGATTATTCTGCTCGCACCAGTTCAGCAGGGTATCCAGCAGGGCAAACCCCTCTTCCCGGAAAGTGCCGCTGCCGGTGTCATAAAACACTTTATAATGAAAGGGCAGGCGGATGGAATTAAACCCCCACTGGGCAATTTGCTGAATATCCGCGGCTTTGACATAATTGGCCTCGTACTGCGCATAAAACAGCGCGGTGTTTTGCGGACCGATCAGGTTTTCGATCATGGTGCGAATGGAAGTGGGAGAACCGAACCCGGGAATTTTCAGCATGTAGCCTTCCGGCACCAGCCAGCCTCCCAGGCCGTATCCCCGCAGCATCACCGGAACCCCGTTGGCATTGACGATTTGCTGCCCCTGGGTTTTTAAAAACGCATAGCTGGTTTGGGTACTGAGGAATAAAAAAATTCCAACTATTAATTTCGTGATGAGTTTGTACATAATTACGCCTCTCTTCATTCATCAACTTACTTTACCATTAGCATTTTTCGACTTTGGGTTAATTCCTCGGCATGGAGTTTATAAAAATAGATTCCGCTGGTAAATTCACTGCCGTTAAATAAAATCGTATGACTTCCGGCAGATTGCCAGTTGCTGACAAGCCTCGCAATTCTTTGGCCGGTAATATTATAGATTTCCAGCGTTACAAAAGACCTTTTAGGAAGATGGTAGCGAATTGTTGTAACCGGATTGAAAGGATTGGGATAATTTTGTTCCAGATGAAAAATATTCGTTATCTGGTTCTCCTGGGGAGAAATCGCCACGGTAGAATTGCCAATGGCAATCCCCCAGGGATGGTTCAGCCCGGTTATGATTTCTTCGATTCCGGTTCCATCTAAATATGCCCTGGTGATTTTACCAACAGTGCCAAGCGTGACGGTTGTCCAATAAATTCTACCATCGGCAGGGTCGACAGCGACGCCATAGGGTATCGAATTATTTTCTCCGTAAATGACAATCTCCCCTGACGAACCATCGAGATTGGCGCGCATGATTCTGACCGAATCCTGCCCTGTGGTTTTAAATGACCAATAGAGTTTTTGAGCATTTAAATCCAGGGCAAGGCCATGCAAATTCGAATAACTCCCGGTTAAGTTTTGAATGTTCGAACCGTTCAGGTCAGCGCGACGAATTCCATAGATTCCATCGGTTGCCCAATATATTTTGCCGCCGGCTGGATCGATGGCAAGGGTCATTATAAGATCATCATAAATAAAGTCTTCTACATTGGCGCCATTCAAATCCATTCTCCGGATTACATCCTGGCCGGACACGTTTGTTATAAAATAAATCTTCTCGTTAATTTCATCTATGGCAATTCCTTTCAAGTCAGCTATTTTTGTATGCACGACCTCGCGGTCGGAACCATCCCAGGTAGCGCGAAAGATTTTTCCAACAAAAGGATCAGTCCAATAAATTTTATTTCCCGGATGATCTAATGCGATATGCTGCGGTTTCCCAATGCCATTGAACAAATTTTCTTCATTAGCGCCGGAATCCGAGTTTACCCGGTTAATTTCACAATTATCATCATCCGCCCAGTACATCATTCCTTCGGATACATCCAGGGCCAAATCGATGGGGCGACGGAATGGATTCCATTCAAGGATAATTTCGATTCCCGAACCATTCATATTAGCGCGTTTTATTCTATTAGTGCCTCCCGCTAAATCGGTCCAATAGATTTTTCCGGCAGACAAATCCAGTTCCAGTGTATAAGGTTCGCCGGGAGGATCGGAGAGCACCACTTCCGGATTACCCCCATCCAGGTCTGCACGCATAATACCGTTGGAAATGGTCCAATAAATCTTGCTCTCTCCCTCATCGACAGTAACATCGATTATATTTTGAATAGGATCAGAAAATATGGTTTCCTGGCCTGATCCGTCCAGGTTTGCCCGGCGGATTTTTCGAGTGGAATTGGTCCAATAGATTTTTTGATTAGTAAGATCCAGGTCGAGTCCCAACGGTAAACCGGTGCTGTCGAATAATAATTCTTCCATGTTAGAACCATCCAAACCAGCCCGCCAGATTTTAACTTCGGGTGTAGAAAAAGCGCCAGTCCAGTACAAACGATTTGCCGCTGCGTCAAGGGCGATCCCCCAGGACGAATTAGCGGTTGTAATCATTCCGTTAACTATATCTTCAACATTACTTCCGTCTAAGTTCGCCCGGCGAATTTTTCCCCGGCTGTTCTCGATCCAATACATTTTGTTGTTCAGGGTATTGATGGTGATTCTGAAGGGACTTTCGATACCCTGGAACAATGTTTCGATATTACTTCCATCCCGGTTGGAAACTTGAATTTTGCTCGCATCTCGATCTGCCCAAATCAACATAGGAGTAGGGGAAGGTTGTGCATGGATATAATCCGGATACAAAAAAGCAATAATCTGAACAAAAAAGATCGTAAAGAAGGTAACAGACAATTTCATAATAAATTGTTCCTCCTTATCAGTAGGTTAAGCCATACCCATAAGGAAACAGGGGACTGTAGCCGGGATCGCCGAGATTGATAGGAATTTGCCCCATATCCGCCGGCCAGGAATGGGATAATTTGCCGGTAGGATTGTAATCCCCGAAAAGCACGTCCGCCACGCCCTGCCCCTCGCTGCCCGGCAGCCAGGCGGCGATAATCGCCTCGCAAATGCCCAGTACCGGGGTTATGATCAGCGGCCGTCCGGAGACCAGGATCAGCACTATCGGCGTCCCGCTGTTGTTGACATTGGCGAGCGTGATGGCATCCTCGGAAGAAAGATTCAAACTGCTGCGGTCGCCTGCCCCTTCCGCGTAAGGCGTTTCGCCGATCACCACCACCGCCACGTCCGCCCCGGCAGCGCCGTTGCCGTCAAGCGAATAGGTGACTTGTGTGCCGGAAGAGACGGTATTTTGAATGGCCTGCAAAATGGTAGTTCCCAGGGTGATATTCCCGCTGCTCCCCTGCCAACTGATCGTCCAGCCCCCGCACTGGTTGCCGACGTCGTTAGCGTTTTTTCCGGCCACGTGGATGCGGGCCAAATTTTTCGAGAGAGGCAGGATTTGATTGTCGTTCTTCAAGAGCACGAGGGACTGGCGCACGCACTCCCGGGCAATCTGGCGATGCTCCGTAGAGCCGATACTGCCGGTATAGCTGCGGTCGGTATAGGGATTTTCAAACAAGCCCATCTTGAATTTGATGCGCAGGATGCGCCGCACTGCATCGTCGATGCGCGACATGGGAACGCGGTTCTGGTTGACTAAATTTCGTAAGGTATTGATGAATTCGATAAAACGGGTTGGCACCATGATCATATCCAGCCCGGCGTTGATGCTGGTCTCGATGTCGCTGGCGTAATCCCCCGGCAACTGGTCGATGCCTGACCAGTCGGAGATGAGAAACCCCTCGAATCCTAACTCTCCTTTTAACACATCGGTAAGCAGGTAATGGTTTCCGTGCATCTTCTGGCCGTTCCAACTGCTGAAAGATACCATGATCGAACCGGCCCCATTCTGAATGGCGGCAATATATCCCGGCAGGTGGATGCTGCGCAGGGTTTGTTCATCCACTTCCGTATTACCCTGGTCGTGGCCGCCGGTAGTGCCGCCGTCGCCCAAAAAATGTTTGGCGCAGGCCAGAATAGAGGCGGGACCGTTCAACGCATTGCCCTGGAAACCGCGCACCGTCGCGGAACCGATCTGCTCCGCCAGTTCCGGGGTTTCACCGAATCCCTCGTAGGTTCGCCCCCAGCGTTCATCGCGCGGCACCGCGATGCAGGGGCCAAAGGTCCAATCAATCCCGGTGCCGGAAACTTCCTCGGCGGTGGCGCGGGCGGCCTGCTCCGCCAGCGCCGGGTTGCGGGTGCAGCCCATGCCGATGTTGTGCGGGAAAATCGTCGCGCCGTACACGTTATTGTGGCCGTGCACGGCGTCGATTCCATAAATGATGGGGATTTTCAATCGGGTGCTCAGGGCGGCGGTCTGGAAACGGTCGTACATATCCGCCCACCCCGATGGGGTATTGGGAGAAGGCGCGGAGCCTCCGCCGCTTAAAATGGAGCCTAAAAAATAAATCTTAATATCATTCTCGTTTCCTAAAGCGTTGCGCTCCGCCTGGGTCATCTGCCCGATTTTCTCATCCAGGGTCATGCGCGACAGCAGATCATTCACCCGCTCTTCCACCGGGTAAGCGGGATTCTGGTAGATGGGTTCGGAATCATCGTCATTCGTAACGGTATATTTGGTGGTTTTTTTACAGGAGACGGCCAAGAAGGCCAGCAAAAGAAGGATAAACGTGGCAATAAGTTTATTTCTCATGAGACAACTTCCTGTCATTATCTTATTCGTAACAATTCAGGCCACTTTTTTTGACAGGATAACAGGATATACAGGATTTAATCCAGTTCATCCTGTACATCCTGTCTAAAACATACCTGAATAGTAATTTGGTAGTCCTAAAAAGGTAATGCTGCTCTGCGACAAGCAAGGATGCTTGTCGCACTGTGCGACCGGCATCCTTGCCGGTCGGTGACGCACGGTAGCATTAATTGTTTAGGACTACCAGTAATTTTTGATAAATCCACAATCCGAAATCCTCAATCGCTTCTACTCCGCTTTTTTATACACCCGCACATATTCCACCACCATCGTCTGGGGAAATACCGTGCCGGGATCGGGATTGCCGGGCCAGTTTCCGCCCACCGCCACGTTCAGGATCAAGTGAAAGCGTTTGTCGAACGGCGCGGGGTAGGTTCCGTTGGCGGTGTGCCAGGCCGTCTGGGTCTGGTAGTGTTTTCCGTCCACGTACCAGCGAAATTCGGTGGTATCCCACTCCAGGGTGAACAAATGAAAGTTGTCATTGAAAGTGCCGGTTCCCGCCGGCAGCATATAGGAAGTTCCGGTATGAACATTATTCGGCCATTGCCCGCCGTAATGCAGGGTTCCGTAAACCACGTGGGGTTCGTGCCCCAGCAATTCCATGATGTCGATCTCCCCGCTGGCCGCCCACCCGCCGTAGGCCCAATCCGTTGGCAGCATCCAGATGGCTGGCCACAATCCCTGGCCGCGGGGCAATTTTGCCATAATGTCGAAGCGCCCGTATAACCAGTCGCCTTTGTTCGGGGTTCTCATCCGCGCGGAGGTGTACTCCCGGGTTCCCTCCGGGCCGGTGTAGGTCTCTTTGATCGCCTTGATCACTAATTTGCCGTCTTCGATATAAGAATTTTCCGGGCGGGCGGTGTAATACTGCAACTCGTTATTGCCCCCGCCCTGGGCGTTGACCTCGTGCTCCCATTTGCCGAGGTCGATGGCGCCTTTGTCGAATTCATCGTTCCAGACCAGGTTCCAGCCGGGAAGATTGAGGTTGGGAGGCTGCTGCTCTTCTTCCGGGCCCTGGCTGTCCTTGCTGCACCCGCTGCAACTGATGAACAATACGGTAATGGCGGTAAAGAGTAAGATCGGAAGGAATGGTTTTGTTTTCATGTTCAATGATCCCCTGGTCAATGATCCATTGCAAACAATTAACAATGGGTAAACTACAACAATTATACCACGCAGCAAAGCATTCTCTACCCGCAATAAACAGGCAATTTCCGGGAGATTTGTTATAAAAATGATAATTAGGGGGTTATTAATTTGATAATGAGATGGTGGTTAAGTTTTGACTGATGAGCCTTCACACCTTTCTTTTGAACAAGAGAAAACAGAGGCAACAGAGTTCTTGAGAATTTCTCTGTTATCTCCGTTCACTCCTGTTCAACGAACGACAAAATGATGATGCCTCGTTTCTGCCTGATTATATGTGGAGCCGGGTAAACTACGCCTGGCTCAGATTGGCGTTATCAGTCAAAATGTAACCACTACCAAGCAGAGCTTTGAGCGAGGATAGCACGGTTTATTCTTCAAAGGTCATTAGTCTAACGGCAGATTTTATTTCAACCCCAACTCCTTGCACATCCGGTGATAATTCGGAGGCGCCAGGCCTAACAGGCGGGCGGCTTCGGCGTCGGAGCCGCTGTTGTCGCGCACGAATTTGAAATATTTCTCCCGGAAGGTTTTTTCCACCGAACGGAGCGGTAAGATATTGGCGGGGTCCCAAATATCCATTGGCGGTTCGGCATGCGCCGGGGCAGGCTGGTATTGCAATCCCAGGGCGTTCTGCACCTGGCGTTCGGCCAGCTTCCTTTCCCCGCTGAACAGCAGGCGCTGCATTACATTTTGCAGCTCCCGCACGTTTCCCGGCCAGGCGTAGTTTACCAGGATTTTCATTCCCCCTTCGGAAATGGCCGGCGTCTCCCGGCCCATTTCCTTGCTGAATTTTTGCATGAAATGATCGATCAGCAAAGGAATATCCTCGCGTCGACTCTTTAAGGGTTGCAACCAGAGCGGCACCACGTTCAGGCGATAATAGAGGTCTTCCCGGAAACGCTTCTCGCGCACCTCTTCCTCGATATTCTTATTGGTAGCGGCAATAATACGCACGTTCACTTTGATCTTTTCGGCGGTGCGCCCGATTTTGTCGATCTCTCCATCCTGAAGCGCCCGCAGCAGTTTTACCTGGGCGGAGGGAGGCAATTCGGCGATTTCATCCAAAAAAACGGTGCCTTTATTGGCCACCTCGAACAAACCTAACTTTTTTTCCTGCGCCCCGGTAAAAGCGCCTTTTTCGTATCCGAACAGCTCGCTCTCGATCAAATCCTGGGGCAGGCTGCCGCAGTTGATCGCCACGAATTTTTCGAAACGCCGGTTGCTGCGATAATGAATGTTCGCCGCCACCAACTCCTTGCCGGTTCCGGAAAAACCGCGGATCAGCACCGTGGTATCGGATTCCGCGCATTTCTGAATCTGCTGCCGTAAATTCTCGATGTCTTTCGATTTTCCGATAATCTGTTTGGCCTGGAGAATATCCTCGATATTCTGCGCCAGTTTTTTGGTGGAGCGCTGCTGCTCTTTTTGCAGGCGTTTCTTTTCAAAGGCGTTGAAAATGCTCAGAATAAAATCCGTGGGTTGGTAAATGTAGTCTTCGATGTCGCCGGGATACTTGGTGCAATACCACATTGCCCCCGCTTCCAGCAGGCGGTTGGCAAAATCAAAATCGGTGATGTTCACGGTCATTTTTGTGACCACGATGATCTGCAGCGCCGGGTCAACCTGCTTTATCTTGCGGATCAAATTCTCCCCGGTCAGGCTGCCGGCAATCTGGAAATCCATGATCACCACGTCATAGCGATTTTTATGGTTCTGGAGCAGTTCCAGGGCGCTATGGCCGTCGGAGGTGACGTCGCGGATGATCAGGCGCTCCGCAAACGGCTTCAGGGTATTGCGAATCCGGCGCACGTCGTACGCCTCATCTTCTATCAACAGGATATTGATGGTTTTGCTGGTGATGATCATTTTAGCTCCACAGGTTGGAGTTTAATGATGTTTTTGATAGAATTCCGCGCTATTACATCCCCCCAACCCCCTTCAAAGGGGGAGTTCCTGAATGCGCCCAACTCAATTCCCCCCTTTGAAGGAGATATAGGACATAAGTGTCAAGCCAAGCAAACTTCTGTTCAAATTCCCCTCCTTATCAAGGAGGGGAATTTCAACCTCTGCTCTCCTTATCACAATCAACCCACCTGGTTGGGAAGGGTAATGATATAACGACAGCCGCCTTCCGGGAGATTCTCCGCATCTAAAAGCCAGCCGCAGCGCCGGGTGGAAATTTCGTAAGCGATGTAGCAGCCGTAACCGGCATTCTGGCTGCTCTCTTTGGTTGAGATGTTCTCCAAGAAGAGTTTCTTTACCCCCTGCTCGTTTTCCTGCAACAACTCGGGTTTAAACCCCCTGCCGTTATCCCCGATGGTAATCCGCGAGGTTTTCTGCTCCGCCGAATACCCGGTTTTGACCGATATGATGACCTCCTCATCGCCGGAGTGCTCCACGCAATTTTGCAGCAGCGGTTCCAGCACCTCCCAGACCACAAATTCGTTGATGGAAACCGGCGGCAGATTTTCATCCAAATCCAATTTGAACCGGTAGGCAACATTATGGGAGGTTCGCAAAAAGATGTTTTGCACGATGAAGCGGATCACCTCGTTGAGATCGGTTCGGAATAGCGGATTGCGGATGGCCTGGAGCGGGGGGTCGTACCACTTCATATCGTAAATTACCCGGGAAACGAAATTGGCGTAGCGGTTAAGGCGCTGCCGGGTCTCTGCGATATTGTCGCCGGAAAGATTGCGCAGGTCGTCTTTGATAAACCCCATCACCTTTTCCGCTTTATGATGGGTGTGATAAATCCGTTTGGTGAACAATGCTTCTTTCTGGCGATCCACTTTTTCCATCAGGTATCTTTCCTGTTCTTGAAACAGCAGTTGCTGGGTTTCATCGCGCTCTTTTACGGTGTAAGAAGAAATGTAGAACATGGCGATCAAGCCTAAGGTAATCAGGGAGGCAAAGATCAGGGCGGTTTCGTCGTAACTGGTGATGATCTTGCGGGTGATGAAGGAAAAATCCGGGACATTTTTAATATATACCGCGCCGACAAATTCTCCCTTGGGCACAAAGGGCACGAACACATGGAACACCTGCTCGCCCTCGCGAATGCTGTAAATCTGCTCATTTTCCATTAATTGATTTTTGAGATCATCGCGGTAATAGCGAATCGCTTTTGCATGGCTGCCATCGGGAGGAGGCAATTTGCGTTTGTCATCGAAAAAATAATTATAGAGCGTTCTGCCGTCGTCGATGGCAATAATATCTTCTCCCTGCTGCACCAGGATGCACACTTCGTAAACATTTTGCTGGAGTTTTTGCTGGCTCAAAATAATGTTGAAGGCCTGAATGGTCTGTTCCACTTCCTCGGCGCTCAGGGTCTCCGACTCCCCGATGGTTTCCAGCAGCAGCTCCAATGAGGTAGCGGTTAAATTCGCCATTCTTTCCGCGGAATCCTGTTGATACCAGTCCTGGGTGTTCACCAGCAATTCCTGCAAGGTGGTCTTATGAACGAAGGAAATCAGGATCAGGAAAAATACCAGCACGAAGAAAATGACCAGCAGGTGTTTTAATTCGAAATGGTATTTTTTGAACCTTTCCAGAAAACCTGGCTTGGGGGAACTCATGGGAAAAACACCTCACCTTATTAATACTTCTTTGGAATTGATCACTTCTGTCGCCCGTTCCAACGCCCGGGGGACAGAAATATCCCTTTTGATGGCGGAATGGACGTAATAAGAAATCACATCCGATATTTTGGTATAATCCACCACGTAGGGGCGGTGCACCCCGTTCCGCAGGAGCTGGCGATAATACTCCAGTTCGGGATTTCTTTTCAAAAAGAGCGAATCCTGGTAAACCGCCTGGTTCACCGGGAGATAGCCTCCTTCATCGTACATCAATTCCTGGCTCTCTTTTCTCATCGCAAATCGGATGAATTCCAGGGCGGCGCTCTTTTTGGCAGAAAATTGGGAGATCATCAAATTCCATCCGCCGTACACCGAGACCGGTTTGTATCCTTTAAAATAGGGCAGGGCGGCCGGCTCCACATCCTTCATTTTGTCTTTCATTTCCGGGGTATCGAAGGCGTCGAAATTGCGCAAAAACCCCGGCCAGCCGCGGAAGAAGAGGGCGTCGTGGTTCAGGGCGTAGCGGTAGTTGTTCATCTCATCGAATTCCGTTACCGTTTCCGGGGTTATCCGGTAATGGTGAACCAGGTCCACCAGCAACTGCAAGCTTTTCCGGGCGGCAGGGGTATTCAGTTGCACGGAGTCCCCGGCAAAGATGGATCGCTCCTGGCCTTTCAGCAGGTCGATAAAACTGCATACCAGTCCCTCGTAATTTTTGGCCGGGAACATATAAAAAGGATGGTTCGGGCGGCGCAGCCGCTGGTGCAGCTCAATGAATTCTTCCCAGGAAAGTCCCTTTTGCAGTTTTTCTCTTAACTGCGGAAAATCCGGCAGCGATTCTAAAATATCCCGGCGATAATACATCATCCCCACATCGATATAAAAAGGAACGGCGACCAACTGCTCATTTACGTAGCAGGATTGCAGGGCGCTTTCCATGATGCGGGAACGTTCGTTTGCCGGGAAATACATTCCCAACGGCTGCCCCCAGCGGGCGAAGCGCGGAACCCAGATTAAATCTACTGCAAAAACGTCAATACGGTCGCTTTTGCTGCGCAGCGATCTTGCTAATAACTCCTTGCGTTCATTGGTGCTGAATTTCGAAAACGGCAGATTAATGGGAATGACTTCTATCTGCCCCTTGTATTCTTCGTTAAAACGCTCGATGAGTTTTTGGTGGGCATTGGAGATATTGTCAGCGAAAAAGATTTGGGTTGCGGCATGGGAATCCCCATTCTTGAGTTTGAAGTGGTCATATACGTAAAAAAGGATGCCCAGCCCGATAATGATGCCCAGCCCCCCTAAAAAGTACCCGATATTAATTTTCTCTTCAAGTTTTTTCATGTAGTATTTCGTTTAAATTGCCCCCCTGATTCAGGGTATTCGCTTAAACTCCGCTAATATATCCAGATCCGGTTAGAAAATCCAACTATTCATTAGTTTCGCGCATCCTACGCCGCCTGCGGCGGCGCGGCAGCGTGGTTGGCTTTAATTATTGGCACACCTTCCCAAAAGGCAGGTGTTGGAATAATTCCTTCACAGATGAGAGCCTCCTTAAACATCCAATAAACATCCAACTGAGTCGGATACTTCTTTTTGCGATACCAGGGGCGGCCATTTAATAAGTTCAGAGAGGAATTTTGCTCTACTTGTCAATTCTTTCGCCACCGTCTTTTTCAAATAAAGTTTCAAACCCACCGGAATGGAAAGGAAATGGCCCGGCCATATCTTCAAGGGAATCGACATCGTTGCCCATACCCAATTCAACCCCCACAAACTACGATACTCCTGATGGGCGCTGCCCGCTCCATTGCGATAGTAGGAGGCCCCTTCTATGTGCCGGCCATTTTTCTTGCGGGTGCCATCATCGACTCGAATTCGAATGGGCTTCTTTGGATCAATAAAAGAAACACTCAAAACGATCACCTTCTCCCAAAACCTATCCATGACTTTATAAAAGGGAGAACTGAAAAAGTAATAAAACCGTGAAAAATGTTCATACTTGACTGCACCACTCAACCGTAAATAATCTGGGACTCGCCTAAATTTGCAAAAGTTTAGTCAGTTAGGTATCTCCGTAGGTTCACAATTAGATTCTTTCTTTACAGTTTCCGCCCCGTTCTATGTCCTTCCTGCGCTTGTCAGCAGTTCGGAAGTCTCCTATGTTGAAATTGCAAAAGGCTGCAAAGCTGAACTGGATGTCAGTTCCGAAGCTGTAAAAGCGGCAAGGGCCCGGGATGCGAATGACTTACCGGCCAGGGCGTTATTATCGGTATTGTTGACACCGGCATTGACATCAGCCAGCCGGATTTTAAAGATGAGAATAATCAAACCCGCATCTTAAAAATCTGGGATCAGGACGATGATACAGGCCCTCCTCCTTCCGGTTTTAATTATGGTACGGAGTGGAGTTCCGGGCAGATTAACAATGGCAGTTGTACACAACAGGATATTCTTGGCCATGGAACAGGTGTGTCCGGGATTGCGGCCGGCAATGGAAGGGCAACCGGAAACGGCGTTCCGGCATACACGTATATCGGTATGGCGGCGGCTTTTTCTTTTTCGATGTAGGGCACTTGTATCTTGCCGTATTTCCCTCCTTCCATATCCCACAATAACGCCCGGCCGGGGATGGCCGGGAGTTTGAAGGCGTGGGCGAAATGGATGCAATTACGGCACACTATTAGAACACCCGGGGGAAGGCAGGATGGGTGTGGGATTAGAGATGGTTTTCTTAAGTGGCTGATTTTATTACTTAGTACGCGGGGGGAGACTCGAACTCCCACGCCTTGCGGCACCAGATCCTAAGTCTGGCGCGTCTGCCAGTTCCGCCACCCGCGTATTCTACACTGCTAAAATCTGCGCAAATATAGTATGGCGATCCTGCCGAATCAACCCCTAATCACCTGCTAATCTTTTGCAGAAATTGCCTGCGTGGAGATAGATTTTTTTTTCACCATTTCAAGGATTGCATCTTGACAACTTTGCGGAGATAAAGTAAACTATGATCGGAAAATTTGACGAAAGCTCGAGTAAACGTGATGGAGAAGAAGAAAAGACGCAGCGGATTGTCGATTGATCTGGATGAACGGGATTTGCAGGAGCTTTTTGAGCCTTTTGATCCCTCTAAAGTAATCCTGAAAGATTTTAAGCCGAAACCCCAAAAACCAAAAGTTAAGCTGCCGATAGTACTGGCCCACGGCATGGCCAGGCCGGATTACCTGATCGACTCTATCTTTAAAACCTTGAACCTCTCACTTTATGACTTTAGCCTGGTGTCCGACCGGTTTCATTATTTTAAGGGTATCGCCAGCTATCTCAAAAAACACGGGTTCGAGGTGCATCATTCCAGCGTCAGTTTTGCGGCCGACGTGGCCACCCGGGCAAGGGACTTGCGCCGGGAAATCGAAAAAATCCTAAAGAAAACCGGCCATAAAAAGGTGCATATCATTGCCCACAGTATGGGCGGCCTGGACGCCCGCCACATGATCGTTAATGAAAAAATGGCCGATAAAGTGGCGACACTGAGCACCATCGGCACTCCCCATTGGGGTACCAGCGTGGCGGATGCAGCCCTGGAGCAAGGAATTGATAAAGTGATCGGGGTATTTCGAAAGATCATCAACCTGGAAGGCATCAAGAGCGTAACAACCGCCGTCTGCAAGGAATTCAACGCCTTCGCAGAGCCGCTGGAGGCCGGCAACGAAGTCATTTACCAGACTTACTACAGTTCCCAGAAACACGAATCTACCTTCCTGCCCTTTCAAATTTCCTGGCAAGTTCTGAACGAGCGTGAAGGCCCTAATGACGGATTGGTCTCGGTCAAATCTCAAAAATGGACCAAAAAATTGATCGGCAATGGCGCTTCCAAAAAAATCACCCAGTATGAATTTCCTCTCTCGGCAGACCACATGGATCAGATAGGATGGTGGAATTTGAACGAAATACACAAGGCCGGCTGGTGGAATATGAAGGCATTACGGGAAAAGAACCACCACGAAGAGATCATTAAAAATGTGTATTTGAAAATTGCCCGGGATGTCCACAATATGAAGGTTAAGGTATGAATGTCTATTTCCTTGTTGCGGCGGCGTTGGCGTTTTTCATGGGCCTGTTGCATTCGGTCATGGGGGAGCGTTTTTTTCTGGTTCGCCTGCTTAAGCGGGAACCGCTGCATCACTTCGGGGATGCGGTTTATGTCAACCGTACCACCCGCATTGCCTGGCACCTGACCACCATAGCCTGGTGGAACGCGGCAGCAATTCTGATAATTTTATCGCTCCGCTCCCTTGACCAGACCGCTTTCATTGTGGCACGCATCATTTCCAACATTTTTTTGCTAAGCGGAGTGCTTTCCTTGATCGGCTCCCGGGGCCGGCATCTCTCCTGGGTGATATTTCTTCTCATTTCCCTGGTTGCCTGGCTGGGAACTTACTGATTACGCCTGGCTATCCCGGTTGAGCCATCACGAGTTTGGTGAAAACCACACTTCCTGTTTCAGCATAGAAAACCACGGGAACACTCTTCATGGATATATCCGTATTTTTCACTTTTCACTTCCGGCCACCCCCTCATCCGGTTTTCCGCTCCTATTTTTTTACAAATACTTACATTATTTTCAGTTCTCTTTACTCCCTTGATTCTTTAAAAATCAAGTTTATTGGCTTTAAAAAAATGGATTTTTATTGCACAGCCGCAAACTTATCCTTCCGGCTCGTTACAGAAAATATTCAATAATCATTCACTCGCTACAACTATGCTGATGACGAAAAGTGAACTCAAAACCTTTGCCATCAAAAAGGAATTATCGCTAAATTAATCCCGGTTCGATCTGTTTGATATAATGGGAAGTGCGGAGAAGAAATGGTCGAGGAAACGAAGAAGGTGATGCTGGTTCCCGGCTACACCGGTTCCGGGCCCAAACACTGGCAAAGCTTATGGCAGGAAAAGCACCCGGAATACTACCGGGTAGAACAGCGAGATTGGAACCACCCTGATCTGCGGGAGTGGGTCGATACCCTCGATCAGAATGTTTCTTCCATTACCGGCCCGGTTGTTCTGGTCGGCCACAGCCTGGGCTGCATCACCATTGCGCATTGGGTAAGCCGCTACCGGCGACCGGTTTACGGGGCGCTGCTGGTCGCCCCGGCTGACGTGGAACGGCCGGATGCCCTCCCGGCTCTCCGGGGATTCAGTCCAATCCCGCTCAAACCCTTCCATTTTCCCTGCATCGTTGTTGCCAGCAGCAATGATGCTTACATCCAGCCGGAACGAGCGGCATTTTTTTCCCGCCAATGGGGAGCCCGGTTTATCAATATCGGTAGCAGCGGGCATATCGACACTGCCGCCGGATTCGGCCCCTGGAGACAGGGAGAAGTGCTGCTGCAGCAGTTGCTCAGATAAACTATACTTCGCGCGGTCACAAATTGCACTTTTCTTCTGAGGCTGAGGCCAAGGCTTAGGCTTAGAAATTCTTAGTCTTAGCCTGCGTAAAAAGCGAAGCTTATGTCCGTTTGCAGTATATCATACAAAGGATGAATCATGAAGGGAGAATGTATAATGGGCAGTAAAAGCTGAAATCGCTAAAAATAAAACAGGGGACGACGAGCGTCCCCTGCGGAGTTGGGAGGGAGGTTTTGACCTTGGAAGGTCGAACACAATATAGCCGACGAGAGAGAGTTTGTCAAGGGTTTTTTTTAGGAATTTTCGAGTTTTACTCCCCACTTGCACCAAACCGTGAAATCTTTTATTTTTCGCTCATGCAAAGTAAGCAATTTTGTATGGATTATTTAATCGTCCCGGGCGAAATTGAACCCTATCCGATCGCCTGGGAGGCGGTGTTTGGCCGGGCTGCTCCCCTGGCCGTGGAAATCGGCTTTGGCAACGGAGATTTTCTGGTAAATTGGTCGCTTCAACAGCCCGGTTGGAATTTCATCGGCATCGAACTTTCCATGGAATCAATGATGAAGCTGCAAAAAAACCTTTATCAGCATAAAATTGTAAATACCCGGGCGATCCGTGAAGAAGCCGAGTTTGCCATCAGGGAATTCTTCCCCCTTAACTCCCTGCGCCATGTTTTAATGAATTTCCCCGACCCCTGGCCCAAAGGGCGCCACAAAGACCGCCGCCTGCTAAGCGGAGATTTTGTTCATATTTTGGGCGCGGTGCTGGAAAATGGCGGCCAATATGAGCTGGTGACCGATCAACAGTGGTATGCGGCACATGCCCGGTCGCTCTTCCAGGCCTCCCCTCTTTTTGAGGCATCATACCTTGAGATCGACCCGCTTCGCCCTCTGGCGACCCGGTATGAGCGCAAATGGCGCGAGATGGGCCGCAGCACCTATAGGCTGGTCGCCCGAAAAGTCCAAAACGCTTCGATTCATCGACTTCTGGAGGATTCCGCTATGCCCCATACCTTTATCGAAAAAGAAATTCATTTAGATTCGATTGAAAAATTGATCGGGGTGGAGTATATTGAGGCTGAAACATTCTTTGTCGTTAAAGCGGTCTTTGGTTCTCCCGATGGAAAGGGGTATTTGCTGCGGATGATTACCAAAGATGGCCAATACAAGCAAGGTTTCTACATAACCGTCGCCCGCCATGAGGACCATCGCTGGCTGGTTAAGTTAGATACGACCTTTCAACCGTACCGAACCCCGGCGGTCAAGCTGGCAGTTTGGAAGATCGGGGAGATATTGAACCGCGCCTGAGCATGGAAAAATATCTTGCGATTCTTCTGACAATCTGTTAACATCCGGAGCCTTTGAGGGGTCACGCGCCGCAAATTACGCTTCCTGGCGTGAGGCGGAGCATCTTCGATAAGCATTATTCAAAAGAGTGGTATGACTATCAGTTGCTACCGATTAGAACAGGGGAGCGACAGTTACCTGACAACAAAACTAATACTAATAAAAGATCAAAAAAGAACATAGGTGGTGTATGAATGAAATTCAAATGGGTGATTGATCATGATAATGATGAGAACGCGGTCGATCATCTAGCCAAAGAATTAGGGATTCCCAGGATATTGTCCCGTATTCTCTTGCAGCGAGGCATAGACTGTTTCGACAAGGCCCGAACTTATTTTCGCCCCGAAGTGGAAGAATTGCACGATCCCTTCCTGATGAAAGACATGGATAAGGCGGTGGATCGTCTGCACCAGGCCCTGGAGAAGGGCGAAAGAATCCTGGTTTATGGCGACTATGACGTGGATGGGGTAAGCGGAAGCTCCCTGCTCTATCTCATTCTGTCGCGTATGGTCGGTTCCAGAGTCACTTACTACATCCCTGACCGCATTACCGAGGGCTACGGCCTCTCCCGCCAGGCAATTCAGGAATACGCTGAAAAGGGAGTTTCCCTGATCCTTACCATCGACTGCGGCGTTACCGCGGTGGATGAGATCCGCTTTGCCCGTGAACGAGGCGTTGACGTGCTGGTGTGCGACCACCACGAACCGGGAGACGAATTACCCCCGGCCGCGGCGATTTTAGACCCCAAACGCCCCGATTGCCCCTACCCTTTCAAGGAACTGGCCGGTGTGGGGGTCGGTTTTAAGCTGATGCAGGCGCTTTACCAGCGGCTGGGCTTGGTGGAATCGGAATTAGACGAATATTTGGATATCGTCGCCATCGGCAGTTGCGCCGATATTGTTCCCCTCATCGATGAAAACCGCATCCTGGTGCGCCACGGCCTCGACCGCATCAATTCCAATCCCCGTTTTGGCATCAAAGCCCTGTTAGAAAGCTCCGGCATCGACCGCAAAGAAATTACCGTGGGACTGGTAGTTTTTGTGCTAGCCCCGCGGATCAACGCGGTGGGGCGGATGGGGGACGCCCGCCGGGCCGTGCAGCTTTTCACCTCCCAAAATTTGCAGCAGGCGCGCACCCTCGCCAAAGAACTGGAAAAAGAGAACAAAGCTCGCCGCGACGTGGATGAAACCACTTTCAAGGAGGCTTTGGAGATCATCGAAAACCAGTTCGATACTGTAAACGATTACGCCTTCGTGCTCTACAAACGCGACTGGCACCCGGGGGTAATCGGGATTGCGGCGTCCCGCATCGTGGAGCGATTCTACCGCCCCACCATTATGATCTCGGTAGTAGATGGCATCGGGAAAGGATCCGCGCGCAGCATTGCCAATTTTAACGTGTACGAAGCGATCAAACAGTGCTCTCAACACCTGATCACCTTTGGCGGGCATAAATACGCCGCGGGGCTGACCATCAGGGAAGAAAATATACCCCCGTTCATTGAGATGTTCAAAGAGGCCGCTCGCGCGCAAATTACCCCAGAGGACCTCGTTCCGATCATAAAAATCGACTGCGAAGTGAACCTGAGCGATTTCGACGAACGCCTGATGCGCCTCCTCAAACTCATGGGTCCCTTCGGCCCCCTCAACCTTCGGCCGGTATTTGTGTCGCGCAAACTGAAGGTGGTTGGCGAACCCTCCGTTGTGGGCAGCAATCACCTCAAATTAAACCTGGAACAAAACGGGGTAACCATGACCGCCATCGGTTTCAATTTTGCAGACCAGGCGGAAGAGGTGCTCAAAAATAACGGCATTATTGATTGCGCTTACGTTCTGGAAGAAAACTACTGGAACGGTCGAAAAGAACTGCAAATGCGCTTGAAGGATATCAAGTAAGAGGATTTAAAAACCTTGAAAGAATTTTTCGAAAACCTGAAGCAAAAACGTTTGGAGAAGAGAATCTCCCTGGAAGACATCCAGCGCAAGAGCCGGCTTTCGCTGGAATATCTAAGGGCGATTGAAGAAGGCCGGATGGAAAAACTCCCCCCCGGCTACGAGCGAATCTATTTGCGGCGCTACGCCCAGGAGATTGGGCTGGACGTTGAAGAAGTGCTGCGAGACTATGATTTGATGTCCGGGCATTTCAAACAACCGGAACCGCTCAAAGCGCCCGCCGAAGAGCCGAAAACCTCCCGGCTGAAGGTGCCGCGCCCCTCCATTCCCAAAGAACTTCCTCCCAAAACCCGTTCTTACATCGAAAGGTTGAACCTGGATCGAATCCACAAAATTTTCTGGTTCAGCCTGGCATTTGCGACCTTAGTAGGAGCCGGTTATTTTACCTACCAACAGTACGTGTTCGAGAAATACAATCAAAATATGGAAGTGAGGGAAATACCCATTACCGAACTGGTCGATACCACCCGTAACAGGACGGAAACGGATACCACGGCGCAACCTTTGCCTGACTCCGCAATCTCCGCCGCGCCGGCCGGCGAGCCGCTGGCGCTGGAACTGCGCGCCCTGGAGCGCACCTGGATTCGGGAGGTGCGCGATGAGACCGATACCACGGACTATATCCTGCAGGCCGGAATCCGGCATTCTCTCCGGGCTGCCCGGGGCGTAGAATTGCTGTTGGGTAAAGCCGACGGGGTTGAAATCTGGCTAAATGGCAGAAATCTCGGCGTTCCCGGCCAATCCAATACCATCGCCCTTCTCACCATTACCCGGGAGGGAATTGCCCGGAAAGAACTGCGCCCGGCTAAAATCGAAAACCGTTCGCCGGGCAGCGACTCCACCCGGCTAAACACTTCAACCCCGGGCCCCCTGAATTAATCGCCGCCTTTTTAGGAGATGGAAACCGTGAAAAAGCACGCGATGGTTCTGGCAATGCTGCTCCTGGCCGCAGGATGCGCCCATCAAAACCATCCCGCAGCTATCTTGCAGCAAGTTGGGGGAGAGCAACTGATCCTGGGGGAGACGCAATACCCGGAGATTTTGCGCCATTTCCCGGCCTGGAAAGAAGAAGATCAACGCAGCGAAACCAACCCTGTGCTGGTGGAGCAGATCAAACAGATTGGCGAGCCGCTGGAGGTGCTCTGTTATTTCGGGAACTGGTGCGGAGATTCCCGGGAGGCCCTGCCGATATTCATGAAAACCCTGAACGCCGCGCAGAACAAGCGCATTACCGTGAAATTGATCGGGGTGGATCGCAAAAAAGACGATCCCGGCCATACCGCAAAGGCGAATGGAATTGAGTTGGTTCCCACCTTTATCTTAATCCGGAACGGTGAGGAAATCGGCCGCATGATCGAATTTCCCATGAAAGAAAATTTCGTGGAAGACCTGCTGGACATTCTCCAATCCCCATAATTTGAGGTTGCCGTGCCCCGCATTGCCCATTTCAAATACACTGCCGCCATGAGCCTTTCCCTGCTCTCCTTCTGGTGGATTGGATGCCAGCAGCCGCCTGCCTGGAATACTGCTTCCCATTCTATTGTGGTCAATTCCGCGGGAATCGCCTGCGCGGAGCCTCACGCCGCGGCCGCGGGGCTGGAAGTGCTCGAACAGGGCGGCAACGCCATTGACGCCCTGGTGGCGGTCGGATTTGCCATGGCCGTAACCTACCCGCGCGCGGGCAACCTGGGCGGGGGCGGATTCCTGCTCTACCGCTCCCACGACGGCAACGTTACCTCGCTGGATTTCCGGGAAACCGCCCCCGCCGCGGCGACTTCCGATATGTTCTGGCAGCCCGACGGCAGCCTCGATCCCGAAAAAAGCCTCATCGGGGCGCTGGCGGCGGGGATACCCGGCACGGTGCGAGGGCTTTACCGCGCCCACCAAAAATTCGCTGCCAAGCCCTGGAAAGATTTGCTGCAACCGGCCATCCGCCTGGCCCGGGAAGGATTCCCGGTCAGCGAAAGCCTGGGCAATCTTCTAAAAGAACACGAAGCAAATTTTAAACGTTTCCCCGAATCTTACCGGATTTTCTATCCCGGCGGCAAGGCCCCAGAACCGGGAACCATTCTGCGACAGGAAGATTTGGCGGCAACCCTGGAACGGATCGCCGCGGAAGGAGACGCCCCGTTTTACCAGGGGGAAATTGCCGACAAAATCATCGCCGCGTCGCAGCAGCACGGGGGAATTTTCAGCAAATTGGATTTCCTCGAATATACCGCCATCGAGCGCCCGCCGGTGCGGATCGCCTACCGCGGCCACCTGTTCTACTCCATGGCCCCACCCTCTTCCGGGGGACTGGTGCTGCAAGGCATATTGAATACCTTGCAGCACATCGATCTGCCCAACACCCACGCCCACAACCGCGCCGATTATATCGCTTATCTCACTGAGGTAGAAAAACAGTGGTACGCCCGCCGCAACGCCTATTTGGGCGACCCGGCATTCGTGACCGTTCCTTTTCAGATGTTTGCCTCGCCGGATACCGCCGCGCAGATAGCCCGCTCGGTTTCCCTCTCCCGCCCCCGCCCCGCGCAGCAAATGCCGGAATACGCCCGGGCGCTGGCGCCCGCCAGGGAAGCGCCGGAAACCACCCATATCTCCGTGCTGGACGCCGCCGGAAACGCCGCCGCCATGACCTACACCCTGAACGGTAATTTCGGGAGCTACCTGGTCGCCGGGGGAACCGGCGTCCTGCTGAATAACGAGATGGATGATTTTGCCGGAAAACCCGGCTCCCCCAATCTCTTCGGCCTGGTGCAGGGATGGGCTAACGCCGTGGAACCCGGCAAACGCATGCTCAGCTCCATGACCCCCACGATTGTGGAAAAAGATGGCCGGCTAGCAGGCATCCTGGGATCACCGGGCGGTTCTACGATCATCACTGCGGTGCTGCAAGTGGTTCTGAACAAAATTGATTACCGTATGACCCTGGCGGAGGCGCAGGCCGCGGGGCGCTTCCACCAGCAGTGGCTGCCGGATTCCATCAAGTATGAAACGGGGAAATTTTCCCCTGAAATTTTGCAGGAATTGCAGTCGCGGGGATTCAATTTCATCGAAACCCAACGCCTGGGAGACGTGCAGGCGATCTGGCGGTCGGGGAATCAATGGGAGATTTGCTGCGATCCCCGGGGAACCGGGGTTCCGGTGGGGTATTGATTAAAAATTGAAGATTGAAAATTGAAGATTGAAAATTGGATACTGAAAACCGGCAACAAGATGATTGCCGCAGGAAAAGCCAAAAGCATTCAACTTCGTAAACAATGGAACGTAACGTGAGTGTGGAAAAAGAAAAAAACGAAAGGCCGGTTTCAATGGTCGAAGCATATTACAAACGCATTGTTCGGGCGGCGGAATATTATATCTTTGCCTGCTTTATCTTGATTGCCGTGGTGCTGCCCTTCCTGGTGGAAAAAAGCTGGGTGGACGGTTATATCAAATTCATCTATTTTACCGCCTTTCCCCTGCTGGTTATTTTACTGCTGGCCAGCCTCTTCAAAGAGCCGCTTTTAACGCTGCTGGAGCGCCTGTTCGATTCCGGCGCCCGGGTAAATAAAGCCCCGCGGAGGAAATAGGCATGGTCGAAATTCACCCGGATCGCCTGCGGGAGATTATGCGCGCGGGGATAGGGAAACGAATCCTGATCGTCGGCGATTTGATGCTCGACCGCTATTTGTGGGGAAACGTCAGCCGGATTTCTCCGGAAGCCCCGGTGCCGATCATCAATATCGAAGACAAAGACGAAGAGGTGCGCTTCGGCGGAGCGGCAAACGTGGCCAATAATGTTATCGGGCTTCGCGGCGAGCCGGTGCTGGTGGGCACGGTCGGCGAAGACGCCTGGGGGGAGATATTTCGCCAAAAGTTATCCCAGAAGAACCTCGTCCCGGACGGGTTGATTGCGGATTCCTCCCGCCCTACCACGCTCAAAACCCGGATTATCGGCAACAACCAGCACATCGCCCGGGTGGACTGGGAAAAAATCCTTCCCATCGACGCTTCCGTGCAGAGCCGGATTTTCCGGTTCATCGAAGGGATGATCAACGACATCGACGCGATCATCCTGGAAGATTACAATAAAGGGGTGCTGGTGCCGGAACTGGTGCGCAAGATCATCGATCTGGCAAACCGCTGCCAGAAAATCGTTACCGTAGATCCCAAATTTGACAATTTCTTCGAATTTCGCAACGTCGCCCTCTTCAAACCCAATAAAAAAGAGACCGAAGAGGCGCTGGCCATGCGCCTGGACTCCGACGAGAGCATCGAAGAGGCCGGAAATATGCTGCTGGACCGGCTCAACGCCGCGGCGGTGCTGATTACCCTCGGTTCCCGGGGCATGGCGCTGTTCCGCAAGAACAAACCGGCAGCGTTCGAGGGTACCCGGGCCCGGGAGGTTGCCGACGTTTCCGGGGCAGGAGACACGGTGATCGCCACGGTGAGCTTTGCCCTGGCCGCCGGCGCCACCGTAAAAGAAGCGGTCACCCTGGCCAATTTCGCCGCCGGGGTGGTATGCGAAGAAGTGGGAGCGGTGCCCATCGAACACGAGCAGTTGGTAGAAGCAGTGTTACATCGCGCCCGGCCATAAATTCCGTTTGGGGTAATGCCGTTTTGCCAGATACCGGATAAGTACATGCTATCCGGCATTTGGTATCTGGCGTCCGGTACCTCGTATCCGGTATCTGTGCCTCTTATCACGCAGCCTGACTCTGCTTTCCTTATTTTAGCAGGCAGTTTGCAATGTTGTACCTTGATCCGTTGGTTACGGCCGGTCAGCCATTTGCTATCAAGGCCATTATTCGTGCGCTGTCCCGGATTCCCACGCCAAAGAACTTTGAAATTTTTCATCCCTCTCTTCCGGTAATATGTACCGGTTTCATCAACATCATCGAGGATGAAGGCAATGAAACGATTCGAGAGATCGAATTTCCATATAGATTTATTCCCACTTCGCGGGATTCTCTTCCTTTTAGCTAGCTTGTGGCTGGCAGGGTCCGTTTCTCCCCTGGCCGGGCAGTACACCCTGACCGTCAATTTGGTCGGCCAGGGAAGCGTAACCCTGGATCCTCCCGGCGGTTCCTACCCGGGCGGAACCGTGGTTACCCTGACCGCGGAGGCGGATACCGGCCACGTTTTCTCCGGCTGGCAGGGCGGGCTGAGCGGTTACGCCAATCCCCGTAACCTGACCATTAGCGCCAACGTGACCGTAACGGCGATTTTTACGGAGATTCCCGCCCCGCTCCATCCCCAGGGAATTTGGACCAGCGCCGCGGAACTCAGCGAACTTCCCATGACCGGCCCGGCCTGGCTAAGCCTGAAAGCGGAAGCAGACCTGCCCGCCGGCGCCCCCAACCTGGCGGATCGCAATAACCAGGTGGACGTGCGGGTGCTGGCCAAGGGGCTGGTATTTGCCCGCAGCGGCGTCGAATCTTACCGCAGCGAGGTGATCGCGGCTTGCATGGCCGCCATCGGAACGGAAAACGGTGGATCCCCGCCGACCGTGGGGCGGGGCTTGATCGGCTACATCATCGCCGCCGACCTGGTGGGGCTTCCTTCCCCGCAGGATTCGATCTTCCGCGACTGGCTGCGCCAGATGCTCACTAAAAGCCTCAGCGGCGGAACGCTCCAAACCATTCACGAAATCGACCCCAACAACCGCGGAACCCATTGCGGGGCCAGCCGGGCCGCCATTGCCCGCTACCTGGGAGACGCGGCAGAGATGGCCCGCTCCGCCCTAATATTCAAAGGATACTTAGGAGATCGCAATGCTTACGCCGGTTTTGTTTACGGCAGCGACCTCTCCTGGCAGGCCGACCCCGCCAATCCCGTGGGCATTAATCCCCTGGGAGCGCTCAAAGACGGCCACTCGATTGACGGGGTGCTGCCGGATGACCAGCGCAAGGATGGTCCCTTTACCTGGCCGCCGCCCACCGCTAGCGACGTGTACGAAGCCCTGCAAGGCGCGCTGGCCCATGCGGTCATCCTGCACCGCGCCGGGTACGATGCCTGGAACTGGCAGGATCAAGCCCTGCGGCGGGCCTTCGAATGGTTGTACAACGAGGCCAATTACCCCGCCGGCGGAGATGACGAGTGGGAACCGCACCTGGTAAATTATTACTACCATACCGTTTTCCCGACCACCACCCCCGCCGAACCGGGAAAAAACGTGGGTTGGACCGATTGGACCCACGGCCCCCGCTCGATGTTAACCGTGAACATCGTCGGGGCCGGCAATGTAGCCCTCGACCCGCCCCCCTCAACGGAACATACCGGCGGCGGCTACTACCAGAACGGCGTGGTGGTGAAACTGACTGCGGAGGCAGAACCCGGTTACGTCTTCAGCGGCTGGAGCGGGGCGCTGAAGGGAATTGCCAACCCCGACAGCCTGATCATTAACGGCGACGCCACGGTGACGGCGGTGTTTACCGGGCTGCCAACCCCCGCCTTTCCTTCCGGAATCTGGATCAGCCGGGAAGAGACCGATTTGCTCCCGGCCTCCGGAGCCGCCTGGAATAAATTGCTCGCAGAGGCGAATAAACCCACCGGAACGCCGAACCTGGCCAACCGCTTCGACACCGTAAACGTGCGGGTAATGGCCAAAGCCCTGGCGTTTGCCAAAACCGGCAGCGAAACTTACCGGGACGAGGTGATAAACGCCTGCATGGCCGCCATCGGCACGGAAAATGGGGGCAATACCTGGGCGCTGGGAACCGGCCTGGCGGCTTACATCTTCGGCGCAGACCTGGTGGGGCTTCCCGCGACGCAGGATTCCCTGTTTCGCGCCTGGTTAAAAACTCTTTTGACTAAAACTCTTGACGGAAAAACCTTGCGAAGCGCCAACGAAAATGAGCCGAATCGCAAGGGAACCCATTGCGGGGCCAGCCGGGCCGCCATTGCCCGCTATTTGAACGATCCGGAGGAGCTGGCGCGCACCGCCCTGGTATTTCAGGGGTGGTTAGGCGCTCGCAACGTCTATGCGGACTTTGTTTACGGCAGCGATCTTTCCTGGCAGGCGGAACCGGCCAACCCGGTGGGGATCAATCCCCCCGGGGCCACGAAAAACGGGCATTCCATCGACGGGGTGCTGCCGGACGACCAGCGGGAAGGGGGAAACTTTGCGTGGCCGCCCCCCGTGGAAAACAACGTGTACGAAAGCCTGCAAGGGGCGATTGTTCAGGCGGTAATTCTGCACCGCGCCGGGTATGACGTATGGAACTGGGAGGAGCAAGCGCTGCGGCGCGCCTTCGAATGGCTGCACCACGAAGCAAATTTCCCCGCGCAATCCGACGATCAATGGTTAATCCACGTGGTGAATTATTTTTACGGCAGCGACTTTCCGGCTTCGATTCCTTCCATTCCCGGGAAAAACGCCGGCTGGACCGACTGGGTTTACGGAAAGAATTATTACCTCAATTTGACCATCAATGGCGCCGGGAACGTGCTGCCCGATCCGCCGGGAAACGTTTATCGCAACGGGACCATCGTATCCTTCACGCCCGCGGCGGCTTCCGGCTGGATATTTGCCGGTTGGGACGGGGCTTTGAAAGGTTACGCCAAACCGGACTCTCTTTTGTTCGACTCCGATCACGCGCTAACGGCTATTTTCATCGAAGAGCCCGCTCCCCTGTATCCATCGGGCATTTGGATCGGCCAGGAAGAGGTTCAGGAGCTTCCCATGTCCGGGGCAGCCTGGCAGAACCTGAAGAGCAAAGCGGACCAGCCGGCCGGCCCGCCCAATATCTCCAACCAGGATGATTCCGTAAACGTGCGGGTGATGGCCAAGGCGCTGGTGTATGCCCGCACCGGTATCGAATCCTACCGCAACGAGGTCATCGATGCCTGCATGAACGCCATCGGCACCGAACAGGGCGGGCGCACCCTGGCCCTGGGGCGGGAATTGATGGCCTACGTGGTTGCCGCAGACCTGGTAGGGCTTCCGGCCGCGCAAGACAGCATCTTCCGGGACTGGCTTCGCGTTGTGCTTACCGAACAATTGGAAAATTACACCCTGCAATCGACCCAAGAATTACGCCCCAACAACTGGGGAACGCATTGCGGGGCCAGCCGGGCCGCCGTAGCCCTCTACCTGGGAGACCGCGACGAGCTGACCCGTACGGCGCTGATCTTTAAAGCCTGGCTGGGCGACCGGAACGCTTACAATGACTTCGTTTACTCCAGCGATTTCTCCTGGCACGCCGACCCGGCCAACCCGGTGGGCATCAATCCCCCGGGAGCAACACAAAACGGCCATTCTATCGACGGGGTTCTGCCAGACGACCAGAATCGCTGCGGACCTTTCACCTGGCCGCCCTGCAAAACCAACTATGCCTGGGAGGGATTGCAGGGAGCGGTTGCCCTGGCCTATCTCCTTCACCGCCAGGGCTACGACGCCTGGAATTGGCAGGACCAGGCCCTGCGCCGGGCTTTGGAGTGGCTGCACAACACCATCTTCAATGACGGACAGAATTACCCTGCCAGCAATGATGACGAGTGGCTGCCTCACCTTGCGAATTATTTTTATCAAACCGCTTTCCCCGCCCCCCTGGGCGCCCGGCCGGGCAAAAACGCCGGCTGGACGGATTGGACGCACGGGCCTCGTTTCAACCTCACCGTAAACATTGCCGGGGCGGGCAGCGTGCAATTAGACCCTCCCGGCGGCCAGTACCGCAACGGGACCACCATAAAACTGACCCCGGCAGCCGCCCCCGGTTACGTCTTTGTGGGCTGGAGCGGAGGGGTGAGCGGCTTCGCCCGCCCCGACAGCGTGGTGCTGGACTCCGATATCACGGTAACGGCGATTTTCAACGAAATACCCACCCCGCGGTTTGCTTCCGGCATTTGGATCAGCGGGGATGAAATCGTTAATCTTCCCGACTCCGGCGCGGCCTGGCTGAACCTGAAAGCGAAAGCGGATCAACCCCTGGGCGCGCCCAACCTGGCCGACAGATCCAGCGACGCGGACGTACGCGCCATGGCCAAGGCGCTGGTTTATGCCAAAACCGGCATTCCCGCTTACCGCGCCGAAGTCATCGATGCCTGCATGGCGGCCATCGGCAGCGAAGCCGGCGGTACGGGGCTGTCCGTGGGCAGGGGAGCAATCGGCTACGTGATTGCCGCGGATCTGGTGGGGCTGCCGGCGGCGCAGGACAGCATCTTCCGAATCTGGCTGCGCAGCTTGCTGACCCAGGATTTCAGCGGCGAAACTCTGCGCTCCGCTCACGAGAAAAAAGCGACCAATACCGGCACTTTCTGCGCCGCCAGCCGGGCCGCCATTGCCCGCTACTTAGGCGACGCCGAGGAACTGGGCCGCACCGCCCTGGTGTTCAAGGGCTGGCTGGGGGACCGCAGCGCCTACAGCGGATTCTCCTATTCCGACTCTTCCTGGCAGTCCGACCCGGCCCTGCCGGTGGGCGTCAATCCCCTGGGGGCAGTCAAACAGGGATATTCGATTGACGGGGTTCTTCCGGAAGACCAGAGGAAATCCGGGGCTTTTACCTGGCCCCCGCCGCAGGAAGGGGAAGTTTACGACGGCTTGCAAGGCGCCGCGGCCGCGGCGCTGATCCTCTACCGCGCCGGCTATGACGTGTGGAACTGGGAGAACCAGGCGCTGCTGCGGGCATTGGAATGGCTCTATACCCAGGCAAATTACCCCGCTGCCTCTTCGGACGGATGGTTGCCGCATTTGCTCAATTATTACTATTTCAAGAATTTTGCCGCGCCGCTGCCGGCCGGCCTGGGTAAAAATGTCTGCTGGACGGATTGGACCCATGGCGCGAACTCTTTGACCGTAAATGCGCGGGTATTTTTAGAAGGGCCTTTCCAAAACGGAACAATGCGGACCGCGCTGCGCGATAACGGCCTGCTGCCGCTGCAACAGCCCTTTCACACTGCGCCCTGGCATTATGACGGCGCGGAGCAGGCCAGCTCTATCCCCGCGGGGGTGGTGGACTGGGTGCTGGTGGGGCTGCGAACTTCCCCCGCCGGCCCGGGCAAAGCCTACCGCGCCGCTTTTATCACAAGCGACGGGAGCATCGTTGATTTGGACGGCGGCAGCGCGGTGCGATTTTACGGGGTAGCACCGGGAAACTATCACATCGTCGTTTACCACCGCAACCACCTGGCGATTATGAGCAGCCTCGCCCACCCCCTGAACAACGCCGGCAGTTTGTATAATTTTGCCTCCGCGCAAAGCCAGGCTTACGGAACCAATCCCATGGCGATCCTGCCCGGGGGCGTTTACGGAATGATTTCCGGGGACGGCAACGGCGACGGTGCAATTAATGATGCAGACCGGGAAATGGTCTGGCGAGTGCAAAACGGAACCGCCTGGGAATACAATAAATTCTCAGATTTCGACCTCGATGGCGGGATCGACAGCCAGGATTTGAATTTCTTTTGGAAGGTGAATAAAGGATCGGCAACGCAGATGCCGGGAGGCAGCATGGCAAAACCGGTGAACATCTCCTCCGCCCCGCAAGGGTCGTTTTAAGGGCAAACCCCCGGCAATGTCACCGGGCATCCCGCCGGGCAGGGAACCGGATAACCGGCGTCCATGGAGAGCACCACCAGGGCATCGGTAGAATTGGTCGCTCCATCCTCGTTGGCGTCCCCGAATCCCTGCTCGATGCGGCAGGTATAGGGTACGCTAAATCCGGCGTCGTGCGAAAGGATAACCAGCGCATCGGTAGAGTTCACCGCGCCGTCGTTATCGACATCCCCCAGCAAACCGGAAGTTGACCCGGCAGGATTGCGCGGATTCCAATAAACCGTATCGATCGGCAGTTCCAAATCGCCGTAATCGCAAACCAGCACTTCCGAAGAGCCGCTATGGGCGGTAAATATTCCCCGGGGAAACGCCGGTCCTAAATTGACGTTGGTAACGTCGATGCCGTCGGTGCTGTTGGCGCCTTCCACTTCAAAGGTCATGACGAAATTATGAGGCTCCTGGCGCTCATACACTTTGAAATCATCGCTTCCCTGGCTGGAAACCATCACATACCCTTCCCCGTTGGCGGCATAATAGATACTAACCCCTTCCACGTCCACTTCCAGGCCGTGGGAGCCGACCGGAAAGATCAGTTGCCCGGAAGGAGCAGGATCATCAGGCTCGGCGTCGTATTTATACACTCCGTCGTTCTCATTGGCGGCGTACAGTTTCCCGGTTTCATCATCCGCGACCATGCCTTCGGTGGGACCGTCGCTGCCGTTGGTCCAGGTGCGCAGTTCGATGCCGCCGATGCTTCCGTCGCCGTTATCCACCAATTCCCACTGGCGCAACTGGCTGTTATTGCCGCTGCCGATGGCATAAAATTTCCCGCTGTAGGGACTGCGGTAGAGGCAAAATCCATACAACTCCGAAGGCCAGTTTCCGCCGTCGATAGTACCCGCCAGGGCCAGGGTGCGGGTAGCAGGATTCACCATATAGAGCACGACGTCGTCTTCATCCCGGTCATTGTAGCCCACGATATCCACTAACTGGCCGGAGAGCGGGAAGTTGTAGCGAACATCAATGTTGCCGGGCTGGCCCACAACCGGAATGGTTTGGATGGTGTTCCCGCTCAAATCGTACACAAACAATTTAGAAGCGCCCTTATCCGAGGTGATTACCACGCTTTGCGAAGGATCGGGATGAATCCAGATGCACATATCATCCTGGTCGTCGATTTGCGGGTCTTGAAGCACCAGCGCCGGTATAACCGTGGTTGTTTGCGCATACCCGCCCGGGAGATTGAGGCTCATCAAAACCAATACTAATAGTAGCCCTGCCAGGCGAACATTGCAGATAAATTGCAGCAATGACGATACTCTTCGTGCGTTCATCAGACTCTCCGTTTTTAGAGGTTAGAAAATGACCAGAAGCTTGCTGATCGAAGCCGGGGTTTTCCCGGTGGAGGCGACGACAAATATAACAGACGGGCGTTTTAAATTCCAAATCGAAATAATTTCTAAGGAGCGCCAATTTCCACGTCTGCCATAATCAGGCAATGGTCGGAAAGGCGCCCGCCTTCCCCGCGGGGCAAAGGTATGATTTGCGGCGGGAGGCGCTCCCCGCACTTTTCCGGACATACCTTGAAGCCTCTGCCCGCCATCCAGTCCAGGTGCAGCGGAATTCTACCGTTCCAGGGTTCCAGTTTCCGCCGCAGCCAGCGGATCAGTTGATCCGGGAGGTAATTTTGGGTTTTCAGTAACGCGGCCACGTCGTTCAGATCATACACCAGGGTTCCCCTGCCGCGTTCATTGAAATTCGCGGTATCGAATCCGTAGCGGGCAAATACCTCGAACAGCGGTTTCTCAAAAAACAATTCCGGGTTCAGATAGTGGGCGATGGTTCTTTCGATGCCCGGGAAAAGCACTCTATACCATAAACCGGCCAGGGCAGTGAAGCGGTTTTGCAAATTGTAGGTGTGGGTATTCAAATCGCCGCCGAAAAGCTGCGCCGGTGCATCGCTTTCAACTAACTCCTGGAGCAGCGAGCCGATTTGCATGGCCCGCTGGAAGGGAGAGGCCTTCAATTCCAGGTGGGCGGTGGCAAAATCATACTCCCGGTTGCCCACTTGAAGTTTGCAGATCAAGCCCCTGCGCTTGCCTAAGCGCTTTTCAAAGCTGCGGAAATGGTCGCGCACCTCATAAAGCGCCGGGTTTTTGCAGGAAATGATACGGCAGCGCGAGAGGATGGCGACGCCGTGCAGGGAGAGGGTATTCTCCAACTGGTGTTCCTGCTCCCCTTCGTCCCCTTTGGAGAGCACGATGAAAGAATTGGCGAAGCAGTAATTCATCTTCAGCGCCGCGGCGATCTCCCGGGGAACGTTGTGGTTGCCGCTGCGCCCCATCCCGATGTCGGTCTCGGTCAGCAGCAGCACGTCGGTTTGGGAAAGGTGCTCATGGCGGGTCAAAAAACGGATAATTCCGGCCAGGTTGCGCCCCCGTTCCACGTTCCAGGCCGCCACTCGCAGCCGGTTTTTCGGTTCGCGGCAGTCGAACCGGTTTTGCCATTCGATGCCCGCTTCCACCCGGCGGATTTCTTCCCCATACTCCCGGTAAAGTTCTGATGATTTTAAGCGGCGCAGGGTTTTGAAGCTGCGGATGCCCGGGAAAAGGGAATTCAGCGAATGCTGTAACCGGCTTTCAGGCTCTTGCAGAAGAATTTCCATTTATTTTATTTTTTTATTTATTCGCATCAATACCGTTCCGAATATTGGACAGAGAGCGGCAATCGGCGAATCCGGCAGGGCTAAAAGACCAACGCAGTTCTTCGATTGCGCGGTTGAGCATTCTGCGGCAACCCTCTCTCCCCGGGATTGCGGAAGAATTAAACCATGAAGTTCCGGAAAATGAAATAGTTTTTCTTCAAAATTGCAGTGAAGAAACTCTACTCAGAGCATATATGAGCCCGATCTTTCACCGATTTGATTTTGAGCGGTCGAATTCCTATACGTTACAACCCGCCTCCCTTCGCGACCGCGTGATGGCTCAACTCATCGACGGTATTTTTTTGGGGGCGATCTGCGGCCTCACTTTCTTCCTCTTCAGCAAAGGGGAGGTATTCAGCATCTGGATTTCGCCGATGATTCCGGAATATTTGCTGGAAATTAAAAAAGGGCATGTTCCCGGGGGATGGGACTACTGGTGGGGCGGAGGTTATTTTTCGATCCATCTTTATCGCGGAAAAATGCTGTATTTCGGTTACCCGGCCCCGCTCTTGTGGGGATATTATGCGCTGTATTACACGATTTTCACCGCCCAAACCGGGCAAACCCCCGGGAAAATGCTCAAGCGACTGGTGGTGATGGATGCCTCGCAACAGCCGCCGGACCTGAAAAAAGCGCTCTTGCGCTGGCTGGGATATTTGATTTCCCTGCTCCCCCTGGGATGGGGGTTTTGGCAGGCCGGTGCCCGGGAGAACCGCCAAACCTGGCATGATTCGCTCTGCAACACCGTGGTATATTCTTTTGAGAAGAAATGAGCGGCCATACGGAATGCGTAAAGCGTAATGCGTAAAAATTCTGGCAATTATAGACGGAAATATAGCAAAATGAGGGAAAGGGTATGCGCGCAAAATTATTCAAGAACAAATTGGGTGTGATTAAAAAGGCGGAGGTGGTTCTCAAGCTCCTCCAGGACCACACGGCCATTGAGGACATTTATCCCCGCCTGAACGCCTTCCAAATGCAGGATCTGCGGGATTACTTAGAGCAGCAGGTGGTGCACTTTTCGGCGCTGAGGGATGAAACGCCCCTGACCCTGGCGGAGATCAAGTCCAAATTAGAGCCGATCCCCAATTATTATTACAAACAGGATTGCCGGGAACCGATGGACGCGTGTTTCAACGAAACCTGCATCGCCTCTTACCCGGGCTGCTTTTCTAATAAAATGAAGACCCAGCTCAAGGTGATCCTGGAGATGCTGCGGGAATATACCCAATCCCCGGCAAGGACTTAATTGCCAATTGGTAATTGGCAATTGGCAATTAAGTCCCCGCTTTCCCTTCCGATACGCGAACCCCGCTCCTGTTTCGCGAATATGTAGCCAGGTCCATCCCGCCGGCGAAATAAGTAAAAAAGAATTTGGCGAAATCAAAAAAACTATCGAAACTTGAAACCCGCGCGGGTAAAAGCAACCGGAAAGGACCGATGGATCAGGCGGCGGTAGATTATCGCAGAAAATGGAAAGTGATGACCGCGGTAGCGATGGGGGTTTTCCTGGCTACCATCGACGGAAGTATTGTCAATATTGCCCTCCCAACTTTGATTCGCGCTTTCGATACCCAATTTGCGGTGGTGCAGTGGGTGGTGTTAGCCTATTTGCTCACCATCGCCACCATGATGCTGAGTATGGGGAGGCTGGCGGATATAATCGGCAGAAAACCGCTCTATTTATCCGGTTTCATTGTCTTTACGCTGGGATCGGCGCTGTGCGGTTTATCGCAAAGCGAATACTGGCTGATCGGTTCCCGGGTATTCCAGGCCCTGGGGGCGGCGATGATGTTCGGGCTAGGCACCGCCATCATCACCGAAGCGTTTCCCACCGCGGAGCGGGGCAAAGCGCTGGGAATCATTGGCTCGGTGGTTTCCATCGGGATTATTACCGGCCCGGTGTTAGGCGGTTTTTTGATCGATGCGCTTTCCTGGCACTGGATTTTCTTTGTCAATCTCCCCATCGGGCTGGCCGGGAGCCTGATGACCTACCGCTTCGTTCCCGATGCCAAATTCGCCCGCAAGCAGCGCTTCGATTTTGCCGGCGCGGCAACCCTCTTCATCAGCCTCGCTTCTTTTTTGCTGGCGCTCACCCTGGGGCAACGGGCGGGATTCCACCGGCCGCTGATTTTGTCGCTCTTCACGGCCTGGTTGATATTTATGATCATTTTTCTATGGATCGAATGGAAAGTGGAGCAGCCCTTAGTAGATTTACGCCTGTTTCGCCGGAACTTGCTCAGTGTCAACCTGGCCACCGGCTTCATTACCTTCGTTTCCATTGCCGGCGCCGTTTTGTTGATGCCTTTTTACCTGGAAAACGTGCTGAATTATTCTCCCCGGCAGGTAGGAATGCTGTTAGCAGTAGTGCCGTTGATGTTAGGAATCGTCAGCCCCATCTCCGGAAGCCTCTCGGACCGTTACGGAACCCGCCCCATCACCGTCATCGGCTTGACGGTATTGCTCTTCGGGTACGCCTGCCTCGCCACCCTGAACGAGCACACCAGCGCCGCGGGTTACGTGCTGCGCTTCATGCCCGTGGGAATCGGAATGGCGATTTTTCAATCGCCCAACAACAGCGCCATTATGGGCGCCGCGCCGATTGAGCGGTTAGGCATTGTTTCCGGGCTTTTATCGCTCACCCGAACTCTCGGCCAGACCACCGGCATTGCGCTGTTGGGGGCCATCTGGGCGGGGCGCACGGCGTATTACGGGAATCCGTCTCTTTCGGAGGGGGCCGCAAAAGACCCTGCTATCGCGCAGGTGTTGGGATTGAACGATACGTTTATGGTAATCGTGGCGCTCCTCGGCGCGGCGCTGCTGCTAAGCGCCTGGGCGCTGGTGAGGGAAAAGAGCGCCCGTCTCGCCAAAGACAAAGGTCTCTGAGCAACCGGGGGCGCAAAACTGAAGTTTTGCACTCCTCTGCGTTCCGAATATCAGGCTTCCGCTTCTTCCAGCGCCAGTTCCGAAAGGTGCGCCATGTCCCCTTCCCGCTCGGTCAGCACCGAACAGGGCGCCAGCCGCACCACCCGCTCGGTGGTGCTTCCCCACAGCCAGAAGTAATCGAACTTGCTGAAACCGCGCGTGGCCATCAGGATCAAATCGATCCGGTTGGCAGCGGCGTAGCGAACGATCTCCTCGTAAGCGTGGCCGCTTTCGATCACTTCCAGGATCGCCTCGCCCGCGCTTTCTGGCAAGTAGGCGCGCATTTTGTTCAGCGCCCGCGCCCGCCATTCGGGGTCAAATTCAAAATAGGGCTCCACTTTCTCGGTCATCCAGCTAAACGAGGCCGCCGTGGGGCGCTCCAGCACGTGGATCAGGTGAACCCGGGCGTCGAACGCTTTGGCGATGGCCAGCGCGTTTTTCACCAGGGAGGGAGAATATTGAGAAAAATCCACGGGAACCAGGATATTTTTAACCTCATAGCGTTCCAGCGCCCCGTGAACCGTCAATACCGGGGCCGGGGAAAGCCGGGCGACCTTCTCCGCCACGCTGCCTAACACCAGGTGCTTCAAGCCGGTTCGCCCGTGAGTGCCGAGGATTACCAGGTCGAAGGAATCTTCGGAAATGGTTTTGAGAATGGCGGCCGCGGCGGAGGTTGCGCGCACGATTTCATAACGAATCGGCGCCCGTTTGCGAATCCTGCGGGCGTGCTCCTCCATCTGCTGCCGGATGCGCGTTTCGTGCTGCCGTACCAGGTCCTGGCATCCTTCCGCCAGGCGGTTATAATCGAACTGCTCGTGGAATAAGGTATTGACGTGCAAAAGGGTCAATTCCGCCCCGAATTCTTCCCCCCACAACAACGCCAGCTCCACGGCTTTGTCGGAGTACTCGCTAAAATCGACCGGCGCTAAAATTTTTTGAATCTTCATGGCTTCCTCCTGTCTGTTGGTTATGAATGGCGCCAATCATCTATTTGAATTGGATAGTGCCACATTCAATACTGCGACAGGACTACAGGCCGATGCACTGCAAAATCCATCCGGAATTCAGTGCTGCTCCCCTCCAACCGAACCGGTACAACTTACCAAACCGGGAGGTTCAAAATCCATGACATCCGTCAGGAAATAACATGATTTTGGGCAATTTTGAAGCGCCCGGGGGGAATTATCCTTCCCGGGGAAAAATCGGCCTGAGCGCTCGTGGCGGTTCGGCAATGGGTTCAGATTGTTTTGGAGTTGGCGGGGTTGGTCTCCGTGGAGGCGGCCTTGATCGCAGAAATGACCGTATTCGCCAGGAAGAGCAGAATGGCCGCGGCGTTGCCGATGGCCCCCCACTGCCGCCCCGGCGCCCAGCCGCTCAAATCCCCGGCGACGCGCAGGGCCACGGAAAGGTGCAGCAGCGCGAGGTGGCTGTAAAACGCCGCGCGATAGGCCATTGGGGTTCCCAGTACCGCGGGAAAGATCACCGGCGCGTGCCCGAAGATCATGCTGAAAACGAATCCCAGGAAAATGGCGTGCAACAGCGCGTCGTAATAGGGTCCCGTGACGACTGCTCCAAAAACCAGCGCTAATATGCCCCCAACCGCCAGCCAGGCATAGCCGCACAGCAGGCTCACGGCGATAAAGCGGGTCAAGCCGCTGCTGCGCACGGTTCGCCGGGCGATATCATAGCGATAGAGCCAGGCGGTTAACCCGATAAGCCCCGCTCCGAACACCCGGGTGGCCCACTCCGGCTGAGCCGGCGAAAACGCCACCCCGGTCAAAATAATCAGCGTCGCCGCCCCAAAGGTAATTTGCTTGAAAGGGGTCAATCTCAGCAGCCGGCTAAGCTCTAACCGCTCTCCGGCGATCGTGAAAATCAGAAAACCGGCCCACAAGAACACTACCCTGTAAAACGGTTCCCCGGCGAGCCAGAGCATGTTCCCGGCAATCCAGCACAGCACCCCCAGGGCCATACTGCCCATGTACAACGTGGGCTGCCGGCGCATGAAGCCGGCGAAAATCGCCAGCAGCACCCCACTGCCGAGGGTTATCAAGCCCGCGCCGGTCGCACCGGGGAGGCCGAAAACCAGCGCCGCGCCTCCTAACCCGCAGAACAACGGCGCGCCGTAGCCCCACCACTTTCCCCTAGCCACGGCGCGCTCCAGGCCGATCAGGGTTCCCAGGAAAGCGCCGACCATCAACGGTCCATGGGAGAAGGGCAGGGAAGCGCTCAACACCGGCAAAAACACCCCGCCGCGCTGCAGCCCGCCCCAGATTGCCAGCAGCAGCGCCAGCATGGCCAGCGCCACCAGGGGAATGCGCTCTTTTTTAACGCTCGTCATTGAGGGCCGCCTTAAACTATACTTTATTGGAATTAATTTTCGACTGGATAAAACAGGATTGACAGGATCAAATAATCTATATTTTTTAAGCAATATTGATCTTGTTCATCTTGTTAATCCCGTCAAAATCCTTATTTCCAATTATGTCTACTCCATACCTAAAAAATTACATTCTCTGCGCGTTTGCAGTGTAATAAGGATCCGGCTGCATCCATTGTTTGATCGCCGCCTTGCCCATTCCGGTGATGAGCACGTCGATCCGGCAGCCATCGGAGAGCCAGAAACAGCGATGGGTGGGAGAAATAATCCCGCGCCCGAATTGGTAATCGATTTCGTCCCACTGATACAGATAGGCGATGTCGCCCAGGGGTTTTTTCAGGGCATGAATGCGTTTCTCAAACGGTTCCCGGTTTTTGATCTCATATTCCGGCGGCGCAGCATTAAAAACCCCACTCTGCTCGAGATCCAATTCTTCGATGGACTGCCCGGGTATCCAGGCAATTTTACTTTTTTTGAACGGAAGAGCCGGTTTGAGGAATTTTTTGATCATGTTTGCCCGCCAGAGAATGGCTAACCGCTTGGCCTCTATTTCAGTGCGATGGATTCGGCTTTTAGAGGATTTATATTCCCGAAAACGAAAAGCTTTATCCTTCGGCTGTATTTTACCGTTGGAAAGATGCTCCGTCCAGGTAGCCGCCCAATAGGTATCCGGAAATCTGTCGCGCGTGACGGTGTGGCAACGATGCACGCCGGGCCAGCCGGACGAATTATGCTGCGGGGGCATTAAATTTACCCGCGGCCCGGCGGCAGAGCCTTCCTTAATGCCATATTTCTTGTGCATCTGCTTCAACCATTTCACCGCCTCTTTCTTCGCTTTCTCCTTGCCGCCATGCTTACTATCCGCGAAGAACTTGCGGTATTCTTTGCGATTTGTATAGACCCGGCAGTACCAACCGTGTGTGGACTTGGTGCCTTTGCCTTTTTTGTGCTCCGTCTTAACCGTCTGGTCGATACGGCTCAAACCCTTCATTTCATATAATTTTTTCTTTCCCATAAGTCAGAACCCATTTTTTAACTTGTTCTGCGCTCGGCTGCGGATATATTACCCGGCTATTTTTTTTCCCCACAGCACCATGGAATGTAATTCCACACCCCGGGATAATCAATCACTTGTTGATCATATTTGCGAAGCAAAAGAGGCATACTCCTTGTTCGCCGCCCTAAGCCCTTAACCTTTCCGGTTCGCCGCTCCCGGTTTTTTCAAGTAAAAAATCAACCCTATCAAACCAATAAACCCGGACAGCCCTGCCAGGGAAAACGCCCCGCTGCGGAAACTCAGCCCCACGGTGGTCAGCGCCCCGGCGCTGAAACCGGCGATTCCCTCCCCGCCCATTACCCCGGCGGCGATCAATAATACTGCGTGGTAGAGATGGGTACGTTTTTTATCGATGTAAGCGCGCACCAGGGAGCCGAGCGCAATCGGAATCGCCAGGCCCATTCCCAGGAACAGGCCGATGCCCAGGGGCATGATCAGCACCCGGTTGCGGGCGCGTTGCGGCAAAAACGTATTCAAAATTTCCAGCGCAAAGGCAATTCCGAACCCGGCCAGGAACACCCGCGGATATTCGAACCCGAAGATGCTCCCGGCCACCAGTTGCGCCTGGGGCGCGGGCATGGCCGGGGTGAACAATTCCTTCCCGAAACCGCTGCGAATGGTTTCCATGACAAACGGGGCGGCCAGCCCGGCAAAGATTACCGCAATCAAATCCACTTTTACGACGTCGAAGAAGCGGGTTCCCACGATATCCGCGGATTTGTAATCGTGCCCGGCGTCCCCCGCAATGGCGCAGGCCACGCTCACGAAGGTAACAATCATAAAGGAAGCGTACATGCTCAATTCCAGGGAGGCGGCCTGGTAAATAAACGCAATCACCAGCCCAACAAAAATACCGAACTGTTCTAACGGATCGATGTTGGTCTCGCCGGTCATGCGCGCCGCCACGGCCACCATCATCCATACTCCCAGCACCGCTAACAGCGCAGCCGGCAGGGGAACCCCGGAAAGCAGCAGCGCCGCCGCTCCCAGCATCGAGAACAGCGGCAAGAGTCGGGCAAACCTCTTGCGCGATTTGAAAATGGGGGCGAAAATCGCCCCGGCGCGCGGGAGCACGTAGCCGGCTAAAAATCCGATGCCCGAACCCAGCACCATCCCCATTCCTAAGTTTTGGGCAAAACTTTTCGCGGAAGCGAATTCCAGGCCGGTTTGAATGAGCGTGGGAATCAGCGCCATCCAACCGATTGCCGCCCCGCCCAACCAGGAGAGGCTGGCCCGGGGGCCGAGGATGTATCCCCCCGCCAGGGCCAGGGGCATGGGGTAGAGGGTGAGATAAATCCCCGCGGCGGTAAGCGCCGCCAGGGTGAAGCCGGCCGGGAAAAACACGTCCCGCAGCAGGGCAAAAACGCCCGCCGCCGCCCCGACCATCACGATCAGCCAGAGCCGCCGCCCGCCGGTCTCGCCCAATTTCAGCAGCTCCGCCCCGGCGGTGCCCGCGGGATAGGGCAATTGCTCCCGGTCGATGAAGGTATATTTGAGCGGCATGGAAAGCAATACTCCCAACAAACCCGCCAGGGCGGTCAAAATTCCCAGCGCCCAGGGATTGGGCCAGTCGATCTCCAGCCCCTGGCGCTGGTTGAGAAAAATAATTCCCGGCACCGTAAAGGCGATTCCCGCCGCTACCAGCCCACCGATGCTTCCCCCGGCCTGGGCCACGTTTACTTCGTGCACGTTCACCTTGCGGGAACCGCTGAGTATTTTGAGCGCCCCGCCGGAGACGATCACCGAAAAAACAATCGGCCAGGGCAGCGCCCCTAACTTGATGGCGATGTAGGTAGAGCTGGCCAGCAAAAAGAGCGAAAGGCCGATAGCAATCAGCACAGCGCGAAGGGTAAAGCCGGGTTTTTCCGAATCCGGGTGAGCCATAAGCGTTTTTCCTTTCATCTCCGGGCAAAATGGCGCGAAATATAATTCTACTTACCGGCGCGGGCAAGCCTGTCAAGAATTTGCCGGAAACCGAGCGCAGAAGCAGCGCATTCCGTGCGCACCTGGCGCAGGAAGTGCATTTGGCGCTCGCCAACCTATTTCGGCGCTGTTAACCCCGCAAGCTGTTGCCAAATTGGTTGTTATATAACGAGTTATGAATGCACCTTGCTTCCCCGGCAGATTCCTGGCACGCGCTTTGAGATTCACCAGACCTCAAAGGTTATTGAAACCTTTGAGGTCTTAAAGGGAAATTACGCGATGAAAGATCAACCTGAAATGGCCTTATACCAACAAGCCTTGCAACTCGAGCAGGAGGGTGACTTTGCCCGCGCCTTTAACCTGTTTTACGAATGCCTTTCCGGGGCTGAACAGGACCACGGGGACCTGCTCTTCCATTGCGGATGGTGTTTGGAGCAGGATAAAGAGCGCGACGCTCGCCAGGCGCTTTCGTTTTACCGGGAGGCCGGGGAGATCGCCGGCAACCCGGTCTGCCGGATGAACAGTTGCTTCCGGGCCGGCTGGCTGCTCATGCACCTGAAGGAATACGCCGGGGCGGGGGAAATGTACCTGAAAGCAGTGCGCACCCCGGTAGAAAAAGGGGCGGAACAGCTCTACACTCACGCGGCATACTGGCTGGCAGTGTGCTTGGAAGTGCAGGGTCGCCAGTTAGAAGCCCTGCAATGGTTCAGAAGCGTCCAACAACTTTCCCCCCAATTGAGCCTGGAAGCGCGTTTCCGGGAAATTTGCTGCCTTAACCGGATCGGCGCATACGCCGAGGCGCTGGAAGTTTGCCGGCGCTTCGACGAGCCTGCGCCGCCGGAATTTAATGAGCACCGTTACCGAGAATTGCGCGACCTGGCAGAAAAAGAGCGCCGGATTCTGGAAAGCTGCCTCGCGGAGGAATTTTTCTAACCTCCATGAGTGGTGAGTGGTGGAGTAGGGAGTGGGGAATATTGAATTGCATTCGGAATGCGCCTTGCCGGGAAACCGCGGGCAATTAGTACTCCCCGGCAGAGAAAGTCCGTCGAT
>CAZFVV010000037.1:0-44105 GCA_964522165.1 uncultured Calditrichaceae bacterium
CACGATTAGGGCGGCTAGAATATCCACTATTTAACGGATTTATGCAACAATGCCCTTAGAAACGGATATTGACCCGGACACCGGTATCGTATTCACCGATCCGGATTATGCCGGCATGATTTTCGAGGTATTGATGGAAAATGCGATTGATGCGTTGAAGGGCCAGGGCTTGATTGCTATTCATGTCACTGTTTCGGAAGAAATGCTGGAACCGGCCCGGCGTTTTGTCACTTTTGAGATAGCAGACACCGGGCCGGGCATTCCGCCGGAGAAACAGAAAGAAATTTTTCAGCCCGGTTTTTCTACCAGGCCCGGCGGTAATGGTATGGGGCTTGCTTATGCAAAAGAGATCGTGGAAGGAAATGGGGGACAAATTGGCTTGTACAGCCGGGAAGGATTCGGCGCCGTGTTTCGGTTTTCGCTCCCGGCATCGCGGGAAGATATTCTGAGGTAGAGTTTGGACTATTTTTATTCGCGCAAGGCTTTCTCGTGTTCACTCAATTTAAAGGAGTTCCCAGAACATTTTGTTTTGGGGAAAATCCTTAGTATGGACAGCCTGCCTGGGGGCGGCAGGGAATAATCGGATCAATCAAATGCCAAACCATATTCTGATTATAGATGACGACGAAAAACTTTTGCACAATTTGAGCAAATTATTGAGCGCCTGTGGATATCCGGCGAAAACACTGGCCAATTCCCGCAAAGCTGAAGAATTACTGCGAGAGCAGTCTTTCGACTGCATTTTGCTGGATTTGTTCATGCCGGGCGGGTTAGACGGCGCGGCCTTACTGAAAACCATTCTGAAAAAATTTCCCGGCATCCCGGTTATCATGATTTCCGGGGAAGCGGATATTGCTTCCGCGGTGCAATGTGTGCAGGAAGGGGCATACGATTTTATCGAAAAATCCCCGGATATGGGACGGCTGCTCACCTCGGTTAAAAATGCCCTCGAAAAACGCCGTTTAGAAGTGGAACGGGCGGAGCTTGCTGCGGCATTGCAAAAACAGTATCAACTGATCGGAAACAGCAAAGCCATTGTTCATTTGCAGCAGGAAATCCGCCAGGTAGCGACCACTAATGCGCGGGTGCTCATTCTGGGCGAGAACGGAACCGGCAAAGAATTGGTTGCCGGGGCGATTCATCATTACAGTCAGCGCAGCGGCAAACCCTACATCACTCTCAACTGCGCTGCCATTCCCCCGGAACTGATGGAGAGCGAATTGTTCGGGCATGTCAAAGGGGCTTTTACCGGGGCGATAGGCACCAAGGAGGGGCGCTTTTGGGCTGCAGATGGCGGCACACTGTTCCTGGACGAAATCGGCGATATGAATTTTGAATTACAAGCCAAACTGCTGCGCGCCCTGGCCAGAGACCGGATTGAAATTAACCGCATTGGTGAGAATTTCCCGAAAACCGTCGATGTGCGCATCATTAGCGCCACCAACAAAAACCTGCATGAAATGATTAGCAAGGGTTCTTTCCGCGAGGATTTATTTTATCGCCTGAACGTTGTAACGCTCAGAATCCCTCCCCTGCGGGAGCGGCCGGAAGATATCATGCCTTTGGCAAACCATTTCTTGCAGCAGGCGAATAACACTTACAACAAACAGGTGCGCGCGTTTAGCAATGAAGCGCTGGAGTTTCTCATTCATTATCCCTGGCCAGGAAATGTTCGCCAACTACGCCACTTGATCGAAAACCTGGTTATCTATACCAAAGAAGATGAACAGGAAATTTCCGGAAAGGTAATGAGAGAAAAATTGGAAGCTTCTCAACCCTTATCCACCCCGGTTTATCCCATGCCCGGCTTTCCTCCCGGCGAAACCACGTTGGATACCGCTCTAAAAGATTGTGAAAAGAAATGGATCCTGGCTGCCCTGTATAAATGTGGCTGGAAAATTCAACAAACCGCCAACGCCCTGGGCCTTAACCGTGCCAGCCTGTTCAAAAAGATGCGCAGGTACGGAATTACCAAAAACCAGCCTGATTGAATTCCAAATCCTTTCTCATTTCCGGTCGAACCGCTTCAAAATGGCGACGGCAGGATGCTTACTTTACAGGATTTGCGTCACGGGGTGACGCTCCGACAATAGCCCGGTGATTCATCACCGGGAAAAAAGGTTAGCGCCTTATCCCCCGTCCCGCCGGGACGGTGGAAATCAGAGGCAAAGATTGTCAGCAAGGGGTTTCAATCGTCCCTTCGGGACGACCGCACCATTTTACTGCGTTACCCGGAAATCAATTCCCGGGCTATTTTCGATCATCCATCCGGGATGTTGGATCTTTAGCGCACTCCAAAGTTTGGCATCAAACACGATCCTTTGTAATTCTAAACAAGAATAAATCAACCATAGGGCAATTCAATAGAGTGTATAACAAAATTGGGGCGCTTAAGTCACGCGATACTCGGTTCCCCTTCTATTTTAGTGTTTCTGACCATGCATTCTCAAAAAGTAATGCAGAATATCTTGTGCCCCCAAATTGTTATGCACTCAATTCAATAGAGCTTTTCTTTTCCCTTCGCCGGCCAATTCCCCGGGTTCACCGGGCAGCCGGCGCACTTCGCCGCTTCCCCCTCCCCCACGGTCAGGGCGCGCTTGATCCGCCGAAAGGCGTAAACGCCGGCAGCCGCTACTAAAATGAAAACCAGGATTTCTTGCATAATCCACTCACTCTGTTGTTAAGCTGTCAGCAGTCAGCTATCAGCTTTCCCGAAAGGCAAGCAGCAGTCGGCTATCAATTCAAGGTGTTTTTCAAGCTAATCGCTGATAGCTGACCGCTGCTTACCCCCATCCCAGCAATTTCCCCCCCTGGTACACTGCCAGCGAGGCCAGGTAAGCCAGGGCGGTCATGTAAGCCATCATCACCAGGGGCCAGCGCCAGGAGTTGGTCTCCCGTTTGACGATGGCAAAGGTGGCCATGCACTGCGCGGCGTACACGAAATAGACCATCAGGGAAACGGCCACCAACACCGAGAATACCGGGCGGCCGTCGGGGTAGCGGTCGTTGCGCATGGCCTCTATCAGCGGAACGATATTTCCATCATCGCCGGCTTCGAGGTTGTAAATGGTGGCAAAGCTGCTGATGAGCACTTCCCGGGCCGCAAAGGAGGCGATCAATCCCACCCCCATCTTCCAGTCGAAACCCAGCGGCTCGATCACCGGCTCGATGAACTGCCCGATCCGCCCGGCGTAACTCTGCTCCACTTTCTCTTTGGCGGTCAGGTTGGCGCTCTCCTCCGGTTGGGGGTAAGAAGCCAGGAACCAGAGGATGATCGAAATCGCCAGGATGATGCTCCCGGCGTTGACCAGGAACAGTTTCCCGGAGTCGTACACCTTCCACCACACCGAGCGCAGCATCGGGGCGCGGTAGGGGGGCAGCTCTAAGATGAACTGGGAAGTGCTCTTCACCGGCTTGAATTTTTTGATGAACAGGGAGATGGCCACGGCGGTGAAGAAGCCCAAAAAATACATGCCCGCCAGCGCCAGACCCTGGAGCTGCAGGAATCCCCAGAAGGTTGTCTGCGGGATAAAAGCAGAGATCAGCAGCACGTACACCGGCAGGCGGGCGCTGCAGCTCATCAGGGGGATGAGCAGGATGGCGATCAGCCGGTCGCGCCAGTTGTCGATAGTGCGGGAGGCCATGATGCCGGGAATGGCGCAGGCAAATCCGCTGAGCATGGGCAGCACCGCCTTGCCGTGCAGGCCGATCTTGTTCATCAAACGGTCGAGGATGAAGGCCATGCGGGCGATGTAGCCGCTGTCTTCCAACAGGCTGATGAAAAAGATCAGCAGCACGATCTGGGGCAGGAAAACCACCACGTTCCCCACCCCGGCGATGACGCCGTCCACCAGCAGGCTTTTCAAAACCCCTTCCGGCAAAAGCGCGTTTGCCCGGGAAGCGGCCCAGCTAACCCCGCTCTCGATCCACTCCATGGGATATTGCGCCCAGCTAAAAATCGCATTGAAGATGAATCCCAGAATGAGCAGTAAAATGAGCGGTCCGCCCAGGGGATGGCTCAGCACGGAATCCAGCCGCTCGCTGAAGGATTTTTTCTCGATTTTATCTTCCGAAAAGGTGTTGGCCAGGACGGAATCGATATAAGCGTAGCGGGCGGTGGATTCCAGGGCTTTGCAGGAGATCCCCATCTCGGCGTATTGCCGGCGGGCCTGCTGCACTTTTCCGGAAACCAGCGCGGCTTCCTGCGGCTCCAGGAAGGGCTGCAAATAGGCGGCGTAACTATCCTCCGCGGCCAGGCGCAGGCTGTCCATTACCGGAAAAAAGGCCGCGCGGCGGCGGTGTGTTTCCAGGAAGGTGATCAATTCGTTGAGCGGGGCCAGGCGGGCTTCGTCCATCGTAAAACGGGTTTCGGCGGGGCGGAGCTCCGCCGGGGCAGCGAGGGAGAGCAGCGCTTCCACAATTGCCTTCATTCCTTCCCCGGTTTTGGCGGAAGCGGGGATGACCGCGTAAGCGCCTAACCGCTCCCGGAGCAAATCGACGTCGATGGCAATGTCGCGCTTGCGCACCTCGTCCATCATGTTCAGCACCACGATGGTGGGGATTCCCCATTCCAGGATTTGCAGGGTCAGGTAGAGATTGCGGGAGAGGTTGGTAGCGTCCACCACCGCCAGTACCGCCAGGGGGCGTTGGCCGGGAAACCGCCAGCTTTGCACCGCATCCGTCACGATTTTTTCATCCTGGCTTTTGGGGTTGAGGCTGTAGGCGCCGGGAAGGTCATGGACCATGATTTTCCGGCCTTTCAGCCAGCCGGTTCGTTTCTCCACGGTCACGCCGGGATAGTTTCCCACTTTGTGGTTGGAGCCGGTCAGGTGATTGAAAATGGCGGTTTTGCCGGAATTCGGGTTGCCGATGATCGAAATCCAGGGGGGTTCGGAAACGGCGGTTTTTTTTGCGCTTTTTTGGGTTTTAGCGTGCGGTAACTTCATCGGCTGCCTTCTCGGATTCCGCTACCAACACGTGCCGGGCGATCGCTTTGCGCATGGACAGGTAAAAGCCGCGAAATTTGATCTCGATGGGGTCGCCCAGGGGGGCGTAACGCACCACCCGCACGGGGATTCCCTCGTTCAGTCCCAGGTCGCGCAGCCGCACCGTCTCGCCGTCCGCAAATTCGATTTTGCTGATAATCGCCTGATCGCCCGGAAGAAGTTCCGTTAACCGTTTTCGTGTTTCCATAGTATCTCTCAGATTAAAACCTTGTTAAATTGGAACGCGGATGACGCGGATGCTACGGATTTACGCGGATTTGTCTGGCAATTAAATAAAACCTGTGGTTTTTATCTGCAACAGTCCGCCGCATCCGCGTCATCCGCGTTTCTATTTCATCCAAATCAAAACGCAATCCCCACCGTAAACCGCTGCACCTCGTCCAAATCGCCCATGGCGGCGTAGGCGTAGTCGATGGCAATGCCCCAGCCGGCCAGGGTAAAGTTCAGCCCCCCGCCGAAAGAGAAGTTTTCGGTATCGTGGTTGCCTTTATATCCCGCCCGCAGGGCTAAAAAATCGTTCCACATGTATTCTAACCCCGCCCCCAGGGTTTCTTTGTTGTCGTTGGGATGGTTTCCGTCCACCGCCAGGGTCAGGCGGTTATCCCGGTTCAGGATGAACCCCTCTTCGCGCCCTAAAATATCCATCGCCACCCCCACCCGGAAGACGATCGGCAGGGGCCAGGATTCGGTTTTCAGCGCGGTTTCCACCTGCGCGCCGGTGAGGGGGTCGGTTTGCACCACGGAGAGATCGCTTCCGGCCATTTCCATGCCGGAGCCAAAGTTGGCCATGTTCATCCCGATGCTCAGCCCTTTGAAGCCGGTATCGTAGAGGGTCCCGAAATCCACCGCAAAGGAGGAGGCTTCTTCATTATAAATGTTCTGGCGGATGAATTTCCCTTTCAGGGCCACGGCGAAGCGGTCGGTGAGCTTGCGGGCGTAGGTCAGGCCGAGCGCCAGGTCCGTGGCTTTATAGAAAATGCCGTTGCCGTTTTGCTCTTCTAAAGTGGTCTGCTCGATCTCCCCGGAATTCAGGTAAGTTAACTCCAGTCCCAGGGCCTGGGAGTTGCCCAGCGGGGCAACCAGGGCGAAAAAGTCATGGGAGATGCCCGCAAACCACTCCGTATGGGTTCCGGAGATGCTGAATTTGCCCAGCCCGGCGACGCCGGCGGGATTCCAATACAGCGCGGTAGCGTCGTTCGCCAGGGCGACGTAGTTGCCGCCCAACGCCACCGCCCGCGCCCCCGCCCCGATTTTCAGGAACGGCGCAGCGGTAGTGCCGGCCTTGGGGAAAACGTCGGCGAATACAATTGTTTGCAACGCAATCAGCAAACCGATAAAAAGAGATTTCATCTATACTCCTCGCGTATTCAGGTTCTTTCACCGCTCCCCTCTCCATTGGAGAGGGGCCGGGGGTGAGGTAAAATATCCGTAATTTTTTTCAATACGCTCTCTAAATCGCTTTCTATTTCTTTATTGGAAAATCGCACTACCTTAATCCCAAAGCTTTGGAGTATCGCCGTTCTATCCTCATCATATTCTTTTTGAGGATGAATATTGTGGACGCCCCCATCAATTTCTATCACCAATTTGGCTTCATGACAGTAAAAATCGGCGATAAAATAGGCTATTGGATGTTGTCTCCTAAATTTAAATCCTCTGAGCTTTCGGTTTCTTAAATGTTCCCACAGTATTTTCTCTGCATTGGTTTCCTCCTGACGCAATTTTCGTGCTCTTTCAAAAAGCTCGAATTGGGCGCCATAAAAAATATCGTCAATTTGATCGGGCATTTTTTAATTTCTCATTTGGGTGATTTTAACCTCACCCCCGGCCCCTCTCCAATGGAGAGCACCAATGTAGGCAGGAGATTTCTTGCAGCAATACTAACTGAACTAAAAGTCTCCCTCTCCATATTGGAAAGGAAGATTCAAAGAATGAAGTCATTTAATCATCGAAAACTTCCCCACCCGCTTCTGCCCGTCGCGGGTTTTGACCACGTACACGTACAGCCCGTAGGCCACCGACAGGCCGGATTCGTTCTTCAAATCCCAATAGGTTGCGCCCTGGCTGCCCTGGTGGTCGATGCGCCGCACCAGGTCGCCCGCAACGGTATAAATGAAGATTTCGCACTGGCCCGGCAAATTGGTGAACATCAGCCGGTTGTCGAACGCGGAGGCGGCCAGGTAGGGATTGGGCACTACCCGGATATTCTCCAGATCGCTCTCCTGCGCCGCGGCGTAGCTGCCGGCCGTGGTGGTAAAGCGATAGACCACGTTCTGGTTGAGCGGTTTTCCGGTCAAAATGGTGTATTCATCCCCCGGGGAAGGCGAAATGCCGTAAACAACTTCGCCGATATACACCCACTGCCCGTTGACAAACTTATATTCGGTAGAGTCAAAATTCTGGGTGCGCATGCTGACGATGGCGGTATCCGGCAGCAGGGGGTTGTCCGCTGGAAAGCTGAGAAAATACAGTTCATCGGGATAGACCAGGGGTCCGACGCCGCCGTCCCTGCCGTTGTACCCTTTTCCGCCGGGGGTCAAATCCCAGCCTTTCGGCCCAAAAGTTCCCGGGGGAAAGTTTCCCCAGTATTCAAAATCGTATAAAATGGTGCGGGCGCTCACGTCGATGGGATTCCCGGGGTCGGTAACATCGTACACCTTGATCGGGACCATCACCTGGTCCACCAGCCGCGCCCCCCCGATGCCGTCCACCACGGAGTCGCCCACCGTAACCACCCGGATCAGGGTGCTGTCCTCGTAGCTCGCCACGATCTTGAAATCCGCGATCCCTTCCACCGCCGCCGGGAAATAGTTGGCGAGGTTGTGGGTATCGTAAAACCAGTCGAACGTGCAGGTGTCGCCGGCCGCCTTCGTCCAGCCCGCGAAAGTTCTTCCCGCTTCCACGTCTTTCACGGTCAGTCGGAAGCCGTCGATCACCGGGAGATTGTCGCCGGATTCATCGGTCAGGGGATGCTCGAAGAGCAGGGTATCGCCGCTGTCCGCATTCCGCAGCGTAAAGGTGGTCACAAAATCCACAATCGCGGTATCTTCATAGACCGGGGTATTTTCCCGGAAGGTGATCTCGTAGGTGCTGTTTTTCAACTGGTTGGGATCGAGAATTTCCACTTCGACCTCGGCGTCGGTTCTGCCGGCCAGCGGCTGCAGGCTGCCCCCTTCCAGTACCCCGCCGGGGGTAAGGTTGGAAGGGCGGGTCGCGGGAATCGCCGCGGCCACGTTGATCTCGCTGGTGGTCAGCCCCAGGGCGCTTTCCAGGGATTCCACCCCGTTTACCGGATCGCCGCGGTCGTAAGCGGTGACGGTGTACCAGTATTCCACCCCGTTTTGCACCGTGGTATCGGTAAAGGTATGGCGGATGCCGGTGTCGCTGCCTAAGTATTTGCCGGAGAGGGGATCGTTGCCGGTAACGCCGTTCTCAAGGTCGAACTGGGCGATGGGTTGAAAGGCGAGGAAATTTCCCCGGGAATCGGTAATAATTTTCCCCCAGGTTTTCCCGCGGTCGGAACTGCGATATACTTTGTATCCTTCAAAATCTTTTTCCCGGGTGATGTAGTCGCGGGATTTCTCCGCCCGCTCGGCGTCCCACACCACGGTGACCTTGCCGTCCTCGGGATATGCTTTCACCTGCGGGGAAGCGGGCGGATTGGAACCGTTCCAGCTATTCTCCGCCAGGGTCCAGACCCACTCCACGTTAGCGAGCAGATCCGCTTCATCATCGCCGGCGATAATGGCAATATCCAGGGGCAGGGAGTCGCCCGGGGCGAGGGTCACCGGCCCCACCGAATAGGCCCAGGTGATCTCCCCGCCGCGATTGTTCCCTTCCGGGTCCAGGGCCGGGGCCAGCGCCACGTCGTCGATGCGAACATTATCGCCGTGAAAATAGCGGGCCCGGGTGGTGTCCGCCACCCCGGTCGTATCGGAGGTAAGCAGCATCCAGTACAGATCGTCGCTGGCGGGGGTAAAATCATCGTGGAAAAAATGGAAATTGGTAATTCCGTTATTGTTCGGCGTGTTAACCACCAGCAATCCGATGTAGCCCACTTTCGACCACGGTTCCTGGGGCTGGAGATTCTGGTCCCACATGTACACCAGGTCGCGCCGGCCGTCGTTATTGGAGTCGATAAAGTTGATCAGGTCGTGGTTGTCGAAATCGATCAGGAATTGCACCATCATGCCGGGATAGAGGTCTTTCAGGGTATCCGCGGCGGTATTTTTAATGTTGAAGCGATAGACCAGGAAATCCTCCGCGTAGCGGCGGGTGAAGGAGTAGGCGGTCTGCTCCACCCGCAGGCCGTAGGGGGTATCGTTGCCGGCGTCGGTGAAGACGCAGTAGAGGTCGCGCTCAGAGGTGAATTCCCCCGGGAAGACATTGCCGCCGGTGTCCTGGCGGAACAGTCCCGGCCAGAAAGGCGCGTTGCTGCTGCCGCGCGGCCAGGTGTCTTCATTGTCGCTGGTGGCCATAATCGGGGTCAGGTCGGTCTCGCTGACCGTAACTTCGCCGGAGAACAGGTTTTCCGCCGCGGGCTGCCATTCCCGGCTGATGAGGTTGGAGGCGGGGTCCTGGAAGGATTCGATCACGTCGCCGTTGTAGCCGACCATGAAATCCACCCCCCAGCCGTACTGCTGTTCGTCGTCCTGGCCTTCGCCAAAGGCTGGCCACTCCAGCGAGGGGGCAAAAATGTGGAAGCTCGCCAACTGCCCGAAGTTGGTAAGCACGTTGGCCAGCCTCCCCTTGCCCTGGATGCCCACGGCGTAGTCGCCGCTCTGGTAAGGTTTCAAAATTTCGATGAAGCGGCCGGTGGAGTAGCGGCGGTACACCTCGCTCTCTTCGGTCTGCGCGAACACAGTTAGGTTGAGCCATAGCAATGCGAAGATGATTAGCAGTTGCCGGATCCCGGAAACCGAAGGATGGAAGACGGAAAAGTTATGGCACAACAAATACTTTTTCACAGGTATTCCTTTGGGTTTTGTAATTTTCACTCTTAATATCGACCCGACCTTCGATCGCCCAACTGAACACCGAGCAATAGAGAGAGGCGAACGAAGGTCGGGTGTAATGCTTGTTAGATTTTTAAGGATTTTGCTCCTTGCCCAAGTTATACCAGTCTATCTTTCTGGTTATATACATCACAGTTGTCAATATTATAAACAGCCCAATACTGCCCATAAGTAATGCATAATCTTCAAGCTGAAGGACTATGTAAAGATAAGAATAAAGAATTATCAATATTCCACATACGGTTAATGTAAAATACTTGCTTCTTAAAATCCCTTTTGAATAAAATGTAATTGTGGTGGTTATTGCAATTGCGGAAATGAGGTATGCAATATCAAAACTAAAATGCTCTGATATCGAAAGAAGAAGGACGTAAAACAGAATTACAGCCAGTCCAATCAGAAGGTATTGGATTGGATGAACTCGTTTTCGACTTATGATTTCAGCAAAGAAAAATGCAGAAAAAGTAAAGACAATGAACATCAAGGAGTATTTTGATATTCTCATCGCCTTTTGATATAAGTCAGCAGTGATTATTAATTCCACGCCAAATGAAGTTTCATTGATCTTGTATTGGTTTCCGGTCCAGAATTGAGGATAATTTCTATTAAAATGCAGAACTGCCCAATCTGCGGTAAAGCCCTGATTTGTTATTTCTCTGTTTGATGGGAGAAAAGAGCCGTTAAAACTGGGCGACGGCCAAGATGATTTTAAGGTGAGGTTTGTCGTTTCCCCAACAGGGGTAAAATGCAATTGATGACTACCATTCAAATAGAGACGAAAGGAAAACGCATTATCTATGTTGTTTAGGGAAAGTGGGATTAAAGCCTGCACGCCTGAAGATGCGATATGATTGGTCTTCAATCCAGGGGTTGCTTTGTAGTCCTGATCGTTGAAGCGAATAACAATGTTTTCCTTAATGCCTTTCATATCCGTAATACCGATCGAAAAAATTGCTTTGTCCCAAAGGACATCTTCTGGTGAAATATCGGATTGGCTCAAGTTGGGAATCGCAAAGTTGCCGCTCATCATGATTTTACTGTGATACAGAACAGCTTCATAAATGCTTCTATATCTAATGTGTGGTTCAATATCGCCAGAAATCTCAACTTTCTCCGGGAGCAGGTACAAATATTGAATGTTATACTTTAATTGATCCTCTTGATTTCTGTCGTATACCTTAAAGGGTAAAGTGAAAAATGGACCTGAAATTATTTGACTGCTGCCCCATTTTTGGTTGATTTCTTGGACGACGGTTTCTTTTCTTGATTCTCGTTCATGAATCAATGTAGAAACCATTGAAGAGGGAATTAGCAAGAGAAGGATTAACAATCCAATAGATACAATTTTTACGGTTGCTGAGTTGCGAATGAGATCAGATGTTTTCTTATACGCATCCTGAGAATTCATATCAACTCCCTAAAAATCTAACATCGGATTTAGTTGTCCATCTTGTAAACTTATTAGCTTGCCTGAATAACGTGATCAGACAGGAATTAAATCATCCTGATTTAACTCCCAACTACCCCTGCTTCGCATTATGCCACGGGCGAAGCAGTCGGAGCACGAATTTGAGAGAAAACTTCAGCTCGTCTTCCGAATGCTTCGCCCCTACATCCCCATCGTCAATCCTAATTTGACGATCCGCGGCGGTCCCACGTCCGAAGGATCGTGCATGAAATCCTGCCCGGAGCCGAAGAGGCGGCTCTTGCCGTCGTTCCATACCTTGCCGGTACGCGGCTGCACGATCAGGGGATTCAACCGGTCGAACAGATTGGTCGCTTCTAAGAACACCGACAGACTGGCGCGGCTGACCGGGAAGAATTTTTCCAAACGGATGTCCACGGTGTTGGTCCAGGGCATCCGGGCGGAATTTTTCTCGAAGGTTTTGGTGCGGTCGTCGCTGATCGGGGTGTAGGGCAGGCCGCTGGAGAACTGCGCCAGCACTGAAAAATTCAACTGCTGGAGCGGGCGGACGCCGAAAAGCGAGAATCCGAAGCCTTTGGGGAATTGCAGCAGGAAGTTCAGGGCCAGGTCGTGGGTGCGGTCGAAATCCAGGTACAATTCTTTCACGGATTTTTCCCGGCCCTCGAAAATGTTCAACGCCTCTTCGGTGGGGGTGGCCTCGTTGCCGCGCGCCACGGAGTAGGTATAATCCAGCCTGGCCGCCCAGAAATCGTTCATGCGCTTTTCTAAAGCAACGTCGATGCCCTGGATGCGGGCGAAATCGTTATTGGTAAAAATGGCGTAGCGGTAGAGGGTTTCCACGTACACCGTGCCCAACAGGTCGGTCATGTCCCGGGAGTAGGCGGTCACGTTCAGGGCGTAGCGGGTTCCTAATTTTTGGGAGACCCCGAATTCGTAAGCGATGGTTTTTTGGGATTTGACATTGGGATTGGCCACCAACGCCAGCCGGGCTTTGGCCAGCTCATCCACGTTCAGGAATTGCAAATTGCGGTAAATGTCCTGGAAGTTGGGGAACTGGAAGAACTGCCCGTAGGAAAAATGCAGCACCGTGTTTTCCGAGATCGGGTAAGCCAGCCCCAGGCGCGGGCTGATCTTGAATTCCGGCTCGCTGTCAACCAGGCCTTCCTGGGGATTTTCGATATTTTGGTAGCCCCCGGCCTTGACGTCCACGTAGTCGCCCCGCAGCCCGGCGTTGATGATCAAGGTAGAGTACTCGATCTTATCCTGAAAATAGATGGAGGCATTCACGGGCTTCTTCTGGTATTCATTGAGGAAGAACTCGTCGGCGTTGTTGCCCTCGTTGGTGTAATCGAACACCTCCAGGTCGTACAAATTCACCTCGAAACCGCTTTTGAACTCGTGGCTGGCGCCTAACTGGTAGAGCCAATCCCCTTTGAAATTGTAGGAAAGCGACTTGATGTCGCTGTAAGAGCGGCTGTTGCCAGAGTACACGAACTCCTGGTTTTCATCCAGTTCCGGGAAGACGTATTGGGTATAATCCAGGCCATCCACCCGGTAGAGGGAGCGCACATCTAACAGGGAAGCGTTCAGCACCAGGTAGGAGCGCGGGGAAAACACGTGGTTATATTGCAGGCCGTAGCGGATACTTTCGTTCTCCCAATGCCCCTGGTTATCGGGCAGGTATTTGAAGCGGTGGTCGTAAGGCTGGTATTCCTGGCCGGTGTATTGCAGCGAAAGCGAGAGTTTGTGCGAGGCGATGGGGAAGCTCAACTTTCCGAAACCGCTGCGGAGAAAATTATACCCGTAGGGCAGCCAGCTGTTTTCGTTCCCGTACTCCCCGGAGACGAAGAAGTTTGCAGCGCCGGGCAGGGGCCCGCTGAAGGTGCCGCGCAGGCTGCCCTCGATGGGCAAAGCCGGCTCCAGGGCTTCGATGGCGTCCGGGGCCTGGTAGGTGAGCCGCGCCCCGGTTTGTTTGTCATAAATCGGGTTGGCGTCCGGCACCAGGGCGTTCGCCTTGCGATAGGGGCTGTCGTTGAGCATGGCCGAACGGTACTGGAATTTGGCGCTGAAGCGCTCCGAGCCGTCGTTGGTGACGATGTTAACGATCCCGCTCATGGCCGAGCCGTATTCGGCGTTGAAGGTTCCGCTGAGCACTTGCAGCTCCCGGATGGCGTAGTTGTCGATCAGCCCGCCCACGGATTTGTCGATGGGGTCTTCCACCCGCTGCCCGTCCACCAAATAGGCCACTTCATTCACCCGCCCGCCGCGGAAGTGCAGGTTCCCCTGGGCGTCCGTGGTAATGCCGGCCTGGCTGGCCACCACGTCGATAAAATTTTCCACCGGCAGGGCGTTGATCTGCTCTCCATCGATTACGGCCAGGCGGGAGGTCACGTCCGGGCGGATGAGCGGGCGTTCCGCGGTAATGGTAACGGCTTCCCGGCTCTCGATGGCGGCCTGCTCCAGCTCCAGGTTCAGCTCCGTGGTCAGGTTTACCGCCACCTGCACGTTCTCCACCCGGAGCGAGGTATAGCCTAAGTGTTCCACCACCAGGGTGTATTTTCCCGGCTCCACGTTCAAAAGCACAAAAAAACCATCGCGATCCGTGGTCGTTCCTAAGTCGGTATCTTTGAGATACACATTCACGTCCGGTATGGGCTGGGCGGTATATTTTTCGCGAATGACCCCGGCAATTTTCCCGCGGGTGCTGGCAAAGAGCGCGATATTAAAGGATGCCAGCAAAAACACGATGAGGGCTGTTTGTAAGCGATGAAATGTTTTCATAAAGTGATCAAAGTGTTTTATGGGAACGCGGATGGCGCGGATACTACGGATGGATACGGATAAAATATCCGCGAATATCTGTTAAATCCGCGTCATCCGCGTTCCTGTTTTGTTTACCGCACCAACAGCATTTTCCGGGCGGACTGGAATTCTCCCGCGGTGATGCGGTAGAAGTAGATGCCGCCGGAAAGCTCGCGGCCCAGGTTGTCTTTCCCATCCCATTGAACCTGCTGCACGCCGGGCGCAAACCGTTGCGCCGCCAAATCCCGCACCTTCTGCCCCAGGTTGTTGTAAATCGCCAGGCTCGCCACTTCGGAAACGGGCAGGTAGAACGCGATGGTGGTGTTGGGGTTGAAGGGATTGGGATAGTTTTGATAGAGGATAAAATCGCTAACCAGTTCCGGGTTGACGCCGTCTCCGATAGCGGATACGCTGGTCACGGTAATATCATCGATGTGGAGATAATAGGTTGCAAGCGTATCCGTTCCGAAAAGATAGGTCCCGATAAACCCGTTGGAATAGGTATCATCCGTGTATGGGCCGCCGGGCAATTCCTGGTCGTCAAAGAACAGGCGGAACTGGTTGCCGACCGCTTCCACGGCCATTTTGTGCCAGCCGGGCTGGGTGGGAAGCCCGCCGGGAACCTGGGCGGAGTTCCAGTCGCGGATCACTGTCGGGGTGGTCACGTCGCGTTTGCGAAAGCGCAGCCGGGTGGGGCCAAACGCGGGATTTAGCTGGGCGACAAAGTTATATCCCCGGCTGTTGGCGGAGGAATCCACCCGGAACTCGATGCCATAGTAAAACGCCGAATCCGGGCGCAGAAACACCATGGCTTCGAAGTAAAAATCACTCCAGGCGGGGTCGCCGGAGAGGGCGCTGCTGGCGCTGCGGGATATATCATTGCCCAGCCGGCCTGCCCAGCCGTCGCCGCTGGGATTGCCGGGGTAAGCGACCGCTTCCATATTATTGCTGTTCCCGCTGAACCCGGCGTACCAGGGATTTTGGAGCGTACCGTTGGCAAATGTTTCCGTGTACAAGGTGGTTTGGCCCGTTGCCAGGCTGAGCAACAGCATCAATAAGCCTATTCCCAAAAGCAACTTTTTCATTCGAACCTCCATTTAGAATTAAGCAGTGAACGTCCTCCAGACCTGATCATTGCGAACCCTCTTCCATGAGGTTTGCGGCCAATTTACGATGAATAGAACGCCGCTCTCGAAAAAATTATCCGGTTTTGGATATTTCTTTGCCGGAAAAAAAACAATCCGATTCGCAAAGCCGGCATTCGGCAACGGATTGGCATTGGTATTTGAATTGCCGAAACCCCAGGCGAAAATTGAGCACTTCCGGTTTTTCCGATAGATAATAGCCCATGAAGCAAATCAGTTTTTCCCCGGTCTCGTTGCTGAGCAGGTGCTCGATTTTGCAGGCGTCTAATTCCGCAACCTCCGCGGGAAGCTGCAATACCTCGCCGAAAAACCGCTTTACGATGTGGCGCTTGCTCAATGCGGAGTTGACCAGCTGCTGCCCCTGCTCGGTAAGGTGATAAAATTTGTTTTCGTCTTCGGTGAGATAGTTTTTGTCTCTCAGCTTGGTGAGCGTAATAGAGACGCTGCCCCGGGTAATGTTCAAATAATTGGCAATGTCGATTCCCCGGGCATAACCGTTCTTTTTATGAAGGTGATAGACCGCCATCAGGTGATGAATGCTGCTGTGGCTGGGCTCGGTTTCATCGAATTTTTTCCAGATATCTTTCATTTCGTTTGACCGCCAAAACTTTTGTTTTACTAATAAAACATCACTATTTTAGCAATGGAAAAGCTGAAAATCAATAGAGAGCGGAGAAGAAAAAAATTATTAATCGAGAATAATTATTGAACATTCTCTCTTAATTCCGGCTTTTTTCTGCTCGCTTCCTCCCGGCATATTGACTTATTTGATGAAATTGGCGATATTGACCCAAAATCTCTAACGGGGGAACAATGGAAATAAAACCGATAATATTTGATTTGTGAAATGACGCGATGGAAACCGGATCGTTCTATTCCCCGGTTTCCCGCCCGATCGGTAATCCGTCACGGAGGAAATCATGAACGCCAAACGCGTAATATTTATATCCATTATTTTCGTAATGGCCATTTTCAAAGCCCTTTCCGCACAGGATACCGGCATCGCCAATCCTAAAATTGTGGGGATGGAAACGGATCGCTGGCCGGAGTTCAACCTCTTCATCTATGCAGATAACTTGCAGGAGTTTAGCGTGGAAGAGGTGGCTCAATGGGAGGCAGACATTCAATGGGCCGGCCGGAAATGCCTCCTGGAAAGCTCCATCAAAGAATCCGGGGAGAGCGGAACGCCCCTTCAATTGCTGCTGCTGATCGACAATAGTTCCTCGATGAGCGGCAAGTTCGCGTATATCGAACAAGCCTACAAAATTTTTATCGACGGACTGCGCAAAAATTCCCGGGTAAGTATTATTCGCTTTCAAGACCGGTCATCCCGGCAGCCCTGGGGATCGCATCTCCTGGCGCAATCCTCCAACTCCCGCTACTACTTGAAACAGCAGAACATTTTTTCATCCCTCACCCCCAAGACCTATCTGTACGACGCGGTTTATCAAGCGTTGATTTATTTTGATATTGTCGCCGAGGCAGGGCAAAAGTCCATTGTGGTTTTTACCGACGGGGCCGACGTGGGCAGCACCACCACCTGGAAAGCGCTCCAGCAACGCGCCGTGGATAGCGGTATTCCCCTCTTTTTTGTTGATTTCAGCCATCCCACAGAGAGGAATAAAGACGCCAATAACCTTTCCCGGGATACTCACGGGTTTTACACCGCTTCCGGCAACCCCCGGGAGCTTACCGACCTCTACTTTGACATTCTCCGCAAGATCAATACCCAATGGGTGCTAAAGGCTGCTTATCCGTTGAGCGAATCGCAGGTTCCAGCCGAGGGGGAAATAACGGTTCGAGTACCGGGAAAAGAGGCAGTTCAGGCCATCGCCAGAACGGTTAAAATCTCTCCCGAAAAATTTGCCAAACTGCGATACCTGAAGGCGCTGCAAAGTGAGACCTCCCTAACTTTACCCTCTCCGGAGGAGGCGAATCGTTGGGGGATTTACCAGGATGATTGCTGGGCCGCCCTGGCAAGCGCCGCGATTGAGCAGGGGAACCCCGAGGTTGCGGAGGGAGCGATCGCGGCATTGGAGAAGTCCGAAAACGTCTTTAGCAAGCAAAGAGCTTTTCTGGCAAAAATTGCCCGCGCCGAGAAGGAGAACAGCCCGGAATTAGGCAAGGTGTATCTCTCCTATATTAACACTTTCAAGGATGGGGTCTTATCCGATGAGATACAGTGGAAACTGGCCAACTGGCACGTTTCCCGCTCCGAAGAAGAGCAGGCGCGGCAGTGGGCGATTCGCTTACTGAAAGGCTCTCCCTGGAGCCGCTACGGAGACGACGCCTTGATGGTTTTGGCCCAATATGAACAAGACCACAACCGCCCGCCGGTAGCGGAAACCCTGTATCTGGAGGTCAAGCAGTTCTATCGCGAAGGCGACCGCTACGGCGAATCCCTGCTGAAATTATCGGAATTGTACATCTCCGGGGGCGTCCCGGAAAAGGCGGAAGAGTTCTTGTTGTCGGTGGAAAAGGAATTCCCCACCCTGAGAGAGGGGGGACAACTCTATAATCAATTGATACTTGCGCAAACGTTGCAAAACAAATACCTGGCGGCAGCCAAAACCGTTGACCAGTTTTCCCAGAGAATGCCGGAATCCCCCGAATTGGCCAGGGCGAGGTTGATGCAGGGTTCGGTGTATTGGAAAAATTTGCACCAGCCGGAGAAAGCAAAGGAGATCTATGAAAGTCTGTTGCAGCAGGAGAATCTCGACCCGGCTTTGATGGCAGAAGTGCAGCAACAGTACCAAATGGTGCAGTACGAGCTTTCCCCGGAGCAGGCCATCCGGAACCGGCCGCCCACCGACGCGGTTTTAGTGGGGCTAATGAGCCAGCACAATTGGCAGGTGGATCCCGATTTACCGGAAAAATTTTTGGCGGAAGCGGCGCGACTCATCCGGGAGGGGCGCTATGAAGAGGCGCTGACAATTACCCGGGCGGTTGCAGAACAGTACCCGGTGGTCGGCCTGGGGGACGTAGCGCTGCTGATGACTTCCACGGCGTATCACCTCCAGGACAGCGTTCAGGCGCAGGTGGGAGCGCTGCGCTCCATTCCTGAACAATATCCCACTTCCCCCCTGGCGCTGACCGCAAAACATCATATCGCAAGAATTACTGCCGGGGGGGAAAACCAGCGCGATGCCTTAATCCTCTATGAAGAACTGCTGGCGGAAGCCCGGCCGGCGTATGCCGGGCTGGATTCCGCCCGCGCGGAGTATGATCACCTGCGCACCATAGCCCTGGTATTTGTCAGCGGTGAGGTGCAGGGGATTTCGCGCGATAGAATCGCGGAAGTAGGTATTGTCGTGCATGAACTGCTTTCCCAGGAAGCGGTCGCCAGGGTTCAACCGGATACCCGGGCCATTTATACCGTTGGCCTGGCGCTGGGGAGTCAATACACCATGATCGCCAGCGCCGCGGGGTTCCTGCCTTTGACCCTGGATCTGGATTTCCGGGAAGTTCTGGCCGGCCAGAGCATCACCAGGAACCTGTTGCTGACCCCGATCGCTAAAGGATCGCGAGTGACCCTGAATAATGTCATGTTCGACCTGGGCAGCAGCGATTTACGCGAGGAGTCGATGCCCACCCTGGACGAAATGGTGCGCTTTTTGAAAAATAATCCCGATCTGGAAGTCGAAATCGCCGGGCACACCGACAACCTCGGCGACCCGGTATTTAACGAACAATTGTCTGTTAACCGCGCCCTCAGCGTGGCGCGTTACCTCCTGGAAAACGGGGTCTCCATGAAGAACGTAACCACCAACGGTTACGCCGATCGCGACCCCATCGCTTCCAACGATACCCGGGAAGGCCGCGCCCAGAACCGCCGGGTGGAGATGCGGGTGCTCAGGTGACAGGGGCAGTTGGCAGAAACAGGAGCAAGGGCAGGATAAAATTACCAACTGATGTTACGCGAAGCACACTACGCGGGAATAAATTCCCGCAAGATAAATGAGTGTTGGCATTTTCACCCAATCCCCGATCTAAAAATCGGGGCTATTCAAGTCTAATCGAGCAAATGAATAGCCCCGCGATTCATCGCGGGGATTTGTGAGATTCCCTGAACCAAACTGAGGGGATTTATCCCCGGGTGATGCCGGGTGCGTAACACCAGTTACCAATTAGCAATTGCCAATTATAGGGGCAGGGATAGGGCGGGTAAATAAGCAATTTACGAACACGCGAGTATAGTAAACTTTTCGTTCACGAAAATCACCCCCCATATGCTCTCAGCTATTAATGATATTCCTGCCCCTGCAAAACTGAAGTTTTGCACTCCGGCCCCTGTCATTTCTCCTGCCCGATGAGCACAAACGCCGCCCAATCCCGCGGGTGAGGATAGCGTTTCAAGGTGAATAATTGCGCCGCCCGCAGCGCCCGGGCTTTGTTACCGTCCCGCGCCAACTCTTCATAGAATTTGACCATCAATTCCTGGGTGGCTTCGTCCGGCACCTGCCACAAGCTGACCATCAAACTGGCGGCGCCGGCGTAGAGAAACGCCCGGCTCAACCCCGCCACCCCGTCGCTGGAAATGCGCCCCAGGCCGGTTTCGCAGGCGCTGAGCGCCACCAGTTCGGCGTTGAGCGGGATGCCGAAAACTTCGCCCGTGGTCAGCACCCCGTCGCTTTCCATGGAATTCCCGGTCCGTGCCAGTATTACCCCGCAGCGCAAGGGATTGCTGACCATATAGCCGTGGGTTGACAGGTGAATGTAATTTTGCACCCCCGCGATACGGTGAAACTCCTCTTCGCTGGCGCTCTCCCGAATGAGCGGCAGGGCTTGCAGCGCCCGGGCGCCAGCTTCCTGGAATCCCGCTCCCTTTTTGAGGTTGACGTGGTCGGCGATCTTTAACACTTCTGTTTCCGCTCCGGGGAGCGGTATCCATAAAGCCGGGTCCGGCATAGTGGGATTGCCCATCAGCAGCAGGCGCGGCGCTTCCCGGCCCTGCTGCTCGCGGATTCTGCCCCGGGCGAACTTCAAGAGGCCCACCGATGGTGAAGTGGAAAACGAGTAGCGCTGCACCAAATATCTCCCTTCCTGGTCCACCAGGCACGCGAAAGGAAGCAGGAACAGGATTTCATGGGGCAAAATAGCGATTTCCCGGGTGGTGTCCGCGGGCAACTGCCCGGTGAGCGGTTCTATCAGCAGGGAATCCAGGGAGCGCAGGATGCGCCCGTATGGCAATGCGGCAGGCTCCCCCGCCTCCACCGGCCGGGACCCCCGGAGATCATCGACCGGCAGCCCCAACGCCCGGCGGGCGGAGCGAATTAGGGAATACAGGGAATCCGGGGTGACGCCCTGCTGCTTATGGGCATAGACCTTGCCCTCCGGGGTGATTGCCCACATCGCGATCCCGTCCGGCAGGACGTGGTACATTAACAGAGTATGATGAGCCGCCTCGGCGCGGATTTCCCGCAAGCGGATGTCCGGGGCGCCTTCGCTGCTGCCCAGGGTATCCGGCGGAATGGCGATATGGGCGGCCCAATCTTCCACCGAAGCGAATGCGCCAGCCCCGGCTGCCGTCGAAGCCCCGGGTTGCGGAGCCGCCAGGGGGGGGTGGGCTAATTCTTCGCTGCGTTTCTGCGCTTCTAACCGTTTTTCGACCGAAAGGGGCGCCTGCACGCGCTGCCCTTGCAGCAAATCCTTTAGCGCCCGGGTGCGCGACGCCTCGGAAACTTCCAGCGCCCGCTCCTGGTGGCGAGGCTCCGGCAGTTGCATCAGGTACGCAACGTAGTCGTCGTATAACCCCTGCTTGTTTTCTAAGTAGGATTGCTTATGCACGTCTTTGACCAGCTCCACGGTGATATCTTCCAGGGTGCCCAGAGCATCCTCGAACAGGTCGATGACTTCCCGGGGGGAATGGGCGGGGTCTTTGGCGCGGGCGTTGGCTAAATTCCAGTAATGCCGCCAGGTGCTCTCCTTATCCCCGATGTCCCGGGCAATCTCCAGCGCTTTTTCGAAATAGTCGATGGCCCGGTGATAATTTTCCAGGTTCTTATAAGATTGCCCGGCGCTACCTAACCAGACCCCCTCGTTCTGGCGGTCCCCGATGTCGCGGGCAATCGCCAGGGCGCTGTCGTAATAAGCGATGGCGGTTTCATAGTCTCCCAGCGCGTCGCAGGCCTGGCCGATGCTGCCTAACCGCACCCCTTCATTCACGCGGTCGCCGATCTGGCGGGCCATCGCCAGCGAATTTTGATAGTACTCGATGGCGCGGGGGTAATTTCCCAGCGCAAACTGAATCTGCCCTAAGTTCCCTAAGCGCAGCCCCGCCCCGCGGCGGTCCCCGGTCTCCCGGGCCATCGCCAGGGCGCTGTCATAATAAACAATGGCGGAAGGTATGTTCCCCAGGGATTCCTGCGCCTGGCCCAGGCTGCCCAGCCACACCCCTTCGTGATAGCGGTCGCCGGTCTCCCGGGCCATCGCCAGGGCGCTCTCGTAACTGGCAATCGCGCGGGGATAATTCCCCCCGGCTTTATACACCTGCCCGGAGCTGCCCAGCCATACCCCTTCATGATAACGATCCCCAATTTGGCGGGCAATCACCAGGGCGCTGTCGTAATAGGCAATCGCCTTCTCATGATTGGCCAGGTTTTCGTACGCCTGGCCGGTATTTCCCAGCGCCACGCCTTCGTGATAGCGGTCGCCGGTCTCCCGGGCAATCGCCAGCGCGCCGGTAAAGCAAGCGATGGCCGGCTCGTGCTGGCCCCGGGCGGAGTGGGTCTGTCCCAATCCTTCCAGGTAAATGTGCTCGCTGAAGCGGTCCCCGGTTTCCCGGGCAATCGCCAGGGCGCTGTCATAATGGGCGGCGGCGAGGGGGTAATTCCCCAGATTCAGATAAGCCTGCCCCAGCCTGCCCAACCAGTTTCCTTCGAGGTAACGCTCCCCGCTCTCCCGCGCGATTTCCAGGGCGGCATTGTAATAAGCGATAGCGCGTTCGAGCAGGCCCATGGCCTCGTAGCACTCGCCCGCGCTGCCCAGGGATATGCCCTCCACGGGGCGGTCGCCGGTCTCCCGGGCCAGCGCCAGCGCGCTATCGTAGCGCACAATGGCGCTGGCGTATTCACCCATTCCCTGGTAGGCCCGCCCGGTTCCCATGAATGCAATTTGCTGGCCGGTTTTGTAAGCGGTTCCGGCGGAAAAGCTTGCAAGCTCCCGGTAAACCTGCAACGCTTCGGCGAATTTGCCCTCTCTTAAGAAAATGCTGCCTTTTTGATCCTGGAGCGTAGCCCGGCTCGATTCCTCATCAACCGTTGGAACCAGCGCTTCCGCCTGTCGGATCAGGCTCGCTGCCCCGGCCAGGTTTTGCAGATTCATTTCGGAACTGATCCGGGCAATCAAACTGTCCAATTGCGCTTTTTGAGCCTGCCACTCCCGGTATTCCGGTGCGGAGAGTTCCCTGACCTTTTGCAGAATAAAAAATGTTTGTCCCAGGGGAAACACGCCGGATATGCCGCCATCCGGGAGGGTTTTCAAAGCGTCGGAAAATTCCGGAACCCGGCTCAACCCGGTCCATTCGATTTCCCCGCCATCGCCCGCGGAGGGATGGAGGGAGTGCTGCCGGGCTAATTTGCGGAACGGTTCACCCTGGTTACAGCGGGCCAGCAAGCTGTCGGCGAGGGATTGGGAATCCACTTCGAGCAGGCGGAAGCGCACGTAACTTTCCGATTGAGCGTTTCCCCGGGCCGGCAGTAGCGCTGCCAGGAAGAAAATAAGCAGGATTGAAAAGGAGTGGTTTTTTATTGCCGGTAAAATGCGATCCATCTTCATCACCTTCTGCTGGTTGATATTTGCATTGAATAGAGGATATTTTCCTCCGGATGATTCGATCATCGCAGGAGTTTACGAAAACCGGGAGAATTTTCAAAATTTGCGGAGATCTAAAAAAATTGTCTTTGACCCAAAAAAATATTGTCTGTCGATCATTTATTTGTTATACTCTCCCGGCCTGAGTCAAATCGTTATGGTCAACATTGATTTTCCAAACCCGTTGAGCGTTTTTCGCTGCAATCGAAAACATCAAGAGAGAGATTAGCACGCCTGCTTCGCAAGGTGAAGTATTATAACTTACTATCTGATGTTACGCACTGGGCATGAGTCGGGGATAAATCCCCTCACAAATTGCCAGAGAGGATTCACAGCCCCCCGCGATGAATCGCGGGGCTATTCATTTGCTTAGACTTGAATAGCCCCGATCTTTAGATCGGGGATGGTCGAATAAATCAACTTTTCCATAATTTTTGCAGGGATTTATCCCTGCGTAACATCAGTTACTATTACCGATACGCTCATAGAGGGTGCGGGAGAAGTCACCGGAGGCGGAGCATCCACATTTCATTCCGATCCCGGGTATGCTGCTGCTGCGGATTCGCTAAAAAACACTCAAGTCTGTCATTCCCGCATGTTTTAAGCGGGAATCTATGACTTTGTGGCTGTGGATTCCCGATAAAAGCATTCGGGAATGACAATCTGCAACAGCCTCGCGTCCGGAATCGGAACGAGCAGCAAGAGTTGTAGCGGCAAAGAAAAAATTATAAAGGAGCAAACCATGGCAATCCCATTCATACACCCTGGCGCACCCGGCCGGGTTTTCGCTTCGAGAATGCCCGGGGTCGCCGCCATGCTGGGGGTTCTGGCGATGATCGGGCTGGTTTTGGCCCAGCCGCCCGATCCCCCGGTTATCGTTACCTTTCAGAACCACACCCCGGCCCCGGTAGATATTTTTTGGGTGGATTTTGACGGCGTGGAGCAAAATTACGGCGTCATCGAGCCGGGCTGGGAGTTGGAGCAGGAAACTTTTCCCGGCCACCTCTGGCGCTTCCGGCAGAACGGGCAGCTCCTCGGCGCTTATGCCGCGGGGCGCGATGCGCAACAAGCCTATGCCATATCCTTAGAAATGGAGCGCTCGCTGTCGAGCGATACCCCGGTGACGGTTGTCTTTCAAAACAACACTGCCGCCGCGGTAGAAGTTTTCTGGGTGGATTACGAGGGCGCCGAGAAGGAGTATGGGGCAATCCAGCCCGGGCAGAGCATGCAGATGGAAACCGCCGCCACCCACCCCTGGCGTTTCAAGCAGAATGACCAAGTTATCGGCTCCTATACCGCCGGGCGCGATCCGCAGCAAACCTACACCCTCTCCCTGGGAGAGACGCGGCGGCTGGGCGCTTCCGATTTTCAAGGCGACTCCCAGGATCCTCGCATCCAGTATTCTCCCGAAGGGTTTACCCTGCCGTATATTCCCATGTCGCTGTGGAGCAAGGCGGAAGTTTATGATCTCGAGAAATCTCAAACCCTGACCCTGGAATTCGAGGCCATTTTGGCCGATACCCTGCAAGAGATCATCATCGCGTTCTCGCAGAGCAAACTTCCCTGGGGAGCGCCGGGGGCGGACGCCTTGACGGTCAAGACCGCCTGGGATGAAGACGTCTGGTTCCGCACCGGCTTTTATGAAAACTGGCTGGACTCCGAACTGAGCGACTATGAAGGGGAGGTAATCCAGTTAGACCAATGGCAGCGTTACCGGATTACCCTCACCCGGCAGGATATCACTCTTTCCGTGGACGGCCAGGAAATGGCCCGGGGAATTATCGGCAACACCGATTTTCCCCGCAAAGGGTACGTAGGCTTCATCGTTTACGGCAACCAGAATATTAGCGAAAAATTTATCGCCTATCGAAATATCAGCATTCGCGGCGGTTTGCAGGCGGCCGAGCCGGTTGTTACCCCCCAGCCCGTAACGCAGCAGCCCAAACCCGCCCCGGCTTCGCCGACGCACTTTCCTTCGGGAGCTACCCAGCCCGACCCCGATCCGCAGGCCACGCGGGGCTCTCGCCCGGTGGCCGCAACCGGCGGGCCTGCCACGCTCTCCAGCCCGGGGCGTTTTTACGGGCTGATCATCGGGGTGCAGGATTATATCGATGACGGCGTTAAAGATCTGGATTACCCGCTTCAGGACGCCCAGAATATCATCAATGCCCTCACCGGCTATTATACTTTCGATCCGCAGGACATCGTTTTTCTGAAAAATCCTACCAAAGCGCAAATCACCGACGAATTGGATAAATTAGTGGAGAAAGTGACTCCCAATGATAATCTGCTGATTTTTTACGCCGGTCACGGCTACTGGGATGAGCAGTTTAACCAGGGGTTCTGGTTACCGGCGGATACAAAGAAAAATTCTCGTGGATCCTGGCTGTCGAACGGTATTCTCCGGGATTATATCACCGGCATTCGCAGCAAACACACCCTGCTGATCTCTGACGCCTGTTTCAGCGGGGGCATTTTTAAAACCCGTGATGCCTTTGGCGGCAGCGCCGACCGCCCCGACCGCGCCACCGAGGAGTTATATAAATATCCCAGCCGGAAGGCGATGACCAGCGGAGCCATGAAAGAAGTGCCGGATAAGAGCGAGTTTGTCAAATATTTTATCAAGAGGTTGCAGGAGAACTCGGATAATTATTTACCGGCGCAACGATTATTCTCCAGCTTGCGCGAGCCGGTTATCAATAACAGCCCCAACAGCCAGGTGCCCCAGTTCGGGGTGATCCGGGAGACCGGCGACGAGGACGGGGAATTCATTTTCATCCGGCGGAAATAATAGACCTATTAGGAAACAACTTTTTGACAGGATGTACAGGATTCACGGGATATGACACAGTGATTTTTCGATATTCGGGAGATAAGCCAATATGAGAAAATCTCTTTTTTTCATCATAGCCCTATGTTCCGGGCTGTTGTTCACGTTTTGCAGCGAACCCGGCGGCCAGCCGGGGATTCGCGAGATCGCCGTCAGCCGCACTGTGGAGATACCGGTGCAAGTTTATGCCGCGGAGGGCGCGGCGCTCGACCCGCAGGCCCTCACCGTCACCGCCGGGGCGGAGGATGAGCTGCCCCAGGGGCCGGCCAGCTTCGACGTTCTGCCGGACGGCGGCTTCGTAATCAGCGATCCGCTGCGGGAGCGGTTGGTGTATTACGATTCGATGGGAAAATTCATTCGCGAGGAAGCGTTAGGGGTCGCTGCCGGCAGCGTGCGTTTCGTAGAAGGAGAAGCCCGGTTCGAGATGCTCTATGGCGAAGAGGTTTTCCGGGTAAATGCCCCGGGCCAGGTAGAGCCGCTGGAAAACCAGTCGCTGCGGCAGGAAACGCCAGCCCGCCGGCTGGGAGGAAACCGGGGAATAGTTACCCGCTCAGCCCCGGCGCGGGGCGCGCCGGACACTTTGCAAATCCAGTGGGAAAGCGATACGGAAACATTGGTCTCCCTGCAAAACTTGGGCGCGGATGCAGGGGGAAATACCTACGTCGCCCTGGAAGTTTCCTCCGGCGGAGACCCCATTCAAGTACGAAAGATCATCCGCAAATACGATTCTGCCGGAAATCTGACTGCCCGGATCGAAGACATATCCCTGGACTACTTTGCCCTTCCCATCGATCAATTCCGGGTGAAAGAAGGCCGGGTCTATCAGATGGCCGTTCAGCAGAGCAAGGTGGTAATCTACGTTTGGGATACCAATTGAAAAGGAACAAGTTTCTCTTATGAACGCCATAGACCTCAAAGGTTTTAGGAACCTTTGAGGTCTTGAAATTCTTTGGGCACAAAAGGAGACCGATTGATGTTGAAGCGAATCATCCAAATGCTTGCGGCTTTAGCTTGTGGCGTGTTTCTTCTCGGCCAGACCACCCAGCGGGCTGACAAACTCGACCCGGTTACTCGCGAGGAGATGATCGAACGCGCCCGCCAGGTGGCGGAACACCGCTGGGTTTGCCAGGAGAGCAACACCCGGGCGACCTGCCCGCAAAATCAACCTTACAAGAGCGATTTTAAACCTGGGGAAACCGTGGTGGGGGTTGCTTACGATTGGGGCGGTATGGATCACCCGGAGCAATTCGACCGCAAATTAGCCGCCGGCCAGGCCGCCGGTTCTTACAGCCGCCACGGGGTAACCGACTGCACCACCGGGATCGACTGCTCCGGCTTCGTCTCCTATTGCTGGGGTTTGAAGGGCAAGCGGGGCACTTCCAATATGCGGGAAGTCGCCGGGCGCCCCAAATACAACTGGTTTACGGATATGAAGCCCGGCGACGCCTTGAACAAGCCCGGCTCGCACATCGTTCTGTTTGTCGGTTACCGGGAGGACGGCAATCCCAACGTGTACGAAGCGCTGGGCAGCGCCCACCGGGTGATTTTGAACACCCGGCGAACCTGGGCGTCTCTCCAGGGTTATTACCCCTTGCAATATCTCAAAGTGATCGAGGAGTAGTGTTTTGGTGTTCAAGTGTTTTAGTGCGCGGGTGTTCGAGTTTTCGGGTTTTTTAAGAATCACATTCCACCACCAGAACACTTGAGCATTTACGCCAATCGTAGATTCCTTTCCGAAGGAATCTACGATTGGAAAGGCGTCCCTTTGGCAAGGCCGCGGCTGCACTGCGGAAAACACTATAACGCCATAACACCCAAACCCCATTCCAATACCCCATCTAACCGAGGAGAGCCGTATGAGTCTGTTAGCGCAGTTAAAATCCAACGCCGTTGCCATCGCCGTGATCGTTGCCGTGCTGGCGCTGGGATCGTCGCTGTACGAACACTTCTTCAGCGACAAAGCCCGGGAAATCCGGGAATTGAAGAACCAGATCGAGCAGGCGGAGAAGCATATCGCTACGCTGAAACAGGAATATCAAAAGCTGAACGAAGAAGAGAAGCAGCGGCTGGACCAGATCGCCGCGCTGAAAGAGCGTCTGGATCAAACCCAGCAAACCATTCAACAAAATGAAGGATCCCTTGATGAAATCAAAAACACGTTTCTCGACGTCGATTCTGCCCTGGCGGTGCTGGAGCAGCATACCCGCAGCAGTGTTTCTCGCGGTCGCAGCGTGCTTTCCGGCCTGGGGTCAGGTAACTGAAGACCAGCCCATTCAGACCACCCAATCGTTGCAATCCCGTTTAGAGGCACAGTTGGAACGCAACGATGAATCCCTGAAACAGGTTTTGAGCGCCCCGGATTCCTCGCTGGATTTTTCCATTGAAACCATCACCGAACGAACCGGCCCGCTCTGGCAGCCCCGCTCCCGCGATTTGGAAGGAGGGACGGGTTCGGGCCTGACGGCGTTGAATATTCCCCTCACCCCCGACGTCACCCTCAAGGCGATGGGAACCAACCAGGTGCCCGGGTTCATTCTCACCGGCAAATGGATCAGCGACTACGCCCGGATGATCAAGCTGCAGCCGGAATACGAAAAAACCCTGGCCGGTTACCGCAGCCAGGCGGAACTGCAGACACAACTGGTAGCGGAGTTGGAGGGGGTTATCGAAGTCAAGGATAAGAAGATCCAGGTGTTGGAAGAGATGAACAGCTCTTTGGAAGCTCGCGGTGATATGTACAAGCGCATCACCGAAATCCAGGGCGACCCCTGGTACAGCAAGATGCTTCGCAAACTGGCTTTTCCGGCCGGCCTGGCGTTGGGGATATTCGTCGGCGTGGAGATTGCCAATAATAATTAGAGGAGAGTTCAATGAAAAAGCGAATGGTGCAGTTTAGTGTGTTTGTCAGCAGCGTTTTTTTGATCTTATTTTGCAACAGCGGCGGGGATTCCGGCGCGCCTAATGAGAACGCCGCGGCCGGAGGCTCGGAAGCGGAAGCGCCGGTAATGCAGGTTCAGTATGCCGAGCCGACCCGGGAACCGATCAAGTTAGCCTTGCTGGTGGCCATCAACGATTACAAAAGCGACAAAATTTCCGACCTGGCGGGCTGCGTCAACGACATCGAGAACATGAAGGCGCTGCTCATCGGCAAGTACGAATTCAAGGAAGAGAATATTAAAGTGCTGATCAACGAGCAGGCCACCCACGCCAATATCGTGAAAGCAATTCAGGAGCATTTGATCGGCCAGGCGCAGCGAGACGACATCGTGGTGTTCCATTACAGCGGGCACGGCTCGCAAATGAAAGATCAGCCCGCCCCGGACGGCGATGAAGACGACGGCTGGGACGAAACCATCGTGCCCTACGACAGCCGCACCGAGGGGGTTTACGACGTCAGCGATGATCAGTTGAACGGCCTGCTGGCGCTCCTGAACCAGCGAACCAAAAATATCACCTTCATTTTCGATAGCTGCCACTCCGGCACCATTACCCGGGGGTCCGGCATCCGGCGCTACATTCCCCCCGATGAGCGCACCCCGCCCCCGGCGCCTTCCTACGCCTTGAAAACCCGCGGGGCCAGCCAGGGAGCGAACGACCTGCGCCCGGCCAACCTGAATTACGTGCTGGTTTCGGGATGCCTTTCCAAACAGAGTTCCTTCGAGCACTATGCCAATGGAAAAGAGAACGGCGCGTTAACCTTCTTTTTAACCCAAGAATTGCGCAAAGCCGGGGGGGGAACCACCTGGCGGGATATTATCGATGCGGTGCGCGGAAGCGTCAACGCGTACTATCCCAACCAACTGCCCCAGCTGGAGGGCGCGGACATCGATAAATTCGTTTTCAACGATGGAACCGGCCTGGCGCAGCCCTACGTGCTGGCCTCTCCCAAAGGCGCCGCCCAGGTCGCCCTGAACGCCGGGCAGGCCCAGGGGCTTACCACAGGCTCGATTTACCACGTCTTCAGCCCGGGCAGCAAAGAATTCAGCGATTTAACCAAAGCGATTGCGGAGCTTGAATTAACCGAGGTCAGCGCCTTCAATTCCACCGCCAAATATGTAAAAGGCAGCAAAATCCCCGAATTCTCCCGGGCCGTGGAAACCCGGCGCAATTACCCGGATATGAAGCTGCGCATTTATTACAAAGACCTGGCCTCCTCCGCGGTGTTGAAGGCGGCAAAGGCGGAGTTGGACGGTTTTCAGCACTTAGAAGTGATGCCTCAGGAGCGCAATTATCACCTCCTGCTGCGCGAGAAGGATGGCCGCATCGTGATCGAGAACGGGGATACCTACGTGCTTTCCAACTCCGTGGCGGTGAGCGACCCCGACGCGGTGAAACGCGTCAAAGACCAGATGACCGCCTGGGCGAAATGGTATAACCTGTTGGCGGTGGAAAATCCCAATTCGCAAAACCGGATCAAATTTACCCTCACGGCGGTTAGCGGGGCGGCCAGCCGGGATCCTTATAAAGTTGTTTCCCAAAAAGATGCCACGCTTCGGGAAGGCGAATTTTTCGAGTGCCGGGTTGAAAATACCTCGAAGGAGAATCTGTATATCTCCATTCTCGACATTTCTACCGACGGCAGCGTGTCGCTGATCTATCCCCACCCGGAAGGGGCCAGCGAGCTTCTCAAAGCCGATTCTTTTTTGGTAAGGCGCTTTGAAACCTACATTCCGGAGGGCCGGGAAACGGTGAAAGACATTATCAAGGTATTCGCCACCCGGGAGCCGGCCGATTTCCGGGTATTGACCCAGCCGCCGGTGCGCGGCGGGGTGGGAGTGGATCATACCTCCGCGAACAATCCGTTGGGCAAATTATTAGACCAGGCGGCGTTAGGCGCTACCCGCGGCGCCCGGCCGGCGGCGGTGGATTTAAGCTCCTGGGAAACTTCCATGCGGGTTTTTGAGGTCGTGAAGGCGAATTGAGGGTTGGGAATTGGTGGTGGATGGTTAAATGGCTACATGGTTGGATGGCTGGATGGCTTTACTTTCGACCACCCAACCATCCAACCATTTAACCATCCAGCCATTTAGCCATTCAGCCGCCGCTTCCGGGCGAAGGCCAGCACCTCCTCCGCGGAGCGGGTGTTGAGCACGTTTTCTTTGGCCAGCCAGCCTTTGCGGGCCGCGCCGAGGCCGTATTCCATGTCCCCAAAACCGGAAACCCGGTGCGCGTCGGGATTGACGGCTAACATCACCCCTTTTTCCAGCGCGTATTTGCAGAAACGCCAATCTAAGTCCAGGCGGCGGGGATTGGCGTTGATTTCGATGCAAACCCCTAATTCCGCCGCCGCGTCGATTACCGCGCGGTGGTTGAGGGGATACCCCTCCCGCTCCAAGAGCAGCCTCCCGGTGAGATGCCCTAAGATGGTCACGTAAGGGTTGCGGATGGCCTTGAGAATCCGCTCCGTCGCCTCGCTCTCCGCCATATTCAGCTTATTGTGCACGCTGGCGATTACCAAATCGAAGGTAGCCAGCACTTCGTCGGAAAAATCCAGTCTCCCGTCGGCCAAAATATCGCATTCGATGCTCTTGAGAATGCGGAAACCTTGCAGTTCCGCATTCAGCCGCTCGATCTCATCCTGCTGCCGGCGCACCCGCTCCTCGCTCAGCCCCCCGGCGTAGGCCGCGGCTTTGGAGTGGTCGGAAATTGCTAAATATTCGTAGCCTGACTTCTGGCAGGCGCGGGCCATTTCCTTCAGGGTATTCACCCCGTCGCTCCAATCCGTGTGCACGTGGATGATCCCGCGAATATCTTTCGCTTCGACCAGTTTGGGCAGGCGGTTTTCCAACGCCGCTTCGATCTCCCCGTAATCTTCCCGCAGTTCCGGGGGAATGTAGGCCATGCCTAAGTTGCGGAAAATCTCCGTTTCATCTTTGCAGGGAATATTTTCTTCTCCCCGGAACAGCCCGTACTCGCTCACTTTCAGTCCCCGCTTAATGGCGTGCTGGCGCAGCGCCACGTTGTGCTCTTTGGAGCCGGTGAGGTGGTGCAGGGTGTAGGGGAATTCTTCATCGGAGACGATGCGCAGGTCCGCGTTCATCCCGTTTTTCAGGGTTACGGTGGATTTGGTATTGCCTTTGGCGACTACGCTTGCAACCGCCGGGAGGGTGGTGAAATAGTCCATGATCGCCGCCCGCTCCGTCTCCGCTGCGCTGGCCACCAGGTCGATGTCCTTTACGATCTCTTTCCAACGCCGCAGGCTGCCGGCGATTTCGCAGCGGATCACCCCGGGGAATTTTTTCAGCGCCTGGTGCAGCGCCTGCGCTTCCGGGCGGGCTTCCGAAATCAAATACTGGCCCTGGTATTTTTTCAGCATTTCCAGGCCCTGGAGAATTTTCTCCTGGCTTTTCGCGCCGAATCCCTTCAGGCCGGAGATTTTATCCGCTTTGCAGGCCGCTTCCAACGCCTCCACGCTACTGATTCCCAATTCATCCCAAACCGCTTTGATTTTTTTGGGGCCCATCCCGGGAACCCTGGCCATTTCCAACAGCCCCGCGGGAAGGGAATCTTTCAATTTCCGGTATTCCGGCAATTCTTCACCGGTTAGCAGGGTTTGGATCTTTTTCGCCATGGCCTCGCCGATGCCCTTGATCTCCCGGATTTCCCCGCTCACAACCAGTTTTTCCAGGCTGGCGGTCAGCCCTTCCAGGGCGCGGGCGGCGTTTTCGTGGGCGCGCACTTTGAAGATGTTCTCGCCCTGAATTTCCAGGATCAGGGCCATTTCCCGTAATATCTGCGCAATCTGTTTTTTATCCATAGGGTTCACTTTTCCTGAAATTTGATTTCACCGGAGCCAAAACCCCCGGCCGGTTTCCATGGGGTGAACCGAAAATAACCACAATCCGCCCTTAAAACAACCGCTTTGCAGTAGGCAAGTAGTCAGTAAGCAATAACTTCGCTCGCTGCGCATTACTTGCTGTTCACTGCCCCTGCTCCTGCCCCTGCTCCTGCCCCTGCCCCACTCCTGCCCACTTCAGAGTCAAAAAAATGGCCGCAGGAATTTTCTCCCCGTGAAATCAGGCTAAATTATGGGTACATTCCCACCGGTTCAGCAACAAGGAGAGATTTATCATGGCCAAGAAGTTTTATCCATTCTGCCGGCAGTCCGGGGTGATCCTAACTTTGGGGGCGAGCGGCGTTTTTGCCCAACACCCGCCGCTTCAGCCCGTTAACCTGCGTTTTATGGACAGCAACACCGGCTACGCGCTTCAACCGCAAGAGTTGCTGGTTTACGATCCGGCGGCGAACCGCGTTGCAGCGTCTCCGGCGCCGGGACAGGTAACGCCGGAGGGCAACGCCTCGCTCTCCCTGCCTGCAGGAATTTATTGGCTGGAGGCAGGTGCGGCGGGGCGCTGGGGAAGCTCAGCATTCCCGCCGGCAGCGGTCTGGCCGGCCCGGCAATCCTGCTGGGGTACCTGGCCTCCAGCGCAGGAATTGCGCTGGCTATCGGCATTCTCCTGGCAATAAAGCTGAAGGGGGAATACCTGCGGCGGGCGGCCTTGGCGGCGCTCATTCTTCTAATTTTGGCGATTGTCGCGCTCTTCCTGATTCCGAAAAACAAAATTGCCGACCGCCGCCGGGAGGAATTTCGCATTTTAGAAGAAGTCTGCCGGGAACATGGGGTTAATTCTGATCACATTAAGGTATTGATGGAGCTTGGTGGATTGAGATTGCATTCAAAGAAATTGAGATTGGCGGAATTCCACAACGCGATTGTCTATGCCTGTAAAGGGAACCGGGAGAAAGTGGAGCACTCGTAGGGCTTTTTGATGCCCTGCAACACCAGCCCTGCGGCGCAGCTATTTCTTCTCCCGGATGATGCCGATGTAGCTGTTCGACTGGGAGGGATAGATTTCACTGAATTCCGCTTCATCCTCGAAACGGATGGCAATGCCCAACACTTCGTATTCATCCTTCAATTCGCTGGAAATCCAGTTATTCAGAAAATGGGCGATGCTTTCGCGCGCTTGCTTGCGCGCGTCGGTGTAATAGGACGGGCTCGTTGCCAGGGAATCGGCGGTGACCGGGAAGCGGTCTTTCAATTGCTGCAAATATCCTTCTTCATCAAAAATGAGATATCCGGAGTCGATGAACTCTTTACGCCGCTCCCAGCGGATGTTCGGGCGCTGGCATTGCAGCGGAGGCGCTACCGCTTTCAGCAGGCCGTTTTCAAAACTCATTTCCCATTTTTTGCTCATATCCACGTAATAAGTGTATTCCACCGGGGCCAGAAAAGCCACCCGGGCGGTACTGACCCCCCGGGCTAAATTCAACTCGTCATACTCCAGCCGTTCGCTGCGATAGACAACCATCTCCTGCACCTGCTGGCCGCGGGCCAGGTAGGATTCAAAGCGCCGGCTCATTTCCGGGGCGGATATTTTTTTAACCAATTTCTTGCCGTCCCGGTACACTTCTACAATCCCGCTGCCGACGTAGCGAATGCCGTCTTCGATCAGGCGCACTGGCTCGCTAATCAGCCGGTTTGCAAGAATACCCATCACAATGATCAGGGTGACGGCGACGGCTGCAAATGCAACCGGCCAGAGGGATTTATTCCGGGCGGGCGGCATGGTTCACTCCTAACTCATGTTACGCATTTTACCACCGGGATTTGGCGGCCGGCTAACAAAATCTGAAAATCACTTTGCTTTTTCTGCTACAGGAATTTCTGTTTCCTCTTCCATCCAGGCCGGCTTAAGACCATAATAGAGAACATCCGGGTCGATATCCGCTCCATTATTCCAGACAATGGTACCCATGCGTTTGTCAACTTTAACCGAGTTGAACATATCGGCGTCGTTTCGTAGCGGTTCGAATATGGGACCATGCAGATAAGGTTCGAGGTCTATTTCCCGGTGAGTCCCGTCGGTAAACTCTAAACGTACCAGGAATCCCTTCAGAACTTTAACAGATCGAATTCGGATCAGTTGCTCGACGGACGTTACTTTTCTCCTTATTCTAACCGCTACAGCAGATTGCGAAATTCTTCAATGCTGATGTCTGCATCTCGCAGGATAGCGCGGAGAGTGCCTGGGGGTACGGTTTACCTTTATGCACCGGCACGGTTACCCGCTTTTTATCAATTGCCCGCACCAAATGCAAATGGCTGCCTTTTTGCCGTTTTTTTTCAAAACCTGCACGTTCGAGGGCGCGGATTAATTCTTCGCAATTCACCCGGGGGAGTTTTTTGCTCATACCGCTACCGGCACAGAAAGACGGGTAATAAAGAATGGTTCACGCTCTATCGGAACAGGCTCGCCGTCTTCAACCATACCTTCAATGTGCAGCTCGAGGGCTTCGGCGATATTGGCGCGCACTTCCTCCACCGTGTTTCCGAAGGTATGGCATCCCGGCAGGGCAGGAACGTAGGCATGAAAGCCTGCCTCATCAGGCTCGATAGCTACCGTAAAAATATAGTTGCTCAAGATTCCTCCTTTGGTAAAGAAATTTTTTTGTGCACTTTCACATATTCCTCCGGTACTGCCCGCCTACCTCGTACAGCGCCGCGGAAATCTGCCCTAACGAGGCCACCTTGCAAACCTCCATCAGCTCCGTGAAAACATTCTGATTATTCACCGCCGCTCTTTTTAGCTGCTGCAAAGCGGATTTGGCTTCCGCGGCGTTGCGCTCCTGAAAGGCGCGCAGGGATTGGATCTGGAACTCCTTCTCCTCCGCGGTGGAGCGGCTGACCTCCCGGGGCGTTTGGAAGGGCGAACCGTTGCTGCTTAAAAAAGTGTTGACGCCGATAATCGGCAGCTTGCCGTTGTGCTTCAAGGATTCGTAATAGAGCGATTCTTCCTGGATTTTATTGCGCTGGTACATGGTCTCCATGGCGCCCAACACCCCGCCGCGATTGGTGATGCGCCGGAATTCCGCCAGCACCGCCTCTTCCACCAGGTCGGTCAGTTCTTCGATGATAAACGCGCCTTGCAGGGGATTCTCGTTTTTCGCCAGCCCCAATTCTTTGTTGATGATCAACTGGATTGCCAGCGCCCGGCGCACCGATTCCTCCGTGGGGGTGGTGATCGCCTCGTCGTAGGCGTTGGTGTGCAGGGAGTTGCAATTATCGTAAATGGCGTAGAGCGCCTGCAAGGTGGTGCGGATGTCATTGAACTGGATCTCCTGCGCGTGCAGGGAGCGCCCGGAGGTCTGGATGTGATATTTGAGCATCTGCGAGCGGGCGTTGCCTTTGTATTTGTATTTGATCGCCTTGGCCCAGATGCGCCGCGCCACCCGCCCGATCACCGCGTATTCCGGGTCCAGCCCGTTGCTGAAGAAGAAAGAGAGGTTGGGCGCAAAATCATCAATGTTCAAACCCCGGCTGAGGTAATATTCCACGAAGGTAAAGCCGTTTGCCAGGGTGAGGGCCAACTGAGTGATAGGATTGGCCCCCGCCTCGGCGATGTGGTAGCCGGAGATGGAAACGGAGTAAAAATTGCGCACTTTGTTTTCGGTGAAGTATTGCTGGATGTCGCCCATCATGCGCAAGGCGAATTCGGTGGAAAAAATGCAGGTATTCTGCGCCTGGTCTTCTTTGAGAATATCCGCCTGCACCGTTCCCCGCACCACCGAAATAGTTTCCGCTTTGATCTTCTGGTAAGTTTCCCGGGGCAGCACCTGGTCGCCGCTCACGCCCAGCAGCATCAACCCCAATCCGTTGTGGCCTTTGGGAAGCTTACCGTTATATTCCGGGCGGGGCAGGCCTTTTTTCCGGTAAACCGCGGCGATTTTCTTCTCCACCTCCGCTTCCAGACCGTTTTCGCGGATGTACGCCTCGCACTGCTGGTCGATGGCGGCGTTCAGGAAAAATCCCAACAGCATCGGGGCAGGGCCGTTGATGGTCATAGACACTGAGGTGTTGGGGCTGCTGAGGTCGAAGCCGGAATAGAGCTTTTTGGCGTCGTCCACGGTGGCGATGCTCACCCCGGAGTTGCCGACCTTGCCGTAAATATCCGGGCGGTAATCGGGATCGTTTCCGTAAAGGGTCACGGAATCGAATGCGGTGCTCAGGCGCGCCGCGGGCATCCCGTGGCTGAGGTAATGAAAGCGGCGGTTGGTGCGCTCCGGCCCTCCCTCCCCGGCAAACATGCGGGTGGGGTCTTCATTGGTGCGTTTGAAGGGATACACCCCCGCGGTGTAGGGAAATTCGCCGGGAACGTTCTCGGTCAGCGCCCATTGCAGAATGTCGCCCCAGTCGCGGTACCTGGGCAGGGCGATTTTGGGAATCTTCAGGCGGCTGAGCGACTCGCTGAAATTTTCCACTTTGATTTCTTTGCCGCGCACTTCGTAGGTGAAGAATTCCCCGGCGTATTTTTTCTGCTTTTCTTCCCAGGCGTCTAAAATCTCTTTGCAATCTTTATCCAGTTCCCGGTCTAACTCCGCAAAAAGTTTTTCCATCTCCGCGGTGTCTTGCCCCCGAGATTTCAGCAGCTCGATGGCCCCTTTCAAGCGGTAGGCTTTGCGGGCCAGGTCAACCTGCTTATCCACGTATTTCCGGTAGCGGTCGCCAATATCGGCCACTTCTGCGAGGTAGCGCACCCGTTCCGGGGGAATGATATACACTTTTTTGCTCATCTCCCCGGTAATCTCGAAGTGCGATTGCCAGTCCAGCCCCAATTTCTCCACCAGTTTGTCGATCACCACACGGTAGAAGGTGTTGGTTCCCGGGTCGTTGAACTGCGAGGCCATGGTGCCGTACACCGGCATTTCCGAAGGATTTTTATCCCACAGCCCGTGGCTGCGCTGGAATTGCTTCTGCACGTCGCGCAGGGCGTCTAAGGCGCCCTGTTTGTCGAATTTGTTCAGCGCGATGAGGTCGGCGTGGTCGATCATGTCGATCTTTTCCAACTGGGTGGCGGCGCCGTATTCCGGGGTCATCACGTAGATCGAGACGTCCGCCACTTCGGTGATCTCGGTGTCGCTCTGCCCGATCCCGGCGGTTTCCACGATGATCAAATCGTACTCCGCCGCTTTCAGCACGTTGATCGCTTCCAAAATCGGTTTGTTGAGCGCCAGGTGCGCCTGGCGGGTGGCGAAGGAGCGCATGTACACCCGGGGGTGGTAAATGGAATTCATGCGGATGCGGTCGCCTAACAGCGCCCCGCCGGTTTTGCGCTTGGAGGGATCCACGGAGATGATGGCCACGCTTTTTTCCTGAAAATCCGCCAGGAAGCGCCGCACCAGTTCGTCGGTGAGGGAAGATTTGCCCGCCCCGCCGGTGCCGGTAATGCCCAACACGGGAATTTTCTTCCCCCGGGCAATCCGGTGAAGTTCTTTAACGAGGTCTTCCGCCTCCTCCGGGAAATTTTCGATCAATGAAATGGTTTGGGCAATCGCCACCACGTTGCGTTCCTGAATCAGCGCTGTTTCGTTGCCGAGGACGGCGGTTTTAGCCGCGGGGCCCGCTTTTTCCAGCAGGTCGTTGATCATCCCTTGCAGGCCCATCTTGCGCCCGTCTTCCGGGGAGTAGAGGCGGGCGATGCCGTAGTCGTGCAACTCCTGCATCTCTTCCGGGAGAATGGTGCCGCCGCCCCCGCCGAAAATCTTGATGTGGCCGGCCCCCCGTTCCTGCAAGAGGTCGTACATATATTTGAAAAACTCCACGTGCCCGCCCTGGTAGCTGGTCACGGCGATGGCCCGGGCGTCTTCCTGAATGGCGGAGTCCACGATCTCCTGCACGGAGCGGTTGTGTCCTAAGTGGATGACCTCTGCGCCGGAGGCCTGCAAAATGCGGCGCATGATATTGATGCTGGCATCGTGCCCGTCGAACAGCGACGCGGCGGTAACGATGCGGATTTTATGCCGGATGGCGGATTGGACGGTTTGCATAGGCGAACTTTAGTTTTAAGGTTTTTACAATTTTTCCCATTCATCTTTGCTTACTTTAGCCTGACGCAGGATTCTGGCCAGGAATCCTACACCTATATCGGTATGATGAGGATTGGGGATGTGTATGGTAATATCGCCTTTAACCATGAATTGGTGTTTACCTCCCGAGTATGGTCCCTCAAAGCCCAACCGCTTGAGGCATCGAACCAGGTCTTTCCGTTTAATGGGACCCAACGGCGGCATCAGGCAACTTCCTTAATGCTCAGCTTAATGCCATCTATCACTGGCAGTGTAAGATTCCGGTGAACCCGAAAGAGAATCCATTCTTCCAAAACTTCTTGCAGTTGCTCCCGGCACTCTTCCAGCGTTTCAGCATTGGCATAAACCCCATTGCACTCAGGAATTTCACCATAATAAGTGCCGTCGTCGGGCAAGATCTCATACTTCGCATGGCGAAGCGCGGCGCGAATGTATTCCATTAACATAGGATATGATCTCTTCGGGTTTAAGGTTTACAGGCTTCAAAGCTAGATTTCAGCTTCATTGCTAAAGCCGCGTAAGCGGCGAATAAAGAGGCTGCGTTTACACGGCGTCCACCGGCTCGCGGGTAGGCTCCTGGTTTAGATCGATCCCGGAAATCACCGGTAAAACGTGGCCAAGCTTGAGACCGAGGAAGAGCCAATCCTCCGACTATGTGTGATGGCCTTTTACTCATTCGCCTGCCGTAACACGTCAAAACGCTCGATAGAAGCCATTCCGATCAATGGGGGTTGGAAACAACGATCATTTGGCTGCTTTTACCTTCAACGCTTCAACCGCGGCAAACTCTTCCGCTAATTCATCGGGGGTATAGTCAACAAAAGAAATCCCGTATGCGCGAAGCAAAGCTAAAAATTCAACCCGGCTGATGTTTAACAACTTGGCCGCTTTTCCTGAAGAAATGCGCTCTTCCGTAAATAGAGATAAAACCAGCCATTCGGTTACTCGCCGTTGTATCTCTGTTTGATCATAACCAAATTGGAGCAATGATTCCGGTACTTGAATTTTAAAAGTGCTCTCTGGCATTGGTTTACTCCTTAACCATTTCCTGGTTTATCCCCCGGTAGAGTTGATTTACTGATTTCCCATTACCGGAAAATATTAACACATCCCGCTCCCAATCGCAACCGGATTGTGATTTCATCTCCTTATCTTCATACCTTTTCCATTTCCTTTTGCTTTTTTACTTGCCCGAAAATTTTATTTCCCCCCTTGACAAATCGCCTCATAAGCGGTAATATTCAAAAGTGAACATAAGTTCACATAAATAATCACTCAATTTACAGGAGACACCCATGAAAAAGGTAATAATAGCCGGATTGGTGGGCGGGGTGGTGATTTTTATCTGGCAGTTCATTTCCTACACCGTGCTGCCCTGGCACATGATGGTCATCCATAATATTCCCAGCGGGGAGCAAATTTCCGAGATTTTGAAGAATGACGGAATCCCTACCGGGGTATATCATCACCCGGGGTTTTCCGAGGAAACGGGGTCGCAGGAAGAGGCCATGCAAGCCTTTGCCGAAAGATATAAACAAGGTTCCAATATCAATATGATGGTGTACGCTTCCCGGGGAGAGGACCCCAACAATCCCATGCAGTTCGTGATCAGCTATATCCTGAACGCTCTGGCGGCGGTTATCGCCGCGTTTGTACTCTGGAAGGCTGGCGGATCCATCCGCGGGGTTTTGCCGCGAGCGCTATTTGTGGCCGGTTTAGGCCTGTTTGCCGTGGTCTCCCATATTCTGCTGAACTGGAACTGGTGGGGCTTCCCGGGCGATTTCATCTTAGTGGAATCGGCGGATACCCTGGCGGCCTGGTTTTTAGCGGGGCTGGCCATTGCCGGGCTGGTGAAACCGGCGCAGGGCTGAAAAAGTGACTAAAGTGACTGAAGTTATTATCAATTTCAGGCGCTTTAGCCTCTTCCGCCGCGATGGATGCTTCCCTCACTCTTCTTCAGACCTGACGAAAATCATGTTTTGAGCTAACCGGCGTCATTGTTTTTAGCTCTCCTGGGTAGCAAATTCTCTAAAAAACGTGTTCAAGTTTACGGGTGTTCTGGTGTTCAAGTGTTCTGGTGTTATCGTTAAGGAACCAGGAACCAAACTTCCAAAAATTAAGAGCACCTAAAAGCCAAAACACTAAAACACTCGAACACCAGAACACTGAGAAACTCGAAAAACCACAGGAGCAGCGTAAACATGCCGCATATCTTAGACTCCATCTTCAAACCGAAAACCATCGCCGTGATCGGCGCCTCCACCAAACGGGGTTCCCTGGGGCACAAGATCATTCACAACCTGATCAGCTTCGGATTCGAAGGCATCATCTTCCCGGTGAACCAGAAATCTCCCTACGTGTACAGCTTGAAAAGCTACAAATCCGTGCTGGACATTCCCGAGCCTATCGACCTGGCCATCATCCTGGTGCCCAAGGAATATGTGTTAGAGGTGGTGGATGAATGCGGGCAAAAAGGGGTGAAGGGGATTATCGTGATCTCCGCCGGGTTCCGGGAGATCGGCGGGGAAGGGATCGAGCGGGAAAAGAAGCTGGTGGAGAAAATCCGGCAGTACCACATGCGCATGATCGGCCCCAACTGCATGGGGGTGTTCAACACCGCCCCGGAGGTGCGCCTGAGCGCCACGTTTGCCCCGGCGGAGCCGCTGCCGGGCAACATCGCTTTCATTTCCCAGAGCGGGGCGCTGGGCGCGGTGGTGCTGGAGTTAGCCCGCCACCTGCAATTAGGGCTTTCCATGTTCGCCAGCATGGGCAACAAGGCGGATATTTCCGGCAACGACCTGCTGGAATACTATTACACCGATCCCAATACCCGGGTGATTTTGATGTACCTGGAAAACTTAGGCAATCCCCGGCGTTTTTTCCAGATTTGCCGGCGCATTACCAAAGAGAAGCCGGTGATCGTGGTGAAGGCCGGGAAAACCCGCGCCGGGGCCATGGCCGCAGCCTCCCACACCGGCGCGCTGGCGGATTCGGAAGTGGCTATCGACGCCATGTTCCACCAGGCCGGGGTGCTGCGGGTGGCTTCTATCGAGGAGATGTTCACCCTGGCGATGGCCTTTGCCCACCAGCCGCTTCCCAAGGGCGAGAGGGTGGCGGTGCTGAGCAACGCTGGCGGCCCGGCCATTTTAGCCACCGACGCCCTGGTAGCCCAGGGGTTGACTGTGGCAGAATTCAGCCGGGAAACCCAACGCCGCCTGCGCGAGATGCTCCCGGAAGAGGCCAGCGTGAACAACCCGGTGGACATGATCGCCACCGCCGACCAGGAGAGCTATCGCGCGGCGCTGGAAATTTTATTGCAGGATAAAAACGTGGATTCGGTGATGGTGATCTTCGTGACCCCGATCCTGGTCAAATCTATCGACGTGGCGTACAAAATTACCGAGGTGATCAGCAAATTTCCCAACAAAACCGTGGTCACTTGCCTGATGGGGCATGAAGGGGTATTGAGTGGGGTGGAGGAGTTGGAAAAGCATAAAATTCCGGTGTACCGTTTCCCCGAAACCGCGGTGCGGGCGCTGGCGGCCATGAAAGAATACCGCCAGTTCCAGCAGAAAAAGAAGGGGCAAATCCGCACCTTTGAGGTACAGAAAGAGACGGTGAAGGAGATTCTCCTCAAGGCCCGGCAAGATGGTCGCAGCATGCTTTCCAGCGACGAGGTGCGCGATGTTTTGAAAGCCTACGGATTTCAATTAGCGGAATGCTGTACCGTGCATAATGCGGAAGGCGCGATTGCCTTTGCCCGGCAGTTGAATCGCCCGGTTGTGATGAAACTGCTCTCGAAAGATATCACCCATAAATCCGACGTCGGGGGGGTGAAAGTGGATTTGCGCACCGAAGCGGAAATCCGGGAGGCCTTTCGGGAAATCCTCGCCAACGTGAAAATGCGTTTCCCTTCGGCGCAGATCGACGGGTTCGTGGTGCAGGAGATGGTCAAAGAGGGCAAGGAAACGGTGTTAGGAATGAGTTACGACGCCAAGTGCGGCCCGGTGATCATGTTCGGGTTAGGAGGCATCTACGTGGAAGTGCTCCGCGACGTCAGTTTCCGCATCGCGCCGCTAACCGAGGTGGACGCGCTGGAGATGATCAACTCCCTGCGCAATTCCCCCCTGCTCAAAGGGGTGCGGGGAGAGAAGCCGGTGAACATCGGCTTTATCATCGAAAACTTGCAGCGGCTCTCCCAACTCAGCAGCGATTTCGAGATGATCAAAGAGCTGGACATCAACCCCTTTATCGTCAGCGAGAAGCCGGAGCAGTGCAAGATCGTGGACGCCCGCATCGTAATCGCTTAGAGGGTGTTTGGAAATTCGCCACAAAGTCACGAAGTCTCAAAGATTCACAAAAAAACATTAAAATTCTTGGTGCAACCTTAGTGTCTTGGTGTCATTGTGGCATGTTTTTCGATTTTTCAAACACGCTCTTAGAATCCGCTCCCTTAACACTGCCGTTCGGCGCAGCAACTGCACGATATGGGATGATAATCAATAACGGTTCCGCGGCGGTCGAATTCGAAATGGCAGCATTGGAAAAACAGCTCTTTCAGCATTGCCCGCGCCCGCTGCACCCGCGATTTGGCCCCGGAGACGGAAATACCTGATTTTTTAGCCAATTCTACCTGGGTCATCCCCTTGTAATCCGTCAGCCACAGCGCTTCGCGATACGGAGAGGGCAATAATTTAACCATCCCCTTCAGGCTGCGCGCCAACCGCTGCTCCGCGCTCTCCGATGATACTTCTTCCCCGGGGGCCGGCAGGTCCTCGGAAAGTTCGCTATGAGTCCGCCGCTGCCGGTAATGATCGGTGATAGTATTCCGGGTGATCTGGTAAATCCAGCTTTGCAGCTTGCGGGCGTCTTGGAGGTTTTCCAGGTTTTTGTGAATTTTCAGAAAAACCTCCTGTAAAAGGTCCTCCGCCAGCATGTCATCATTTACCCGCCCGGCAATATAGCTTTTCAACCTCGCGCTGAATTCTTTCCAGATATGTTCGAGCTGTGGGTTTACCATGGCCTCAATCTACCTTTTTTACGGGCGGAAGATGTTTACATTTTGCCTGAAATGCAAACGATTATTCTCCGGAGCCGGGAGCTTGAATTGCTAAGAGGCTGTTTTAAAAGTTGCCGCTAAGCCCCAAAGACGCAAAGGAATCACAAAGAAACAATAAATTCCTTAGTGATCCCGGTTGGCCG